>JACQZB010000007.1 GCA_016207925.1 Nitrospinota bacterium
ACGCGCCAGTTCGCCGAAGAAGATGTGATGGCGGCGTGGCGCGCCGCCGACAGCGGCATGGAAAGCCGCATCCAACTCGGCCACATGGCGGCCAGCGTGGCGGCGGCGCCCACATTCCAGAGCGCCGAGGAACGCATGGAGGCGCTGGCCCGCTTCAATGCGGGCGCGGCGGAGCTTTCCCGGATCATGAAATCCCTCCGGGACGAGGGCCTTGCGGCGGCGCAGCCGCGTGACAGCCTTCAGTCCAAGGCGGACGCCTTGACGGCCAGGGGCGCCGCGATTCTGGGAACCCCAGCGCCTCAGGTGACGCGGGGCAGTATTCGGGAATATGAGCGTAACGCCGCCCTGTTGGATTCGGAGCTTGACCGCCTGGAAAAGGGCGGCGCGGATATGGAAGGCGCGGACAACAAAATGTCGGGCCAGCTGGAACGCCTGGCCAAGATCGCCACATGGACCCAAGCGGCGATGGGCGCCTTAATGGCCCTGGGGCTGGTGGTATTCGGCGCGTTCCTTGTTCCGTTGAGCCGCGGCGTCGCGCGGAACATGAACCATACCCTTAACGCGGTGCGCGACGTCGCGGAGGGCAAGGGCGACCTCACCCGCCGCTTGCCGGTGGAATCGTCCGACGAAACGGGCCAGCTGGCGATGGGAATCAACACACTGCTGGGCAGGCTCCAGGCGCTATTCAAGGATGTCGCCAAGTCTTCCAACTCGCTTTCGGAATCGGCCGGCTCGATGACCTCGGCCTCCACCCAGCTGGCGCGCGGCGCCGATCAGATGTCCGGCAAGTCCGGCGCCGTGGCCGCCTCGGTGGAGAGTATGACGCACAGCATCGGCCAGATCCAGGATTCCGCGGAAAACATGTCCACCTCGGTGAACATGGTGGCCGCGGCCATCGAGGAGATGAACGCCTCGCTGTCCGAAGTGGCCAAGAACTGCGCCCAGGCCTCCACAGTGGCCTCCAACGCAGACAGCCGCGCCAAGCAGGCGTCTGAGACCATGAAGGACCTTGACACCTCTTCCGAGGAGATCGGCAAGGTGCTGGAGACCATCAAGGACATCGCCGACCAGACGAAGCTGCTGGCGCTTAACGCCACCATCGAGGCGGCCTCGGCGGGCGAGGCGGGCAAGGGCTTTGCGGTGGTGGCCGACGAGGTCAAGGAACTGGCCAAGCAGACCGCCCAGGCCACCGAGGAGATCGAACGGCGGGTGGAGATGATCCAGGGCAAAACTTCCGGCGCGGTGCAGGCCATCGCGCAGATCACCAAGGTTATCGAGGAAATGAATTCGATTTCCCTTATGATCGCCAACGCCGTGGAGCAGCAGTCCGACACGGTGCAGGAAATCGCGCGCAGCATGGAGGAAGCCTCCAGTTCCGCCAAGGAGATCGCGGGGAGCATCCATGAAGTCGCGTCCGGCGCGGGGGCCATCGCCACGTCCATGAAGGATGTCAACCATGCCGCACGCGACACTGCCTCCGGCGCGGCCAAGGCCAACGCCTCCGCGATGGAGTTGGCCCAGTTGGCAGCGCGGTTGCAGTCCATTGTCCGGCAGTTCAAGGTGTGAGGTGAAATCATGAAACTTTCGAGTCGCTTGACGGCGTTCGCCGCCATTCCCGCGGCGGCCATGGCCGTGACCGCTGCCACGGTATGGGCGCAAGGGGCGGGCGGCGCCGCGGTGTGGGTGGCGTTCGCGGGCCTGGCGGTGTCCCTTGCGGCGGCGGGGTACGCCTGGTATTTCTTCACCGGACTGATACGCCGTATCGAACAGGTGAACGGCGTGGTGGACAGCTACTCCCAAGGCGACCTTACCGGGCGCGTGGACGCGGATTTAGCCGCCGGTGAGATGGGCAGAAGCGCCGGCGGCGTCAACCAGCTTGGCGGCAGGCTTGGGGAAATCGTCACCGGCATCAACCTGGAGAGCAACGCCATCGCCGAGTCGGCGTCCCGCTCGTGCCACATTTCCACCCAGCTTATAGCCCGGGTGCGCGACATCAACCACCGGGCCATGAGCATCGCCGCCGCCAGCGAGGAGTTGTCCAGCAACATCAACACCATCGCCGGAGCTTCCCGCGGGGTCTCCGACTCGGTGACCTCCGTGGCAGCGGCGATAGAGGAGATGAGCGCGTCGCTTTCGCAAGTGGCGGAGAACTGCCGCCGCGAGTCGCACATCGCCTCCGACGCCAACGCCCAGTCCAAGCGGGTGCATGAGATCATGGACCGCCTCCTGCTCTCGGCGCGCGAGATTGACAAGGTGCTCGACGTGGTCAACGAGATCGCGCGGCAGACGAACCTGCTGGCGCTCAACGCCACCATCGAGGCGGCCTCGGCGGGGGAAGCGGGCAAGGGATTCGCCGTGGTGGCGGGGGAGGTCAAGGAACTCGCCCGCCAGACGTCCGCCGCCACCGGGGAGATCGGCAAGAAGATCGCGGAGATGCAGTCCAACGCCAGCGAGGCGGTGGCCGCCATCGAAAGCATCACCGGCGTCATCGAGGAGGTCAGCTCCATTTCGGAAAGCATCGCCGCGGCGGTGGCCCAGCAGTCCGCCGCCACCGGCGAAATATCGCATTCCGTATCTCAGTCGTCGCAGGGCGCGTACCAGATTTCGCACAACATCGGCGAGGCGGCCACCGTGTCGGTGGACGTGGCGAAAAACATCCTCGCGGTCAGTGAAGGTTCCAGCGTCATATCCAGAGGCGTGTTGGATTCCAACAATGCCGCGTACGATCTGGCCAACATGGCCGACCGGTTGCGTGAAATGGTGTCCCGGTTCAAGACCAGCCACAAGGCGTTCGACAGCGCCATGGTCAAGGTGGCGCACAATCACTGGAAAACACGCCTTAACGGCGCCCTGTTCAAGAACGAAAAGCTGAACCCCGCCGACGTGTCCGACCATTCACAATGCAAGTTCGGCAAGTGGTATTTCGATGAGGGAATGCAAAAGTTCGGCTCCATTCCCGTGTTTCAGGAGATCAACGTCTGGCACGAGAAAATCCACAAGCACGCGCGGCAGATCGACCAATTGCTGGCGGAGACCATGGACCGGCAATCACAGATACGGATCCGCGAGGCAAGGGAAGGGTCGCTGATGGAGCGCGTCAAGGCCGACGTGGTGTTCCTTGACATGTATATGCCCAAGATGGACGGGCTGGAAACGCTCGCCCATCTGCGCGTGTCCCATCCCGCGGCCCAGGTGGTCATGGTGAGCAGTGTCGCCGGCAGGGACGCCGGCGTGGTGGTGCAGGCGCTACGCTCCGGCGCGCTGGATTTCATCCGCAAACCGGGGGGCGCGAACCTTGCCGCCAATATGGATACCCTGCGGGCGGAGGTGGAGCGGGCGCTGGGCGCGGTGCGGGCGCGGCTCCAGCCTGGCGCGGTTGCGCCCAAAACCCCCGCCGCGGCCCGCGCGCCGGAACGGGTGGACGCTGACGCGGCGAAGGCGGCCGGGCCGTTCGCGCTGTTGGCCATCGGCGCCTCCACGGGCGGGCCGGAAGCGTTGGCGCAGGTGATCCAGGCGTTGCCCGGAAACTTCCCGGCTCCCATAGTAATCGTGCAGCACATGCCGCCCGTTTTCACTGGCGTTCTGGCGGAGACCATGGACCGGCAATCACAGATACGGATCCGCGAGGCAAGGGAAGGGGATCGCGTGGAGCCGGGCGTTGCCCTGCTGGCCCCGGGAGGGCGGCACATGGAACTGCGCAAGCGCGGGGGCGGCGCCGCCGTGGTGGCGCTTACCGACGGCCCGCCGGAGAATAGCTGCCGCCCGTCGGTGGACGCGCTGTTCCGTTCCATCGCGGCTTCCTTTGGCGACGAGTGGGTGATGCCGGTGATCCTTACGGGAATGGGCGTTGACGGATTTAAGGGAGTGCAGGAGCTTAAACGGCGCAAGTGCTATTGCATTACGCAATCGCGCGTGACGTGCGTCATATACGGAATGCCGCGCGCCGTGGAGGAGGGAGGGCTGTCCGACAAGGTGGTTCCCCTCAACGAGATGGCGGGCGAGATAACGAGGATGTTTCTCATCAGGCGGACGCCATGACCCCCCACGCCCTCGGCGCCGGTGAATATACGCTGCTCTGCCAGCTCATTGAGAAGCGCCTGGGAATAAAGCTTGGCCCTGGCAAACATTATTTTCTCGAGGCCAAACTCAAGCCGTTGCTCACCGAATATAAATGCGGCTCCTGGTTTGACCTGTATCATGCACTGAACCAAGACCATGGCCATGACGGGCGCGACCTCCTGGCCGAAGCCGTCATCACCAACGAGACGAGTTGGTTCCGCGATGGCGGGCCATACCGGGCGCTCGCGAACGAAGTGCTCCCCTCCCTCGCGCGGGACCGGTGTGCCTTACGGTGGCGAAACGGGGGGTGTACGGCCAGCATGCGATGGAGCGGGGTATGCCAGATGAAATCAAGGCGCGCTATTTCACCCATGCCACCAAGGAGTACGAAATCGCGCCGGAAGTCAAAAACCTCGTCACCTTCGAACGCCGCAACCTGAAGGATGACTTTTCGCGTATCGGCGTGTTCGATGTCATATTCATGCGCAATGTCACCATCTATTTTGGCGCCAATTTCCGCGAGGAACTGTTGGAGCGGGTGGCCAAGGCGCTTAAGCCGGGCGGGTACCTTTTTCTTGGATCGTCGGAATCGCTGCCGGAGCGCTGCGGCGCGTTCTCCATGCATACGTCCGGCGGCGCGCTATACTACCGCCGCGCCCCGGGGGGTGACCAGCGCCGGGCCGCAATGACGCCATAATTATTTTCCCGCGCGCCGCCCAGATCCTTATATAGTTTCCATAACGGTTCGGAGCGCGCAGCCGCATGAGAGTCAAGTACCAAGCCTGCCCCCTGTGCTCATCTTCCCGATTTCACACGATCGGGGAATACCCGTGCGCGCATCATCATGTGTACTCCAGCCCCTTGCATATATCAGTATGCTTGAACGGGGCCTCCGCTGTCCGACGATCAATACGATATTTTCCATTGCAAAGGCATTAGAGGAGCCGCCATCAAAATCATAAAATTGCTTGAAGAAAAATTGAGACCCGCATTCAACCGGCAAGTGCAACGCTCATCCCGTTAAAGACTTCCAGCGGCGTTTTGTAGCCAAGGCATTTCCTCGGACGGGTATTGAGCCAACGCTCGACCTCCACGATCTTATCGTCACTCACGCTATCCACGTCCGTCTTTTTGGGCAGCCACCGCCGCACCAAACCCACCGTGTTCTCCACCGTCCCCTTCTCCCAACTATGATACGGCGCGCAGAAGT
>JACQZB010000008.1 GCA_016207925.1 Nitrospinota bacterium
CCGTGGGCGAAGGATGGGTGGGCGCGGCGCGGGATTGGCGCAGTTTTGTCATGCTCACCCTGGGAACGGGGGTGGGCGACGGCGTTGTGATGGACGGCGTCTTGTGGGGCGGCGAACGGGGCATGGCCGTCGAGATCGGCCATATAAAGATAGAACCCGGCGGGCGGCGGTGCGGGTGCGGTGGCCGGGGATGCCTTGAAGCCTATGCTTCCGCCACGGGCGTCGCGGCGGCGGCGCGCGAACGTTTTCGCGCAAAAGCGGGAGCATGGCTCCGGGCCGCGACGGCGGGCGACACGGCGCGAATTGACGCGGCGCTGGTGGCCAAGGGCGCGCGGGCGGGGGACGGCTTGTGCCGGGAGGTATTGCGGGACGCGGGTGGCGCCCTGGGGCGCGCCATGGCGCACGTGGCGCTGGTACTGGACACACCCCGTTTTGTGTGGGGTGGAGGCATGGCGGCGGCGTTCCCTTTCCTTGCGCCATCCGCGAAGGCTGCGGCGCTGGCGAACGCCTACACGCTCACCCCCCGCGCGCTTAAGATCGTCCGCGCGCGGCTGGGGGACAATGCGGGGATTCTCGGCGCGGCGCGGCGCGCTTTTGCAGGGGCGCGCTGACCCATGTTCTGGATCGTGGCCCGCGTGGCGCTACGCGAACTGCGCGGCTCCTTGATGCGCTCGGCGCTGACCATGCTCGGGGTGATCATCGGCGTGGCGGCGGTGGTGGCGATGGTGGCGCTGGGCGAGGGGGCCAAGCGCGACATCGCCCGCAACATCGAAAACCTTGGCGCCAATCTTTTAATCGTGCGCCCCGGCCTGATGGAAAAGCGCCACGTCCGCAGCGCCACGGTGCAGACGCTCACCATGGACGACTCCGTCCTGATCCGGGACCGGGTGGCGGCGGTGGTCTCCGTGGCGCCGTCGGCGGCGCAGATGGGCCAGGTGAAATACTTCAACGCCAACACGCGCACCAACATCATCGGCGTCACCCCCGACTACCTGGAAGCGCGCCGGTTCGCCGTGGCTTCCGGCGCGTTTTTCACCTTCCGCGACGTGGCCGCCGCCCGCCGCGTGGCCGCGCTGGGCAAAAGCGTGGCCGATACCCTGTTCAACGGGCGCCAGCCGGTGGGCCGGGTAATCAAGATCAACGGCGTGAACTTTCTGGTCGCCGCGGTAATGGCGGAAAAGGGCCAGACGGGCTGGTGGGACGCCGACGACCAGATACTCATACCCCTCACCACGTTCCAGAAGCGCATGTTCGGCAGGGACTACATTGACAACATATTCATCGAGGCCAAAAGCCGCGCCGCGATGGATGAAGCCTCGGAGCGGATCACCTCGCTATTGCGCCGCGCGCATAAAATCCGCGCCGATGAAAAGGAGGATTTCCACGTCCGCAGCCAGACGGAGATCATGAGCTCCATGCGCGAGATGACGCGCACCTTTTCGCTCTTGCTGGCGGGCATCGCGGCCATTTCGCTTTTGGTGGGCGGCATCGGCATCATGAACATCATGCTGGTGACCGTGGCCGAGCGCACGCGCGAGATCGGGCTTCGCAAGGCCCTCGGCGCGCGCCGCCGCGACATCATGAAACAGTTTCTGGTGGAGTCCGGCCTGCTGGCCAGCGTCGGCGGGGTGATGGGCATCGCCCTGGGGTTCGTGGCCGCCGATTTCATCGGCAGGTTCAGCGAGTGGGACACCTACGTATCCCCCATGACGGTGGGTATCGCTTACCTTACGGCGCTCTGTGTGGGCGTGTTTTTCGGCTGGTACCCGGCCCGCAAGGCGGCGCGGATGAACCCCGTGGACGCCCTGCGGAGCGAATGACCCATGTCCCCGGCGGTGGTCATCATGGCGGCGGGCAAAGGTACCCGGATGAAGTCCGATCTGCCCAAGGTCCTGCACGAACTGGCGGGCAAGCCCCTGCTGGCGCATGTCATCGAAACGGCGCGCAAGCTGAATCCGGACCGTATCGTGGTCATCGTGGGCCACGGGCGCGAACAGGTGATGGAGCGCTTCAAGGGTGAGGGCTTGCTGTTCGCCACGCAGGAGCCGCAGCTTGGCACCGGCCACGCCATGATGCAGGCGCGCGGCGCGCTGGAAGGGTTTCACGGCCCCGTGGTGACCCTGTCGGGCGACGTGCCGCTTATCACCGAAGCGACGCTGCGCGCCATGCTGATCGCCCACCGGCGCGCGGACGCGGCGGTAACCGCGCTCACCTGCGAAATGGACGACCCCGGCTCGTACGGGCGCATCATCCGTGACCGCGGGCGCGTGATCGCCAATGTGGAGGCCAAGGACGCCACGGCGGAACAGTTGGCCATCCGCGAAATAAACAGCGGCGTGTACGTGTTCGACGCGGATTTTCTGTTCGCCGCGCTCGATACCCTTACCTGCGACAATACCCAGCGCGAGTACTACCTTACCGACCTTATCGCCGCCGCCATCCGGGCGGGCAAGGTTGTGGAGGGCGCGCGCGCCGAAGACCTGGTGGAAATCATGGGGGTCAATACCGCCGCGCAGCTTCATTTTCTTGAACAACGCCTTGACGCGCGGCGCCACCGCCGGTAATTCATTGTGAGTATTCCGGTTGTTATGGGATAATGAATTTGTGATAATTTTTAAGGCGGGCGGTATCGCTCGCCCTGTAGCGGGAGGCATCTATGCCGTTGAATGTTAAGGATATGCAATGGAATCGCTGGATGAAAAGTTGAGCGCGGCGCTGGCGGCTGTCGCCCAAGCGGAGGGGTGCCGGCTGGAGGAAATAGAGATCGCCGGGCGCGGCGGCAAGCCCATACTGCGTGTGTATATTGATAAACAAGGCGGTGTGACGGTGGAGGATTGCGCGCGAGTATCCCGCCAGGCGGAATTGGTGATCGAGGCGGAAAACCTGATGGAAGGCTCCTATCTGCTGGAGGTGTCATCCCCCGGCCTGACCAGGCCGCTTAAAAAACCGGCGGACTTCCGCAGGGCGCAGGGAAAGCTGGCGGCGCTGACCCTGCGCGGCGAGGTGGGCGGGCTTACCGGGACGGTGACCGGCGTGATCGAAAGCGCCGGGGAAATCTCCGTGACCTTCCGGCCGCCGTCCGGCGAGCCGGTGGAAATCCCCCACGAGCGCATCGCCCGCGCCCGGCTTGAGTTGGAGTTCTGATCCATGTCATCGGAACTGCTTAACGCGCTCAAGATGGTGGCCGACGAGCGGGCCATCGAGGTGGGGGAGCTTATCATGGCCATCGAGCAGGCCGTGGCCGAGGCCGCCAGCCGCCGGCTGGGGCGCGAAAACCTGACCTCGCGCTTTGATCAGGCGCGGGGGGAGTTCGACCTGTTCGAGACGCTTGAAGTGGTGGATGCGGTTTCGTCGCCCTGGGCGCAGATCGCCGTTGACGAGGCGCGCGCGCTCGATCCCGCCGCCATGATCGGCGGGACGGTCAGCCGCAAGGTGGCGATGGAAGGGCTGGGGCGCATCGCCGCGCTCTCCGTGCGGCAGATGATCCACAAGAAAGGGCGCGAACTGGAGATTGACCACATCGTCGCCGGATACCGCTCCCGCATCGGGCAGGTGGTCACCGGAAAAATGATGAAAAAACTTCATGACGACATTCTCATAGACCTTGGCGAGGGGGTGGAGGCGATTCTGCCCAAGGCGGAGCAATCGGCGCTGGACCGCTTCGAGCGCGGACGGGCGCTGAAGCTGCAAATCGTGGAAGCCCGCGCGGGCAAGCGCGAGCCATTGGTGACGCTCTCGCGCATCCGCCCGGAGCTGTTGCGGCGTTTGGTTGAAACCGAGACACCGGAAATACAGGACGGCCTGGTGGAAATCGTGGCGGTGGCGCGGGACGGGTCGGGCCGCTCCAAGGTGGCCATGCGCGGCAAGAAAGGGGGCGTGGATCCCGTGGGGGCGGTCATTGGCGTGCGCGGCGGACGCATCCAGCCGGTGACGCGCGAGCTTTCGGGCGAGAAAATAGACGTGTTTGCGTGGAGCGACGACCCCAAGGAACTTATCGCCTCCGCGCTGACCCCGGCCAAAGGCGTTACCGTGGTGATCCCCAAGGAGGGGCGGCGCGCCTTCGCCATCGTGCCCGACGATCAGCTTTCCCCCGCCATCGGCAAGAAAGGGGTCAACATCAAGCTGGCCGTCAAGATCACCGGATGGGATGTGGAGGCGCTTTCCCAGGCGGAGTACGATGAGATGCTCAAGCGCCTCAAGGGCGCCGAGTCCGGTGAACCGCCGCCCCCCGCCGCGCCGGGCGGCGAGCCTTCCGGCTCCGCCGCGGCGGGATAACGTCCGCCGTTAAACCGCGTTCCGGCCAGAAACTTGCTTGATTCGCCCCCCTAAGGTGGTATCATCATTATTTTTCCACAAGGCGCGTGGCCGGGACGCAAGCCGGGCCGGGCGTGAAGGGAGTCTGTTTTGACCGGAATACGTGTTCATGAATTGGCCCGCGAGTTGGACGTGGAGAGCAAAGTCCTGGTGGACATGCTCGCCGGCATGGGTTACCCCGTCAAGAGCCACTCAAGCTCCATAGATAACCATTTGGCCGACCGTCTGCGCCGCCAGGTGAAGAACAAGGGATTGACCGGAACGGCGGTGAAAAAGAAAAAGGCCCCCGCCAAGCCGGTGGAGGAAGCGAAGAAGGCCGCGGCCCCCGCGGGCAAGAAGCCCAAGGCAGGCGCCAGGCCCGCCGCCAAAAAACCTGAGGAAAAACCGGAGGAACTTGCCGAAGCCGCCGCACGGCGCTCCGCGGAACTGGCGGAGACCCGCCGCGCGGAAGAAGAACGCGCCCGCAAACAGGTCGAAAGCGAGGACGAGCGCCGCAAGGCGTCCGCTGACGCGCGGCGCAAGGCCGAAGAACTGGCGCGCCGCAAGACCGAGGAACAGCGCAAAAAGCGGGAGGAGGCCCAGCGCAAGGCCGAAGAACTTGAGCGCCAGCAGGCGGCCGCGGCCCGGCGCCGCGCCGAAGAGGAACAGTCCCGCCGCGAGCGCGAACGCTTTACCAAGGAAGAGCAGGAACGCCAGCGCGACATAGACGCCAAAAAGCGGGAGGAGGCGGAGAAGCGCCGCAAAGCCGAGGAGGAAGAGCGCGAGCTTCGCCGCATGATTGAAGAAGAGGAGCGCGCCAAGGCGGCGATCGAGGCCCGCCGGATCGTGATAGACGAGGCGACCACCGTCAAGGAATTCGCCGAAAAAGTGCGCCGCAACCCTAACGAAGTCATCATGAAGCTCATCGCCAAGGGCATCATGGCCACCGTCAACCAGACCATTGACGTCCAGGTGGCGCGCGCTCTCGCCCTGGAATTGGGATGCGAGATCAAGACCCGCGAGGAAGCGATTGAGGAAGAAGTCGCCGAAGAGGTGGAGGACGCCGCGGAGCTTGAACCCCGCGCGCCGGTGGTCACGGTCATGGGCCACGTGGACCACGGCAAAACCTCGCTGCTCGACGCGATACGCAAAACGCGCGTCACGGAAACCGAAGCGGGCGGCATTACCCAAAAGCTGGGCGCCTACACCGTGAAATTGGACAAGGGAATGGTGGTGTTCCTGGATACGCCCGGCCACGAGGCGTTCACCGCCATGCGCGCGCGCGGCGCCTCGGTGACAGACATGGTGGTGCTGGTCGTGGCCGCGGACGACGGCGTGAGGCCGCAGACGCTGGAGGCCATCCACCACGCGCGCGCTGCTGGAGCTGAAAGCCAATCCCAAACGCATGGCCTATGGCGCCATCATCGAATCCAAACTCGACAAGGGCCGCGGCCCCGTGGCCACGGTGTTGGTGCAGAAGGGGACGCTCAAGGTGGGCGACTGTTTTGTGGCCGGCGTCCACTCCGGCAAGGTGCGCGCGATCATAGACGACCATGGACGCCGCCGCCAGGAGGCGGGGCCGTCAACGCCGGTGGAAGTGCTGGGGTTCAGCGGCGTGCCGCCCGCGGGCGAAACGCTGATGGTGGTGGAGAACGAGCGCAAGGCCAACCAGATCGCCGCCCGCCGCCAGGAGACGCAGCGCGCCGAGGGGCTGGCGGCAAAGGGTCACATCCGCCTGGAAACGCTGCACGCGAGCATCGCCCAAGGCAGCGTCAAGGAGCTTAACATCATCGTCAAAGCCGATTTCCAGGGATCCATCGAGGCGGTGGCCAAGGCCATCGAGGATCTGCAAAAAAGCGCGGGCGGGGTGCGGATCAACATCCTCCACGGCGCCGTGGGCGGCATTACGGAAACCGACATCAGCCTTGCCGCCGCGTCCGAGGCCATCGTCATCGGCTTCAACGTGCGGCCCGCCGAAAAAGCGCGCGCCATGGCGGAAGAGGAGGGCGTGGACGTGCGCCTGTATTCCGTCATCTACAACGCCATTGACGACATCCGCCACGCGCTGGAAGGCATGCTTGAGCCGGAATACCGCGAGGTGGTCACCGGCCGCGCCGACGTGCGCGAAATCTTCAACATCACCAAGGTGGGCGTCATCGCCGGGTGCATGGTCACTTCCGGAAAAATCACCCGCGCCGCCCAGGCGCGGCTGATCCGCGACAGCGTGGTGGTTCACACCGGCAAGCTCGGCTCGCTCAGGCGTTTCAAGGACGATGTGAAGGAAGTGGGCAACGGCTACGAATGCGGCATCGGCTTGGAAAAGTACAACGATCTCAAGGCGGGCGACGTGATCGAGACCTTTGTCACCGAGAAGGTGGAGCGCAAGATCACCTAGCGCCGCCCATGAAACGGCCTCCCCGCGAATACCGCTTTAGGGGTTACCGGCTCCGCTTCAACCGGACGCTGGTGATGGGCATACTCAACATCACGCCCGACTCGTTCTCCGACGGGGGGCGGTATTTCGATCCCGCCGCCGCCATCGCCCACGCCCGCGCGCTGGCGGACGAGGGCGCGGATATTCTCGATGTGGGGGGCGAATCCTCCCGGCCCGGCGCCGCGCCGGTGGCGGAAGACGAGGAACTGCGCCGGGTGATACCGGTCATCCGTGAAGTGGTCCGCGCCCATCCGTCATTGCCGGTATCCATTGACACCTACAAGCCGCGGGTCGCCCAGGCGGCGCTGGAGGCGGGCGCTTCGATCATCAACGACATCTCCGGACTGCGCGATCCGGCCATGGTTTCCCTCGCGGCGGCGTCCGGCGTTCCGGTGGTGGTGATGCACATGCGGGGAACCCCGCAAACCATGCAGCGCCGCCCCGCCTACCGCGACGTGGTCGAAGACATCCGCTCGTATTTCCTCGATCGGATTAAAACGCCCACCGCGCGCGGCGTGCGCAAGATCATTCTTGATCCGGGCATCGGGTTCGGCAAAACGGCGAACCACAATCTGGCGATCCTCAACCGGCTGGAGAGCCTGTGCGGCTTAGGCTGCCCGGTTCTGGTGGGCGTGTCGCGCAAGTCGTTCATCGGCGCGTCGCTGGGGGCCAAGGTGGGGGCGCGGGGGCCGGGCGCCATCGCGGCCAACGTCATCGCCATCACCAAGGGGGCGCGGATTATCCGGGTTCACGACGTGGCGGACAACCTGCAAGCGGCGCGTATGGCGGAATTCATCATCCGCGGGAAAAAGAAGGGTTGATCCGTCCCCGTTCACCCGATACGATGGCCTGACACTTGGGAGCGTACATGGGCATCACCACCACGGTTATCGGCAGTTACCCTTACGCGCGCATGGCGCCGGAGGAGGCTATCCTGCGCGCCGTGGACGAGCAGGTGGCCGCCGGCGTGGATGTGATTTCCGACGGCCAGGTGCGCGCCGATATGGTGGGCATTTTCGCCAAGGGCATCCCCGGCTACGATGTTCAGGGGCGCAAGTACAACGTCACCGGCGCGATAATGCCGCCCGTCATGCCCATCACGCTTTCCGACCTGACGCTGGCGCGCGAACGCGCGGCGGGCAGGGCGCGGGTCAAGGGCATCATCACCGGCCCCACCACCATGGCCCACTGCTCGATACTCGCCGCCACGGCGCCCTACAAGCCGCACCACATGCCCGATGGCGGCCAGATGATGACGGTGGATCCGGAACTGGTCATGGACATCGCCCGCGCCATGGCGGCTGAAGCGCGTTTTTTGGCGGAGGCGGGTTTTGACGTCATCCAGTTCGACGAGCCTTTTTTCTCGCTGCCGGGCGTGGATCTGGACGTGGGTTTGTCCGCGCTGGCGGTGGCCGCGGCCCCGGCGCCGTTCTCCGCGTTGCACGTGTGCGGCGACGTGGCGCCCATCATGCCCCAACTGCTCGGCGGGCCGGTGAACCTGTTGGAGGTGGAGGGCGCGCGCCTGGAAAAGCTTGACTGGCTCACCCCCGCGCTGCTGGCGGAGAAGAAAAAGCGGATATGCTGGGGCGTGGTGGCGGTGGACACCAACGAGGTGGAGGAGGAGGAAGTCATCGCCGCCCGCATCAGGGCCGGCGCGGCCAAAATTGGCGCGGAAAATCTATGGATTTCCCCCGACTGCGGGATGCGCGCCCGCAAACCGGACGCGGCGCGCCAGAAGCTTGAACACATGGTGAAGGCCGCGCGCCGCGTGGCGGGCGAGTTGGTCCGGTAGCGTCATTTCCGCCCGGCGGCGGTCAGGCCGGAACGGATGAATATCCGCTCGAACGCCTCAACCTCCTCCGCCCCGAGCAGGTCATCGGCTTCACGCATTTCGTCGAGGATACCTTCAGGATCGTCCACTGCTTCCAGCGCCGCGTGATCAAGCGCGGAGACGATGGATTCCAGATCGGCGCGGACAAGCCGGGCGTAATCCACAATGCTCTTGGGAAGCGCCTTGTCGGCGCGCGTTCCACCACGATTCATATAGAGGTCAAAATCCAGCCGGGCGCCGTCTTTGCCCTCGCTTACCCGCATCGCCGCGACGCCCGAACCGGAAATCCGGGTACCCGGCGCCATGGGAATGCCGCTTGTAAAAGTGAAGGAGAGAACGCGCGTATCCCCGGCGCGTCCGCCCTGAGTGAAGACGTAACGTTTGCCGCCGCTGAATACATCCCATTGCGCGCCTTCCTCCGCCTTTTCCAGGGTGAAGGGCGCGCCGTCCAACAATTCCGCCAGCCGCCACAGCATCAGCGGTTCATCGAGCGCCTGCCGCGCCACCGCGGCGGGAGATTCGAGGTGGAAATCGCGGACGGTGACGGGTGGGGCCGCCAACACGGCGGCCAGGGCACGGTTCTTTGTGATGGCGGCGGGCAGCGTCAAGGGATCTGGTTTCTCCGGTACCGCGCCGTCCTGCGCCGCCAGCGCAAGGGCGGACGCCAGCGCCGCGAGCGCGCGGATCATTTTACCGCGATGGAGATGTCGCGCACGCTTTTCGCGCGCAGCGCGCCCATGACCTCCACCACCGTGCCATAGTCCACGCGGCGGTCGGCGCGGATGATGGCGGAGGCGCGGGTTTCCGCGCGGGGCGCTTCCACCAGCGAGGCAAGCTCCGCCAGCGTCACCGGCGCGCCGGTGAGGAATATGGCGCCCTCGCGGGTGATTTCAATTTCCCACACTTTCTCGCGGTCCGCGCCGGAAGCGGAGCGCGATTCGGGCAACTCGATGTCCATCCGGCGGGTGAAGTCCACAAACGCGGTGGAGACCATGAAGAAGATGAGAAGCAGGAACACCACGTCAATCAGCGGGGCGAGTTGGAGGCTGTAATCGTCCTCCTCGCGCGATTTAAACCGCATCTTTCGCCTCCGGCGCCGCGCCCTCGCGCCCTATGGCGTGGTGGATATCCTCCACGAACGACAAGCTCATTTCCTCCATTTCGTACACCAGCCGGTCGGCCTTGCCGCGGAAGAAATGGTACAGGGCCAGCGCGGGTATGCCCACGATCAGCCCGGCGGCGGTGGTGATCAGCGCCTCGGAGATGCCGGAGGCCACCAGTCCGGGATCACCCGTGCCCGCCTCCGATATGACGTTGAAGGCCTTAATCATGCCCACTACCGTTCCCAACAGGCCCAGCATGGGGGTCAGGTTGGCCAAAACGCCCAGTCCGCGAAGATTGGTCTGCAACAGCATCGCCTCGTGCGCTCCGGCGGCCTCGATGGCCCGTTCCACCTCCAGTATGCCGAATTGCCCGCGCAGCAATCCCGCGCGCGCGATGCGGGCCATGGGCGCCGCCTGGGGCTGGAGCAGCTTGAGCGCGTGGTCGAACTCGCCCTTTACCGCCAGTTTGCGCACGTCCTGCATGAAGCCGCTTTGCGCCACCCGGCTCCGGCGCAGGGCGAACCCGCGCTCCAGCGCGATGGCCACCGCCAGCACCGAGCAGAACAGTATGGGCCACATCACCGGCCCGCCCTTGATAAACACCGTCACCAGCCACATCTCATCCGTCCATGCGGCGGCGCGCGCTTCGGACGCGGTGAGCAGGGTCGCTGAAAAAGCCGCGAAGACAGACGAATATTTCATGCGTTTCATGGCGTCACTTATACCATATCCAAAGCCGCGCCACACTCACGGCGCGCCGGCGAAGGTGGAGGGATCGTGGTTGGCGTCATTGCCGTACACCCGCAGGTAATCAAGCTCGATCCGCGCGCCGCCAAACACACGCACGCCGATTGAACCCGCCGCGCGCGCGGTCCCGATGGCGCCAAGATCAACCGTCCCCGTCATTTCCGGCCCCAAGCCTTGCCCCTCGCGCTCGACATAAACTTTCGCCGATCCCTTATATACGTACAGGTAGATCACATTCCAACCCGCGTACCAGTCCGCATTGTTCCATCGCCAACCGGAAAGCTGTTCAAGCCCCGTCCGGTTTTCCGGGCAGAAAAAGGGATACGCGCCGCTTGTGGGAAGTGAGTACACGCCGCATTCGTCCGCGCACGTCTCCGACCCGCCATGAATCTTGCGCGCGGCGAGCGTTCCCACGCCGTCGGCGCCAAACACGGCGCTGGCCAGATCGCACGGGGCAAGGTAGCCCAGGGCCGCGTCGTATTGCCATGCGTAGCCGGACAGCGAGCCGAAATCAATCGCCGCCGGATCGCTTTCATCGGCGTAGCCGGAGCGGAAATAGATTCCATAGCCGGAGCCGAAGTTCAGCCGGACGCGCGCCTTGATGAAATAGTTCTGGTAACCATCTTCGTCAAGGGGAGCGTTGAATCCTTCGCGGGCGCGGCACTCGCCCCGGCTTTCACATTCCGGATAGGCGCACGGGTCCGCGCCCGGCGCGGCGCTCCATTTAAGGCATTCGCCGGAGAACAGGGAGAGGCGCGCCTCGCCTTCGCCGCCCATGACCAACACACTGGGAGACCCTCCCGTTTCTTCCGCAAGGGTGAGCAATCCGTCCACGTCGCCGCCCGGTACCGCGCCTCCGGTGGTGTACGGTACAATGCCGCCATGCGCGCTGGCGGGGGAGCCCGCAAGGTAACGCTGATCAAAACCGGCCATGTCGCCTTCGAAGTGATCCTCGAACAACAACGCCTCTCCCGGCGGCGGCGCGGTGAATACCGCCCGTAACGTCCGCGATTCCACTCCGCCCGCGGCCGGCAAGCCGGTGACGCTCACCGTGACGCTGTCGGCGGTTGCGGAGTCGTCGTCCGGATCGGAGTAATTGATGGCGATGGAAAATCGCGGGCCGCCTGTTCCCGCCAGTTCCAGACTGGTTCCGTCCAGCGCCAGCCAGCGCTCCCTGTCGGCGGTGGTGTAGCCTTCCGTCGCTTGCGCGGCCCACGCCACACCCGCGCGCGCCGCGTACCAGGCCGCAAGCCCCCGGCGCGCGCTGACGGAGGGCGCCGCCCCGCCCGCCGCCAGCCCGGCGATGGCCGCGCCAAGTCCCGCCAATACGAGCATCATCAGGCTGACCGTGACGGCGGACAAACCCGCGCGGCCTTTCATTGGATCACCCGCCCCGCTCCGCCGGAAACGGCGAGGGGGAATACCGTGGTGGTCATGGTCACGCGCTCATCCGCCGGCGCGGAAGGGTCATCGGCGACGGTGATGGTGATGGTGTAGCGCCGGGACAGGGGCGGGTCATCGCTGGCGGTGACGATAAAAGCCGTCACCCCTTCCGCCAACGGCGCCATGGGCGCCTGGGCGGTGTCTCGCCATACAACGTAATCGCCGGGCGTATGGCGGAACGCCACTTGGGTGGAGTGGTCAACGCACACGGCGCAACCGGCGGCGGAGGGGCGGCTGAAAACCAGTTCAGCGGCCGAGGCGCCGCGCGCGGGGACTGTCACCGCTTCCTCCCCCTCGCCGGCGGCGGCCAAGCTCAATTCAATGGCGGCGCGTTCGAGGGCGATCCACGCAAGGTTGTGAAGACGCGCCCGGCGCGCGGTGAGCGAGTACATGTCCGCGTGATCCGCCAGCGCGCCCGCCATGCCGGCGCCGATCACGCCAAGGATCACAAGCGTCATCAGCGCCTCGATAAGGGTAAAAGCGTTCCGGCGCCTCCGCATATCACCAGTTTCTCCGCGATACGGCGGAAGACAGCGACAGCGCCGCGTCCGGTCCCTGCGCCGTAACGGTTACGCGGGCGAACCCCGCCGCGCAGCCCGCGTCCGCCGCCAGGGACAAATCAAGGCACTCCACCGCGCGGGTGACGTTATACGCCACCCCATCCGCCACGGGCGCGGGCAGGACGGCGGCGGGCGAAGCGGATTGATGGGCCTGCATGGCCTCCGCCCATTGGGCAGGAGCAGCGCGGGACAGTTCGGCGAGGAACATTTCCATTTCCCCCCGCGCCAGTTGGACGAGGGTCTCTTCCGGCGCGCCGCGCAAGCTTTTCGCCGCGACGTATAACGGCGCCGCCAGCGACGCCCCCGCGATGGCGGCGATGGCGATGGCCGCCACCAGTTCAAGGAGGCCAAAACCGCGCTTCATGGCGTCCCGCGCGCGGCGTAGCCGGTGTAGGGGTGAATGGTGATCGCCGCGCGTTCCGCGCCGTGCGAAAGCGTAACCGTTAGTGGCTCCACAAGGCCCGCCGGTTCGCCAAGAGAATTGAACGTAATGGTGAGCGACTCCTGGAACACGGCGCCCGGCGCCGCTTCGCCCGCATCGCGGATCAGGGGCGCGGCGGCGCCCGGTTCGCGCCCATAGGCGTATGCGGGTGAACCCGCCGTGAACACGATGGCGCGCGGAGCCCCGTCGGCCATGGCTTGGCGCTGGGTGGAGCGGATGTCCTCGAGCGCCAAGCCCGCCGCGGCGCCCATATCCCCCGGACGGACGGTGAATACCGGATACGCCGCGATGGCCAACACCGCCATGACGGCGATAACCGCCGCCAGTTCAATAAGGGTCATGGCTCGCGGCGCCATGACGCTAGTTCCCCTTTCCCGCAATGCAGGCCCCCCGGCGATTCCCCTGATTATAGAACGGGAGGAGGGAGGCCGGAAACCACCGCCGCGCGTTATGATATAGTTTGCCAGAGAAGGGCGCGCGCATGAACCAGGGGCTTTTCGCGGCGGGTTTGGCGATTTTCGGCTTCACCCTGATGGTGTTGCTGCCCGCCTCGATGCGGAGGCATTGGGACGAGATGGGCGGAAGGCCCGCCGCGGGCGGAAGCCTGTTATTGCTGATGCGGTTCATGGGGCTGGTGGTGATCCTGATTGGCGCGATGATCGCCTTAGGCTACCTGAATCTCGCCGGGGCGCCCGGCGGGGATGGGTAATCCTCCCCGCGCGCGCTCGAATATCCACGAAGGAGGGCTTGCCATGAGTGACCTGTTTCACGCCGACATGACCGCCGACGATCTGGCGCCGCTGGCGCTGGCCATTTTCAACATCGTTGACCAGTTCCCCGTTACCATCCGCAGCAAGAACAAACCCGGCGTGCGCGTGGAGACGGGGCGGATCATTGACCGGGCGTTCACCGGCCCGGTGCTGGAGGAGGTTCTGGCGAAAAACGAGGTCATCCGCCGCAAGCCGGAGTCAGGCCCCTACAAGGGCATCCCCGTAATCGCGGCCCCCATCCGCGACAGCAAGGGCGAGGCGGTGGCCGCCATCGGCGTCATAGACTTGCGGCACGCCTTCGCATGACACGGGCGGTCCCCCTGGCCGCGGCGCTGTGGGCGGTTCTGGCCGTCCCCGTGTTCGCGCAGGACGCCGTCAAGGTGATCGAAGTGCGTTACGTCAACGCGGAGGAACTGGTCCCGGCGGTTACGGTGGCCCTCTCCCCGCGCGGCAAAGTCGCCGCCGCCAAGGGCGCCAACGCGCTGATCGTCAACGACAGCCCCGAATCAATCCGCCGCGTTGAAGAAATCGTGGCCCAACTCGACCGGCGGCCCGCCAATGTTCGCGTGACGGTTGAGTTCATCGAGCGCGCCGCGCTTGACCGGCTGGCGGCCAACCTGGGCTGGCGGATCGCCGGGGGCGGGTGGAGCATGGGGACGCTGCCGCCCGGCTTTGATAACCAACTGCGCGGGGAACTTTCCGCCGCCGCGTCGAGCCGCGGCGTCCGGAGCCGCCAATCACTGCTGCTGATGGAAGGCAAGCCGGGCCGCATTTTCGTGGGGGATGAAATCCCCGTCACCGGCGTGGTGGTCCAGTATGGCTACGCCCGCGGCTTCATCGCGCAGAACACGGAGTTCAAAAGGGCGGGGACGAGTTTTTCCGTAACCGTGCGGCGCGCGGGCGATGGCAGGCTGGCCGTGGATCTGGCGCCGGAAATCAGCTCCCATGACCGTGGCGCGCAAACGTTCACCGTGGCCGCCGCCTCCACCTCGCTGATCGTTGACGATCCGGGAAGCGTGGCGCTGGCCGGCGATGACGGGAGCGAGGAGAGCTTCACCGTCAATTTCCTGCGGGGGGCGGAGAAAACGGCGTCGTCCTCCCGGCTGGCCATGATACTGTCAGTCCGCACGGAGCGTTAAGGGGCCATGCGGATACTTATCACCGGCGCGGGCGGATTTGCGGGAGCGCATCTGGCGCGGGAACTGGCGGCGGACAACGAATTGACCGGCGCCGTCCGCGACGTAGCCCCACGCGATTTCCCCGGCGGCATCGTGCGGATGGACCTCACCGACCCTTCCAGCGTCGAAGAGGCGGTGGCCAAGGTCCGGCCCGATGAAATCTACCACCTGGGGGGGGTGAGCGCGCCTTCCGAGGCGGCGCAAAACCCCAAGTGGGCGTTCGACGTCAACATGGGGGGCGTGTTCAACATCCTCTCCGCCGCGGCCCGCCATGCGCCCGGCTGCGCCACGCTGGTGGTAAGCAGTTCGGAGGTGTACGGACGTGTCGGCGCGGGCGATCTGCCCCTGACCGAGCGCCAGCCGCTCCGCCCGGCGGGCGCCTACGCCTATACCAAGCTTGCGGGGGAGCGCGCCGCCGCCCTTTGCGCGGAGCGCGACGGCTTGCGCGTGGTGATCGTCCGGCCCTTTAACCACACCGGCCCCGGACAGGATACGCGGTTCGTGGCCCCCGCCTTCGCCCGGCAGATCGCGTTGATCGAGGCGGGCCGCGCCGAGCCCGTGGTGACCACGGGAAACCTGGACGCCGGCCGCGACTTTCTGGATGCCCGCGACGTGGCGCGCGCCTATGCGGCGGCGCTGCGCCAAGGGGTGAGCGGCGAGGTGTATAACATCTGCTCCGGCAAACCGGTGACCCCGCGCGAGATACTTGAAACGCTTCTCGCCCTTTCCACCGTAAAGGACATCGCCCGCAAGGTGGATCCCGCGCGGGGGCGCCCGTCGGACAACCCCTCGGTGTTCGGCGACGCCACGGCGCTTACCGCCCGCTCCGGCTGGAGGCCGGAGATTCCGTTGGAGCGAACCCTGCGCGACCTGCTTGTCCATGAACGCGCCCTGGCGCGGGCGGTATAAAACACCGATTGATTCCCGCGGCCCGGAAAGCTAGACTGGACAACTATGATATTCACGCGCCCCCAAAGGCGCCCACAGGCAACATAGGAGACGGGTTGTACAATGGCTGGGAACATGGAGACGTTTACCGACGCGAATTTCGACGAGAAGGTTCTCAAGGCGGATAAGTTGACGGTGGTGGATTTTTGGGCCGAATGGTGCGCCCCGTGCCGCATGATCGCCCCGACGCTGGCCGAACTGGCGGGCGAATACACCGGCAAGGTGGTGATCGGCAAGGTCAATGTGGACGAAAACAACAAGACGGCCACCAAGTACGGCATCCGCTCGATACCCACCCTGCTGTTTTTCCGCGACGGGCAGATCCGCAAGCAGGTGGTGGGTGTGCGTTCCAAGGAAGAATTGGCCGAGGCCATTGACGAAAATATTTAGCGACGGCGGCGTCCCCCCCCGCCGGGCGGGGGCGCGCCGGTCAACCCGCCAGGTAACGCTCGGCGATCTCCGCGGGGTTAAGGCCCAGGGCCTTGGCGTACGCCTTTAAGAATCCCTTGAAGAACACCGGCGCGGGGAAACGCGCCACATCATCCGCTTCGATGGCTTCCAGGTAAGACTTTTTTACCTTGGTAAGCTCGGCGATCTCGTCGAGCGAAGCGCCCCTCGCCTCCCGCACGCTGCGAAGCTCGGCCCCGGATATTCTGCGGCGCACGAATCCCGCGCGCTCCTCCATGACCGGCGGGGCGGGAAGGGGGGGCATGGGGGCTGAACCGGTAGAAGCCGCCACTTGGGCGCGCGCCGCCTGTTCCCGCTCCTCCAGGCTTAAGCTGGCGGCGTCATAGCCGGCGCGGGCGGCCGGATCCATCAGTGTTTCATACGCCTTTCGCACACGTTCGAGCATCCAGGCGCGCTCCTCGCCGGTCAGCGCGTGGTAGCTGGCCAGCGAGGTTTCGCTGTAGAGCGCGGTAAGGTTCACATAGGCGCGCTGAATGGCCTCGGGGGGGGCGAATACGGGCAGGTTGAGAATCTCGTAATGCGTCAGGCGCCTAACTTCGCGCGGCATGGCGTCAAATAAGCCTAAGCTGCGTTCCTTCCGCCACGTCCCGGGATACCGCAAGCATCCGCTGGAGCGCCACGGCGAACTGCGCGGCGGTGTCGGAAGAGCCGTACGCCAGCACGAACGGCTCGCCCCGCCGTTCGGCCAGCGGCACGCGCTCGTCGTAGGGAAGCGCGCCCAGCCCCTCGCAGGGGGGGCCGTAGAATTTGTTGAGCACATCGCACATCTGCGCGCCCAGCCGCTGGTCGCGCTGGTCGCGGATCATGTTCACGAACAGCTTGATGGGCCGCTGGTACAGTTCGCCCTCGATGCGCTCCGCCGCGCCGCGGTCGAACGCGGCGATGCGTTCCAGCGCGCCTTCCACCAGGCGGATCACGTTGCCCGCCACGCTTTCGGCGGCCGCTTCGTCCACGATCTGCTCGTAGCGCGGCAACCCGGCCAGCAGCTTGAGCCGGCGGTACACCGCCGCGCGCGTGAAGCGGTAGGCCAGTTCCACCGCCGATGGCTCCGGCGTTACCACCACGGCGCCCACGTCGGCCTCCAGAAACAGGTCAACCACGTTGTAGCCGGTGCCCGCGCCCAGATCAATCAGCAGAAAGTCGCAGTCAAGCTGGCGCAGGTGCTTGCACAGTTTTGACTTCAGGGCGTAGTTGGGGTTCGCGCCGCCGAAATCATCCGCCGCGCCGGGGATGACCTTCAGGTTGTCATAGGCGGTGGGGCACAGAACCTCTTCGAGCCTGGCCACGCGCCCGCGGGTGAAATCGCTGATGGAACGGGTGGGGCGGCCCATCCCCAGCGCCGTATGAAGGTTCGCTCCGCCCAGGTCGCCGTCGAAGGCGATGACGCGGCTCCCCTGCCGGGCGAGCAGAATGGCTAAATTGGCGACGATGAAGGTCTTTCCGGTTCCGCCCTTGCCGCCGCCGAACGCCCATATGCTCCGTTCGCGCGTGGCGGGCGTCTCGCGGTCGCAATCCATGCCGCTCTCGAATATAAGGTTGGGGCCGTGGCGCCGTGCCGTTGGCCCAGTGTACTAGAACCGCGCCCGGCGCGCAAATCGAACGGCGGTTTACTTGCCGGTAAGCGGTTTAAGCCATTCTTCCAGCGTCTCGCCGGTCAGCGGACCGGTGTGCGCGCGTTCGATGACCCCCTTGGGGTTTATAAGAACGGTGTGCGGCAGGGCGGAGGCGCCGAAGGCCTTCATGGCCGCCCCCTCCGGGTCAAGCAGAATGGGGAACGTCAGTCCGTTTTCCGCGGCGAACTTTACCACCCGGTCGCGTTTTTCAAATATGTTGACGCCCAGCGCCGTGAAACCAAGAGGCGCATAACGGCGGTAGGCGTCCTCGATCAACGGCATTTCCCTGCGGCAGGGAGCGCACCAGGTGGCCCAAAAGTTCACCAGCGCCCACTTGCCCCGGTACGCGGCGAGCGACGTCTGGTTGCCCGCGATCGTTGTCAGCGCCGTGTCCGGCGCCGGTTGGCCGGGATCCAGCGCCCCGGCTTCCGCCGCCGCGGCGAGCAACACGATGGCCATCAATACGCCGCGCATTCAGTCCGCCTTCCCCGGCCTGGGTTTGATTTCCAGAGCATGAGACGCAGGACGGATGACGCTGCGGGGAGGATACACTCCCTTGCCGACGGTGGTATTGGGATAAATCCAGCAGTCCGATCCGATCAGCGCGCCGGGCGCAGTGACGGTGTTGCAGCCGATTTCGCAATAGTCGCCCACTACCGCGCCCAGCTTTGATCGGCCTGAGGAAATCCCTTGCCCGCCTTCGCGCAGGAAAATGTCTTTGATCTTTCCGGAGTCAATTTCATCCCGCCCCCGGAATTGCAGATTCGCCAGTATGGTTCCCGCCCCCAGGTTCGCGCGCGAGCCGATCACGGAGTCGCCCACGTAGTTAAAGTGCCCGGCGTTGGAGCGGTTCATGATAATGCTGTTTTTTATCTCGGAAGCGTGGCCGATGACGCAGCCATCACCCACGATCACTTCGCCGCGAAGGTAGGCGCCATGGCGGATTTCGCACCCCTCGCCCACATACAGCGGACCGCGCAGAAACGCGCCCGCCTCCACCAGGGTTCCCTCCCCCGCGTACAGCGCCAGTTCGCGCAGATACAGCGGTTCGCCAAGCTTGAACGAGCGCGTGACCAGCAGATACGCGCCGCCATCGCCACCGCCCATCCGCACACTGGTTTCAAAACCCGGGGGAACATAGTCCGCCATGCCGCGCGTGAACCCGGCGATGAGGTCACCGATGCGGTCCAGGGCAGACCAGGGGCGCTCGCCCGCGCGGATTTCTTTAATAAACCGGAACGTGGAGTCCGGAAGAAAGTATTCGGCGTATCGCATGATCCCCTCGCATAAGTTTATCCGGCATGGGCAAGATACCACGTCCCGCGTTCCGTGAGGCGCGCGCCGGGAGCCGGCCGGTCCAAAAGCCCCTGTTTAACCCCCGTTTCAAGCAACAACCGCTCGTACTCCCGCGCGGCAAGCCCCGCCACGGGCCGCTCCGGCGCGCCGCCGTCTTTCGCGGCGAGAAGCAGTTGGCGCTCCGCGCGTTCCATGACGGAGTTTTTGTCCTTGAGCTTGAGCATCAGCGCGCGCGCCGCCTCCTCGCCAACCGCGGCGAGCCGGGCGCCATCGCCGCGCCTGCCGCGAAGGTTGACGCCGGTCTTATCCTCTGTGCCTGAATTGCGGATGAACACCGAGGCCGCGTGGACGCCGCGTTCGGTGACTTTAAGGTAGAGCATGTCCGGCTCTTCCGGAAGGATCATTTCCTGCACGGCCGCATCCGGCCAGCCGCGCCCCAGCGCCGCGCGCAGGGCCGCCTCCACCTCGCGCCACACGGCGCCGCCGCGCGTCCAAAGGTTTTTATCCACATAGTACACATACAGCGATTTGAAATAACCGCGCGCGAATGGTTCAGCGAGGCGTTCAAGCCGCGCGGCGCCGCGCCTTCCCGCGCCTTCCACGGCGGCGAATAGCGCAAGGCAGCTTTTCAGACCGTCGCCGGCGAATACAAGATGGTTTTCACCGTTGGCGCCCATCGCCACCCCCGGCGTTATGAGATGCCCGCTTTCCTCCGCGCCCACGATCCAGCCTTGCCGGCCTGCCGCGGTCAATCCGCGAAATCCGGCCCCCGCCAGTTCGCGCTCCATGTCATCGGCCCCCGCGCCGTCCCCCAGCGCGGCGACGCGCGCGCGCGCCGCGGGATTTTGCCGCTCCAGCGCCGTTAGAAACGCCTCGCGCAAAATCCACTTGTCACCCACGGCGGTCAGGCGCGCTTCATACCCCAGGTTACGCGCGATGGCGGAGGCGCCAAGATCGCTTTCCACCGTGTTAAGGAACAGCGTGGGCGATGGCGCTGGGGCCGCCGCCAGCAGCGCCGCCGCGCCGTCGCCGGTGATGACGAAAGCTGTATCGGTACGCGGATCATATTCCACCCGGTAAAAACGGTCTCCGTCGCCGTCAAACACCGCGGCGGCCACCGCCTCATTTCCTTCCATGATCCCGGCGCGCCGCCGCGCCCCTTCCTCGAACAGGCGGCGCAGGGCCGCATGGTTTTCGAAGCGCCCTCCCGGCTCGACCATGGGGCGCGTCACCGTTTCCAGCCCTTCCAGATCGGCCACGCCGGAGCGGACGTTCACCTGTCATCCAGAGCGTCGTTGCAGGAAATCACCTCGCCGAATCCCGCCGCGCGAAGAACCTCGCCGGCGATGGGGGACAGCGCGCCGTTGGCCGTGTCCACGATCAGCGTGACACGGGCGAACGCCGCGCGCGCGGCATCCGCGACGGAATTGAGCAGGTACTGGGAGTAGAATGCCAGCGCCTGGGCGCGCTGGTCCTCCACCGCATACCGCGGCGCGGCGAGCGCAACTTCGTCCCACGAAGCCTCCAGAACATCGGCGGACAGACGCTCGTCGTCGGCGGGCAACAGTTTAAGCCCGTTGCGGGTGAAAATCTTGATTCCATTGTACGCGGCGGGGTTGTGCGACGCGGTGATCACCGCGGCCCCCGCCGCCCCGATATGGCGCATGTACAACGGCGCCAACGGCGTGGGCGCCCGTGGGCGCCACCCCCAGCCAAACCACCCGCGCCCCGCCCTTGGCCAACCCGCGCGCCGCCGCGCCGGTGAAACGCCCCTCCGGGTCGCGCGGGTCCCACGCGATCACGAACTCCTCGCCCTCGCTCATGGCCCCCGAACGAATGAGCCAACGCACGCGGCAATACAGATATAACTCCATGAATTGTTCTGTAATGACGCCGCGTTCGAGGAACGCCGCCTGTGGGGAGAGGCCCGCCGTCCGCGGGTCATCCGCGCGCAACGCGGGGCGGCGGACGCCGTCGGTGCCCTGGAGCCGGATCATCCCGTCAGGCCACCGTCACCGATTTGGCGAGGGCGCGGGGCCGGTCAATGTTGCGGTTGAGCGCGGTGGCGGTGTAGTAGGAAAGCAGTTGCGCCGCCACGATTTCGATGAAGGGGGCGGTGAACGGAGGCGTGCGCGGCAGCACAATGCTGTCGGTGAACGGTAGATGGGCTTTTTTACGGGCGCCGTCAAAGCGGATGCCCAAGGTGTAGCCGTCGCGCGCGCGGATCTCCTCGGCGGAGGAGAGCGTCATGTCGTACAGCTCCTTTTCCTCCTCTGGCGGGGTGAATATGACCGAGTTCAGTTTTTCGTCTATCAGCGCGATGGTGCCGTGCTTGAGGAATCCCGAGGGCATCCCCTCGGCATGGACGTAGGAGACCTCCTTCATTTTGAGCGCCGACTCGCGCGCGGCGGGGTAGTACTTGCCGCGGCCCAGGAACAGCCAGTGGTTGATGTGGCACTGCTGGCGCGCGATGGTGTTGATAAAGCCCGCCTTTTCATTGAGGATCGTCTCGATGATCGCCGGCATTTCGCGCATCTGTTTTTCATACGCCGCCGCCTTGGCCTTGGTGATGTGGCCGCGCCGCGCGCCGGCCGCCAGCGCGATCCGCGCCAGGAGCAGCATTTGCGCCAGCGCCGCCTTGGTGCTGATCACGCATATCTCCGGCCCCGACCCCTGCAGGATCAGGTGGTCCACCGTGCGGGCCATGGTGGAACCCATCACGTTGACGATTGCGCCGGTGACCGCCTTGCGGCTTTTGGCGTAACGCAGCGCGGCCAGCGTGTCGTAGGTTTCGCCGGACTGGGAAAGCGCCACCACCGCGCATCCCTCGTCCACCTGGGCGAGGAACCGGAATTCGTCGGAGGAGGCCGCCACCGGCGTGATCCCGGCGTACTCGCTGAAATAATATTGGCCGAACTGCGCGACGTAGTAGGTGGTGCCCACCCCGGTGAGGAACAGCCGCTTTTCCAGCGCCAGCGCGGCGAAGCGCTCTATAAGCTTGGCGTCAATCTCCAAGGCGTTGCGGACCACCTGGGGCTGCTCGAAAATTTCCTTGAGCATGTAGTGGGGGAAACCGCCCTTTTGGGCCATTTCGGTGTCCCACTTCAACTCCTGCACGGGGCGGCTCACCAGTTCGCCGGTGGCGACCCGTTTCACCGCGTAACCGTCATGGCTGACCACCGCGTATTCGCCGTCGTCCATGAACACGGCGCGCTTGGTGTGGGAGATGAAAGCGCTGAAATCCGAGGCGACGAAATTGGCGCTGTCGCCCACCCCGATCAGCAGCGGGCTTTCGCTGCGGGCGCAGTAGATGCGGTCCGGCTCGTAGGTGGTGAGCAGGGCCACGGCGTACGTGCCCTCCAGCTCGTGCAGGGCCGCCACGAAGGCGCGTTCCACGCCCCGGAACTGCTTGTAGCGCTCCTCGATCAGATGCACGATCACCTCCGTATCGGTTTCCGAGGTGAAGGTGTGCCCCGCCTTGGCGAGGCGCGCGCGCAGCGTGTCGTGGTTGGAGATGATGCCGTTGTGCGTGATGGTGAAGCGCGCGTCGCAGGAGAGATGCGGGTGTGCGTTGGCCTGCGTCACGCCGCCGTGGGTGGCCCAGCGTGTGTGCGCGATGCCGATATGCCCGCGCAGGCCGGCGAAACCCTCCTTCTCGCTGACCTCGGCCACCGGGCCGATGTTCTTGCGCACGATCAGCGAACGCGAGCCGTTGAGCAGCGCCATGCCGCAGGAGTCGTAGCCCCGGTATTCAAGGTTGCGTATGGAATCCGCCAGCCGGCCCGCCACGTCGTCGAGGGCCACCATCCCCGCGATGCCGCACATGGCCTAGCGGCCTCCGCGCTTTTGGGGCGGGTAGGAAAGGTTGTGCTCTATCCTGGCCCCCGCCGGCACGATCGCCCCGGCAGCGAGTATGTTGGAAGCGCCGATCACCGCGCCGTCGCCGATGAACGCGCCCAGCTTGGTAAGCCCCGAGGGCGTGGCCTTGCCGCTCACCTTCACCGAAACGGGGCGCTGGTCCAAAGTCCGGTTGATGGTCATGGCGCCCGCGCCGATGTCCACCCCTTCGCCCACCACCGAGTCGCCGATGAACGACAGCCTGCCCACGGTGGTGTTGGGGAACATCACGCAGTTTTTCAACTCCACCCCGTGCCCGATGACGCTGCGCGCCCCCACGCATGTGTAGGGCCGCACCAGCGTGTTGTGGCCGATGAAACAGTTCTCGCCGATGAACGCGGGGCCTTCGAGCACCGTGCCGGGGCGTATGTCCGCGCCCTTGCTGATAATCACCGGGCCTTTGACGCTGGCGCCCGACAGGGTCACGCTTTCGTGGATCACCGCGGCTTTCCACTGCTCCATCACCATGCGGTTGGCGGTGAGGATGTCCCACGGATACGCCAGGTCCAGCCAGCGGTCTTCCCAAATGGCGGCGCGCAGCGACCCATCCTCGATAAGCTTGCGCCACGCCGTTTCCATGTCACCCTTTGCCTTGCCCAGAAGGTCGAAGAACGCCGTGTTGAGCGCGAACACCCCCGCCAGGACGTAGTTGCCAAGGCCCTTTTCGCGGCGCGGCTTCTCCACGATTTTGGTGATCTTCATCTCCGGGCCAAGGTACACGTTGCCGTACTTTTCTCCCGATTCAGTAAGGCAGATGGCCGCCGTTGGGTCGCCATGCAGCCCGAAGGCTTGCAGCGTGACGCTGAAAATGTTGGTGGTGGTCAGCGTGTCGGCGTACACCAGCAGGAAGTTTTCGCCGGGGCTGAAGCGCTCCTTCGCGGCGAGGATGGCCCCGCCGATGCCCTGGCTCTTGCCCTGCGCCGCGAAACTTATGTTCACCC
>JACQZB010000056.1 GCA_016207925.1 Nitrospinota bacterium
GCCCTATCCGGGCGTGGACACGTCGCCCACCGTGGCCGAGATATTCTACGACCATGACGCCGACCCGGACACGAACAACTGGCGCACGGTGCTTTCCGCCATGACGGGCAAGTACGGCGCGTCGCCGAGCGTGTTCGCCATTGATGTCACCGATCCCACCACCCCCGACCTTCTGTGGGAGAAGACGCAGGAAGACATCGCGGATTTGGGCGGCGGCATGAGGGTTTCCATCGGCATGGTGAAAAACGCCTATGGGGTGACCGTGCCCATGGTGTTCGCGGCCACCAACAAGGTGGTGGACACCGCCGCCATACCCGCGGAGGCGGGCGGCATCCGCATGTTCGGCTTCGACCTGGCGACGGGAACCACGACCTGGAGCGTTTCGGAGGACTATGTAGGCTCCCAGAACGATCTGCCGGGCGCCATCACCCTGGTGGATACGGATCGCGACGGATACGTTGACGTGGTCCTGGCGGGTGACATGGACGGCCGGTTGTGGGAGTTGAACGCCCTGACCGGCGCCAACGTCAACGGCTCCCATATCCCGCTGTTTAACGGCGGAGCGGGCGCCACGGTGACGGGCGCGGGCGTCAACTATCCCATCGCCGCCTCGCCCACGGTGACCATAGGCTCCAACGGCCACGTGCTGGTGGTGTTCGGCACCGGCGGCACGGATTGGGCGCCGGCGGACGCCGACCACCGCCACTCGATCTTCGTGATTGACATGACGCAAAAGTTGACCAGCCCCGACGCCGCCAACGGCGCCGCCACCCTGTTGTGGCAGTTGCAGCTTGATGTGGGCGAGAAGGCCTGGAGTTCGCCCACCGTGGCCGATGGCACTGTGTATGTCAGCACGGCGTATGGCACCATGGAAAGCGCCAATCCGGGTGACGACATCGCCAGCACCGCGCAGTTGGGCAAAATCCGGGCTGTCAGCCTTGCGGGCGGCGAAACCGTGTTCTCCCAGGAGGTGGGCAACCAGCGCGGCTCCGTCTATATCAAGGACGGCCATGCGTATGGCTCCACCCTGGACGGCCGCGTGGTTCAGCTTGGCGACGAGGATTTCTCCTCCGGATTCGTGGTGAACGTGTTCAAGCTGTTGTGGAAGGAGAACCCGTGAACTGACGGCGGATGATCACCGGGCGGCGGGGCGCGTATCACGCTCCGCCGCCTGTTATTTTGGCATGGACGGGGCGGATAATCTGTTCTATAAAGCGGGTGTGAGGGTGAGGAATATGACAATACCCAGCCTTTTGCGCCACCTTGCGTTGGCGGCTATTGCGGTGTTTATGGCGGCGCCCGCCTTTGGCGCTTCGCTGGAAAACCTCAAGGCGATGGCGGCGCAAGGCGACCCGGAAGCGCAATACCAGTTGGCCGCCAAGCATCACAAGGGCGCCGGGGCGCCCCAGGACAGCGCGTTGGCGATGCGGTGGTACCGCGCCGCCGCCGGGCAGGGCCACGCGGACGCCCAGATCAACCTTGGCCTGATGTACCTGATGGGCGAGGGCGCCCCCGCCGATTCCGCCCATGGCGCAGGCTGGCTCGCCCGCGCCGGCGAAGCAGGCTCCGCGCGGGCGCAGTACATGCTGGGCGCGTTGTATGAACGGGGCGACTACGGAGTTGAGAAGGACTTGAACGCGGCGGTCAAATGGTACCGTCTCGCGGCGGATCAGGGCCATATCAAGGCGCAGAGCAATCTGGGCGCCCTTTTGGCCAGCCACGGCGCGGAGCTTGACACGGAGGATGGCGACCCGCTGGCATGGCTGCGTTCCTCGGCGGAAAAGGGCGACACCAAGGCGCAGTTCAACCTGGGCATGGCGCTGCTCAAGGGTTCCGATGGCGTGGGTCAGGATCCGGAGGCCGCGGCCCCATGGTTCGCGCAGGCCGCCGCCAAGGGTCATGTGGAAGCGCAGTTCAACCTGGCCGCCATGCTGTTCAACGGCGAGGGTGTGGATCGCGACCTGGCCAGGGCCGCGGAACTGTATCGAAAGGCGGCGGATCAGGGGCACGTGGAGGCGCAGGCCAGCCTGGCCGCCATGCTGTACGCGGGCGACGGGGTGGAGGAGGACAAGGCGGCCGCCGCGCAGTGGTATCAAAAAGCGGCGGAAAAAGGCAATGCCGAGGCGCAATTCAACCTGGGGGCCATGTACTCATCCGGTGATGGCGTGGAGCCGGATACCGAGGCCGCCATGACCTGGTTCCGCAAAGCCGCCGAACAGGGCCATGCGCCCTCGCAGTACAACCTGGCGTCGCTGCTCGCCAAAAGCGGCGGCGCGCAAAGCGTCACGGAGGCGCGCGGCTGGTTCGAGAAATCGGCGCGGCAGGGGTATAAGCCCGCCATCGCCGATATGGAAATAATCAAGGAGGCCGAGGCGAAACGTCCCAGCCCGGCGGCGGCGCCCGCGCCCGCGCCAAAACAGACCGGAACGAAGCAAGGAGGGTACCGATGAAGCATCGAGCGCTTGCGCTGGCCATCTGCGCCTTGGCCTTGACGGCGGCGCCCGCGGCGGCGGTTCAGCTTAAGGGTGTGGTGAGCGGCGTGGTGGATGGCGACACGGTCCGGGTGAAGTTTGACGAAGGGCAGACGCTCCCCGCGCAATTCGGAACCTGCTCCAAGGTGTACAAGACGATGGCATGGATCAAGCAAACCGCGATCGTCTGCCCCAATCCCGCCGCCAAGCAATTCTGCGCCGCCGAGGCCAAGAGCTACGCCGCCAAGGTTGCGCGGGGAAATGCGGTGACGGTGGATGTGACGGACTGCGCCTCCCAGGGCGGCCTTAAGGGGCTGATCACCCTTAACGAAGGGCCGTTGGCGGGAAAAATCCTTGGGCTGGAAATGGTTCGCGGCGGCATGGCGCGCACCACGAGGGAAGGGTTGAGTTCACGGTTGAAGGATGAATTCCAGGCGGCGCAACGCGACGCGATGGTTTCGCGCCGCGGGCTGTGGGGCGCCAAGCCCTGCAGAATGCCCTAAGTTACGCGCGCGGCCCATTCCCGCTCCATCCGCTCGATAACCGCTTCCGGCCGGCTGGCGGCGAAGTCCATGTCGAACAGGTACTCGTCGCGCAGCGAGGTGGCGCCTTCCGCCACGCGCGCCCGCAGGTGGAAGCGGGCGAACCGCGCCATGAATCGTTGGACGCTGGAGGCGTCCAGGCCCCATGCGGCGCTCAACTGCTCCGTCATGCGGTAGGTGACGTGGGCCACTTCTCCGCCGCCGGACGCGGTCAAGGCGGCTTCGATGGCGTGTCCCGGTCCGGCCTTGGGGGTAACCGTCAGCGACAGTTTTTTGCCGCCAAATTCAAACGTGACAGGTGATTGTTCCGGCATTGTAATGCTCCTTGATTAGTATGTTATGGGATGCGCGGGCGCACGCCGGGCAATCCGGCGCCGGGCGTAGCGGGAATATCCGCGTCCGGTAATCGGCCAGGCTCATGGTCACCAGGCCGCGCGCGGGGGACCCGTAACCGGCCAAATGCTTGACCGCTTCCATGCCCGCCATGGCGCCAATCGTGTGCGCCACGGCGCCGAACACGGGAAATCCGAACGGTTCCCAGTCCGGCGGGTCTTCGGGATACAGGCAGTCCAGGCATCCGGTGGCGCCGGGGATGAACAGCGCCATTTGCGCCTCCAGCCCGTCCATGGCCGCGAACAGCAGCGGTAGCCCACGTTCCAGCGCGGCGCGGTTGAGGGCGCGGCGTTCGGGGAAGTTGTGACGCGCGTCAATCACCAAGTCAACGTCGCGCAGCAACGGCGCCAGCGCCCGCTCCGTAATGGGAATGTCATGGGCCTCGACGCGGGTGAACCGCGAATACTCCATAAGCCTGCGCCGGGCCAGCATGGCGCGCGGCTGGCCCACGCCGCCGTCCGCCATCAGCGTCTGGCGGTTCAGGTTGGATTCGGTGAGCGCGCCGGAATGGACGATGATAAGCTTCCCCACCCCCGCGCCCGCCAGGGCGTAGCCGATGGCGCCGCCCAGCCCGCCCACGCCGGCCAAAAGGACGGTGGATGCGCGCAGGCGAGCCTGCGAGACTTCTGTAAAGCCTTCATGGAGCATCTGGCGCCTGAATCGTTCCAGTTCCTCGCCGGTCATCAACATGCGCCGCCTCCTTTGGCCAGCGCGGCCAACTGGGCGCCCGATAGCGCGCCCTTGCCGCGAATGGCCGCCTCGCGCGCCCTGGCCAACAGCGGCGCGGGCGCCTCTTCTCCCAGTACCGCCTGCAACGCCTTGCGTCCCGAATGTTTGCCGATGACGATGCGGCGGCGCGCGCCCACCAGTTCCGGCGCGAACGGCTCATACAGGGAGGGATCCTTGAGCACACCGTCCACATGCAGCCCGGATTCGTGCGCGAACACGCCATCGCCCACGATGGATTTCGACGGACCATAGGGGCGGCGCGCGGCCCGCGAGGTAAACTCGGCCAACACGCGCAGCCGCTCCACGCGCACATTGGTTGGCGACCCATGGATGACGCGCAGCGCCATGGCGCGATGTCGAATGCGCGGAAGAGCAGGAACGCGGCGGCCAGCGATGCGGGACCGGCGGACCGGACGGCGGCCAGCGCGTTGGCGGTGGCCAGGCCGAAATCGTTGTGGGTGTGTATCTCCACGGGGATATCTAACGCGCCTGTCAACCGCGCGATATTCTCCGCCAAGGTGAACGGCTCCGCCATTCCAACGGTGTCGCAATAGCGCAGCCGCGCCGCGCCCGCGTCCTGCGCCGCGAGGGCGTAGCGCAGGACAAATTCCTCACCGGCGCGCGTGGCGTCCTCCGCGCCGACGGACAGCGTGGCGCCCGCGTCCGTCACAATGCGCGCGACGGAGTTCAGGCGGCCGAGAACCCATGCGCGGTCGCGCCCAAGCTTGCGGTTGATCATCAAATCGGAAACCGGCAGCGACAGGTGGATGTCGCTGGCGCCGGTGGACAGCGCCACCCGGGCGTCCGCTTCAACCGCGCGGCACCACGCGATCACGCGGGCGCGCAGTCCGGCACGGGCGATGGCGCGCACGGATTCATACTCCGTCCCGCCCATCACCGGCGTTCCGGCCTCGATGTAGTCCACCCCCGCCTCGTCGAGCCTGCGCGCTATCGCCAGTTTTTCATCCAGCGAAAACGCGACGCCCGGCGTCTGCTCACCGTCGCGCAGGGTGGTGTCCACAATGGCGATCATGGCTGGAGCCTCACAATTTGCGCGCTTCCACGGTCAAAGGCAGTGCGGGCGCTTCCTTCATCGGTTCGATATACAGCGTCAATCCGCCCACACATTCGATCCGGCCGCCGAAGGCATGGGCGGGATCGGTGGCGATGACCCGCGTCTCCAGGTCTTTCTTTGGAATGTACACGCTCAAGCCGCCTTCAGCCCGCCGGATGGTGATTTTCATTCAGCGTGCCCTTCCTTTTGAGTATCCGCGGCAGACGCGGCAGGCGTAACGTTGGCGGCATGGATCGCCGCGCGCTCCAAGGGCCAGTAGGGAACCTCGGTCACCGGCGTTATGCCGCGCGACGTCAGCGCCTTGTGGGGGCCATAGCCCACGCGCAGGCAGGCCACCGCCTGGCAGTCCGCGATGGTTTCGATGATGCGTTCAAGCAGGGCTTCTTCATCGCCGCATTCTTCAGGCCCGGCGCAGTAGTTCGCCTCCACCTTGCGGGCGCCCACAAGCCGGGCGCCGCCGGAATCCACCAGGTAAATGTAAAACTCCCGCGCATGGCCGAAGTGCTGGTTGACCACGCCCATTCCCTTCGACGCCACGGCGATGCGCATGGCGCGAAGCGCGCCGCCGGAAACCTGGGCGGTGTCCGCGCGCTGTGTAACCCAGTTGTCAACCGACGCCGTCCATTGCGCGCGTTTGTCAGCGCCATCACCCGCGGCCACGGGGGCCGGGAGCGGCGCGTTGAACTGGTCATCGTCAAGCTTGCCGATGGCGTCGGCGCGGCACTGGCGGCAGTGGGCCATCTGGCGGATCACCCCGCACTTTTCGCGGATCGCCTCCAACTCCGCCGGAGCGGGTTCGCGCCGTCCCTCAATGCCGAACCGCGTCCCATGTTCGGGGCGGGCGATCAGCGGCATGATGTTGTGCACCGTAACGCCGAGGAGCTTCAACCGCCGCGAGATGGCGGGCATCTCCTCATCGTTGACGCCGGGCATCAGAACGCTGTTCACTTTTACCAGGGCGCCGCGCGATGTCATGGCGCGGATGCCTTCCTGCTGGCGTTCCAGAAATTCCGCCATGGCGGCGTTACCGGCGCGTTTCCGGCCGCTGAGCAATACCCATGAATATATTTCCGAGGCCGTATCAGGCTCGAAGGTGTTCAAGGTGACGGTGACGTGTTCCACTCCAAGCCGGATCAACTCATCGGCATGGGAAGCCAGCGCCAGGCCGTTGGTGGACAGGCACAAGGTGACATCCGGCAGCGCGGCGCGGATCATACCCAGCGTCCGCATTGTCCGACGCGGCGTGGCCATCGCGTCCCCCGGCCCCGCGATCCCCACTACCGACAATTCGCGATACTTCGCCGACGCCTTACGCGCGCGGTCAACGGCTTGCGCCGGGTTCAAACGGCTCGAAACCACGCCGGGACGGGATTCATTGGCGCAGTCGTATTTCCGGTTGCAGTAGTTGCATTGGATGTTGCACGCGGGGGCCACGGCCAAATGGATGCGGGCGTAATAGTGGCTGGCGGATTCCGAGTAGCATGGATGCCGCTTGGAGCGCTCATCAACCGGCGTCCGCGAAGGACTTGGGCAGTTACCCACGTTCCGTCTCCCGATATGGTACTGTTTGCGCTATTACCCAAAGCAAAGGCGATACCCAACGTTCCGGAGACGCAACCGCATGAAAAACAACAGGGCTGACTGCGGATGCAACGAGCCATCATGTCGCCAACGCGACAATATGTAAGGTTTGTGACAGTGGCGCACGACTATTTGACCCATACCAACCTCATCAACGTGCCTACGGCGTATTTCGCCTCGCCCGCGTTCAACCTCACTCCGGCGCCCATCCACATCAACGGTGTGCGGGAGATGAATGCGCCGCTGTTTGAAACGCTTGACCGGTTCGGCGAGGAGGAAGCGCCCAAGGTGTTCATGGAACACATGCGCGTGGCGTTCGAGTTGGACGCGGAGCCGCCGCACGGCGCCAAGCGTTCCTACCGCGCCAGTTACCTGCGGCTGTTGCGTGGCTGGCTGTTCGACTCCAACCGGCCGGAAGGCGCGGTGATGAAAGGGTGGGCGGAGTCGCGCTTTGGGCTGCGCCCCCTGTACCACGCCGGGCCGATCCCCAACATAAACTGCGACGCCTACTACCGCTACGTGACGGAGCGGATGAACGCGCGGTTCAACAACAACGCCATCCATTCGCAGTTGGACCTGTTGTACGAGTATTGCCAATACTGGCTGCGGCGGTTCGGCGCGAGAAAGGAAAAAGGGCGCCGCCCCCTATACCGCGGCGTGAACCGGGTGGAGGACGACAGCCAGATCATCGAGAAGCGGGACAAGCGCCGGTGGATAGTGCGGAACAACAGCCTGGTCAGCTACACCGCGGACAAGGAGCGCGCAGGAGAGTTCGGCGACACCATTTTGAAAATCGAGGCGCCCTACGAAAAAATCATCTGTTTCCCCGGTCTGCTGCCGGGCGGCCTCCCCGCAAGCGAGGGCGAACACCTTGTCCTTGGCGGCGATTATGTGTCCGAAACCGTGGAGTTCTGACGCGCCAGCGCCAAATACACCAGTATATCCGCTTGCCGCTCCACTTCCTCGCGCGTTAGCGGGTCCAGCTTTTTGAGCCAGCGCCGGGGAATGGCGTCCAGACCGTATAACGCGCCGGCGATCTGCCCGGCCAGCGCGGCGTTGGTGTCGGCGTCGCCGCCCTGGTTGACCACGCCAATAAGGCACGACTCGAAATCGTAGGTATTGAAGAAAAAATGGAGCGCCACGCGGACGGTGTCCACGATATAGCCGCTTGTTTCGCCCTTGAATGTCCGCCAGTCGAAACGGGGATTCCGCGCGGCCAGGGCGGCGCCGCGCGATTGCAATGGCGCGGCCTGCCCCTTGAGAATGGCCAACCGGGTCAATTCACCCAACATAAGCGTCCCGAAGTCGGATTCATTGTTGTGATGGGTCACGCGCGCCTGGGTAACGGTCCAGCCATGGAACGCCGCGTCATCGAACAGGGTGGCGATCACCACGGGCAGGTTGCGCATGGCGGCGCCGTTGCCCGCGGCGTTGGGGGAGTAGCCCGCTTCGGGCGATCCGGTGGCGAGGTACTGCCTTAAGCCTCTGCGTATCGTGGAGCCGATGTCGGCGGGCCGGGAGCGCATCCAGTGGATGAACGAATCGGCGATGGCCCGCGCGTCGCATCCCTGCTTTGCGATCAGGGCGCGGCCCAAGGCCAGAGCCATTTCCGTATCGTCGGTGACGCGGCCCGCTTTCAGGCGCAGCCAGCCGCCGCCGATAATGTCCCGGTGCAGCCCGTAAGTTGACTGTATCTCGCGCGGCAGCATGAACTCCGTGGTGGCGCCCAGCGCGTCGCCGATGGCCAAGCCCAGGTACGCGGCGCGCGCGCGTTGGCGGATCGCCTCCACGGCGAGTCTTCAGGCCGCCAGCGCGGCGAACGTGTGGCACCCCTTTGTACACACGCGCGAGCAGGCCATGCACCCGATGCAAAGGCCGTCTCCGGCAAGCGTCATCACCATGGCGCCTTCGTCCCCGTAATCGTCGTCCTCCATCTCCAGCGACGCGCGTTCAACAAGGTTGAATACGCCCTGGCCGCACACTTTATAGCACCGGCCGCAGCCGATGCAGTTGGCGGGGTCAAGCGCGGTGATGTACATGGGGGTGTAGGCGTCCCCGTTTTTGCGCCGGGCGATCACTGCATTCATCGCGTCACTCCTTTATTCATCATCATCGAACGATTTGAACCGTTCCGGGTCATCGTCGCGCGTCAACTTGCGCAGCCAAGGCGGAGTGGGGCCACGCAAGGTTTCGATAAGCTGCGCGAGCAGCCGTTCGAGTGAGGTGACATCGCGCGCCACCAAAGGCTGTATCCCGCGGCGGGTGAGACGCGCCGCCGCCGGGCCGCCAATGGCGGTTGAATAGACCAGGTCGCAGTCTTCCAGCGCCTCAATCTTGCCGTTGAGCTTGTCGTCGGACCCGTGTTCATCAAGCTCTTCGCCGTCGAATTCAATCCGCCCGGCTTTTGCGAAACCTCCCTGGGTGACGTCGTAAATCACGAACCGGCGCGCCCAGCCAAAATGCTCGTCCACCTCATCGCCGGACTTGGTGGCGAAGGCCACGCGGATCGCCTTTGACTGACCCTTGGGCACGGTGATCATCCTGGTCACTTTCATCGCAGCCTCACACAGGAAGGGAAGATACATACGGAGCGGTATGGCGCGCCCCGGACATGACGGCGTTGGCCGCTTCCATGTACAACGATGCGGCGCCCCCGTAGCCCAGCCGCACGCGCTGGGGTTCGCCGATCCGGTCATATACGGGGATGCCGGCCCGGACCGCCGGGACACGGAGCCGTCCGGCCAATTCGGCGACGTGGCTGTTGCCGATCAGCAAAGCCACGTCTTGGCCGGTGATGGCCCGCTCAAAGTCGAGCAGGCCGCCGCTTGGGTAGCGGTCGCGTGTGAGGGAGGATACGCTAACCAAGTTGACCCCAATGTCCGCGAGCGGCCCGCGCCAGCGATCCAAAAACTCCGGGTCGCCCGCGAGGGCGGCCGTAATACCGCCAAGATAAAAATGAGTGTCCAGCAGCGCATCCTGCAATCCGCGGCGCGCGCGGCGGATGAGCTGTGGTACCGCTGCGCCCGACAAACGCGAAAGCAGGGCGAAGAAATCGTCCACCTCATCGAGCATTGCCAGATTGTCGTAATACGACACTTCGATGCCATGTGTTTTTGCGAACGATTCGCCCAACGGGCGCATGGACGAACCAATGGTGATTACATGCGCCGAATCGCTCAATGTGGTGATTTCATCTACCGGCGTACCACCAATGGAACCGGCGTTGTACTCCGCGTCATTGAGCCAGCCGCTCAAGGAATCACCCAGATCGGGAAACGCCACGGGCCGCAGCCCGAACATTTCCACATACTCCTTGAGCGCATTCACTTCCGCTGGAGTGATGTAAGGCCCGGGCGCGAGAAACACCTGCTTGCGGCGCGGCGCCGACCGGGGTTTCGTGATCGCGTCAAGCGCCGCCTGGGCGGCCTTTACATAACCGGTCTCTAATGATCCCTCGTAGTCGGACGTGCCTACGCCGATGATCATCAGCTCCGGATGCGCCGCGCGCAGGTTCCTGACGGCGCGCTTTAAGTCAACACCGGAGGTCTCGCCGATGCCCGTGGTATGGATGGCGATGACGCGCGTCTTGGACTTAAGGTTCTCCACCGCCTCAGCGATGTTATTCTCTCCGCCCATGACCACGTTGATGTGGGTCAGCGCGGTGGTCTGAAATGGCATCGGCTCGCGGAAATGCTGGATGAATAGTATTTTGGCGAACGCCGTGCATCCCTGCGCGCCATGCCACAGCGGAACGCAGCCCTTGATACCCATGAACGCAAGCGACGCCCCCGCCGGCTGCGACAGCTTGATGGGATCAATCGTAAGATGCGCGCTCATGCCATCACCTCCACGTTTTCGAAGGGATCGGGCCGCCGCGCCAGCGCGTGCGCGGGTGACTCCAGCGCGGCGAGCATCTTCCGCCCCAGGTTCACATGGCCTTCAAAGCCCGTGAATGGAGTGTGGCGTTCCTGGTTGACATCAACAAACGGCAGACGCGCCTTCACCGCGGTGTACTGGTTGCGCCCTCCGGCCAGCAGAATATCCGCTTTTTCGTCACGGAATATTTTAAGCAGCTTCTCCGGAGCGCCTTCCTCGATCATGTGGGCGTCCTCGCCCATCAGTTCCACAATGCGCGCCTTATCCTCCTCCGTGGACTTCTTCGTCCCAGTGGCGATAACCGTCATGCCCAATTCCTGAAGCGCGGAAATGATGGACCAGCTTTTTACGCCGCCCGTGTACAGCAACACGCGCTTGCCCGAAAGCTTCGCGCGCAACGTGGCGATGCGCGGCTCTACGCGGGCGCGTTCTTCATCCAGCACTGCCCGGGCGCGCGCCAGAAGCGCCTCATCGTCCATAAGTTCAGCCATCCGAATGATGGA
>JACQZB010000057.1:0-1955 GCA_016207925.1 Nitrospinota bacterium
TGACCTTCCCCCGGTGATTGGAGCGGATTCAATGCGAGATTTCCTACAATACACGAAGGAGGATTCGCATGAAGAAGCGGTTTACCGAGGAACAGATCATCAGGGTGTTGAAGGAATCCGAGACGGGAAAACGGACGCCGGAACTGTGCCGCCAGCACGGGATCAGCGAACAGACCTTTTATCGCTGGAAGGCCAAGTTCGGCGGGATGGAGTTGAGCGACGCCAAGCGGCTTAAGGCGTTGGAGGAGGAGAACCGGCGGCTCAAGCGCCTGGTGGCCGATCAGGCGCTGGACAATCTGGTGTTAAAGGAGATTCTCGCAAAAAAGTTCTAAGGCCCAAGGAGAAACGGGAATTCGTCGAGCGGGCCGTTTCACTCTTTGGGCTGAGCGCGCGGCGGGTGTGCGGGGTGGTGGGGCTGGCCGGGTCCACGTTCCACTACCACGGGTACGCCCCCGGCAAGGACGATGCCCTGCGGCGGCGGATGCGGGAGTTGGCGGCGAAGCATGGGCGGTTCGGCGCTCCTATGCTGCACGCGATGCTGCGGGCGGAAGGGTTGGTCATGAACCACAAGCGAAGCGAGAGGATCTACCGCGAGGAGGGGCTTTCCCTGCGGCTGGCGCGGCGGCGGCGCAAGATGCCCGTCGTGCGGATCGTCCGGCCCGGCCCCGCCGCCCCCAACGAGGTGTGGGCGATGGACTTCGTCTCCGACGCCTTGTATGACTGCCGCCGGTTCCGGGCATTGACGGTAGTGGACTGTTTCTCCAAGGAAAGCCCGCTGATTTACGCGGACACGTCCATATCCGGGCTGACGGTCAGCCGTTTGCTTGATGATCTGTTCGTCACGCGGACGCCACCGAAGTTTATCCGGGTGGACCAGGGATCGGAGTTCACCTCCAAGGCGCTGATGGAGTGGGCGCGGGCACGGGGCGTTGTCCTGGACTTCTCGCGCGCCGGAAAACCGACGGATAACGCCTTTATCGAAAGCTTCAACGGGAAGTTCAGGAATGAATGCCTGAATCAGCATTGGTTCATCTCCCTGGCGGAGGCCCGGCAGGTGATCGAGGCATGGCGGTGGGTGTCCAACGAGGATTGGGAAAGCCGCACCGACTGATCCACCAGGTACTGATGGGCCTCCGCCATGGTCATTTTCAGCAGGCCATGATCCGCGCGACCGGCTTTCAGATATTCAGCGGCCCGGGTAAGCGCCTGCTCATAGTTCAGGGCCGAGCGGACCGAATGAACCTTGCCATCCTTCCTGCTCCCATGCCGGGGGAGGCCGATCCCGATGATTTTTGAGATGGCGCGTTTGGCTTGTTTTGAGGCTTTTGCGAATTTAGCCATGGCAAAGCGCCGGCAGGGTGTTGAGATAGCGCAGGATCGCGCTCCTGCTGGCGCGGATTTTTCGCTTGCCGAGCCACAGCGCCAGGTGCGCCAGCGACGCGCCAGCCTGCCGGAGCGCCACAAGCTCTGCGCGGAACCGGGCGAGCTTGGAGCCGCGATGCATCTTGCGGCGGCGCTTTGCCTGTTCGGCGCGCAACGCCGACAGTTCGGAATTGGGGTCGAATTCATTGGGCATGGCTGTTTCTCCAAGATTGTTGCGTGGAATGACGAATCGCCAAGCCAGTGTTGCGGACGCTGGGTTTCCGGAAACGGTAACCCAGCGTCCGCACGTCACGCGAAACGCAACAGCGTTGGCGAAAGGGAAGGGCAGCAACCGGAATAATAAGATTGCATCGTGTGCAAGGTGGGGTCACAGAGCAGACCATTTCATTAAATTGGTCAGACATGGTTTTTTCCCTTTGCGTTATTGCTGGACAATACCCGTGGGCCGCCAGATTTCCCCCGGTCATTGGAGGTATTGCCTGCGGATTCAGGGAGAAGCGGGATTCGGATCGGTGGAGTGAAATAAGTCTGGTAGCGGACCTCCGCTACCAATAATTTCAGGCTTGAAAGCC
>JACQZB010000057.1:1977-6063 GCA_016207925.1 Nitrospinota bacterium
GGATATTCACGCGCTGCCGGGCTTGCTGTTTTGCGCCCATCTTTGTGGTAAAATCCCCGTTCTCTTTTCAAGGGTATATGCCTTGGAAGGGGGCGCAATTTTACGGCCAGTGAGCGTTTCATTGGCGGAACAAGGTTCATCAACGTGTAGCAGGTTTGACGGCGAAAAAAAACTTTTGGCGAGGACTCTCATGACGACCAAAACCCCGAAGATCATTTACACCGCAGTTGACGAGGCGCCGGCGTTGGCGACATATTCCCTGCTTCCCATCATCCAGGCGTACACCAGGGGAGCCGGTTTTTCCGTGGAGACGAAGGACATTTCGCTTTCCGGCAGAATTATCGCCGCGTTTCCGGAACGCCTGGCGGAAAACCAGCGCAAACCGGATGATCTGGCGCTGCTGGGCCAATGGGTGAACGAGCCGGAAGCCAACGTCATCAAATTGCCGAACATCAGCGCTTCCGTGCCGCAGCTCAAGGCGGCCATCAAGGAGCTTCAGGACAAGGGCTACAACCTGCCTTCCTATCCGGAGGACCCCAAGACCGGCGAGGAAAAGGACATCAAGGCGCGCTACGCCAAGGTGCTGGGCAGCGCCGTGAACCCCGTGATCCGCGAAGGCAACTCCGTCCGGCGCCTGGCTGGCGCCGTGAAGGAGTACGCCAAAAAGAACCCGCACTCCATGGGCAAGTGGGCCTCCGATTCCAAGTCGCACGTGTCAACCATGAGCGCGAACGATTTCCGCTCCAATGAAAAGTCCGCCACCATGGCCGCGGCCACCACCGCGAAGATCGAGTTCGTGGACAAAAGCGGCAAGGTCACCGTGCTTAAGGACAAGGTGAAGCTGGACGAGGGCGAGGTGGCGGACGCCACCTTCATGAGCAAGAAGGCGCTGGTCACGTTTCTGGAAGAGCAGATCGAGGACGCCAAGGCCAAAGGCGTGCTGTTTTCGCTGCACCTTAAGGCCACGATGATGAAGGTCTCCGATCCGATCATGTTCGGCCACGCGGTGCGGGTGTACTTCAAGGACGTCTTCGAAAAACACGCGGAGACCTTCGCCAAACTGGGGGTGAATCCCAACAACGGCCTGGGCGACATGTACGCGAAGCTTAAGTCCCTGCCGGACGCCGAGCGCGCCGCCATCGAGGCGGACATCCAGGCAGTGTACCAGAAGCGCCCCGCCATCGCCATGGTGGACTCGGCCAAGGGCATAACCAACCTGCACGTTCCCAGCGACGTGATTATTGACGCCTCCATGCCGGCGGCCATCCGCGCTTCCGGACAGATGTGGGGCGCCGATGGCAAGCAGCGCGATACCAAGTATGTTATCCCCGACCACTCCTACGCCGGGCTGTACCAGGCGGCGATTGACAACTGCAAGGCTCACGGCGCGTACGATCCCCGCACCATGGGGAGCGTGCCCAACGTGGGGCTGATGGCGCAGAAAGCCGAAGAGTACGGCTCGCACGGCACAACATTCGAGATTCCCGGCGATGGCGTGGTTCGCGTGGTGGATGCCTCCGGCAAGTCCATATTCGAGCAGAACGTGGAGCAGGGAGACATCTGGCGGATGGGCACGGTGAAGGACGCGGCCATCCGCGACTGGGTGAAGCTCGCCGTGACCCGCGCGCGGGCCACGGGCACGCCCGCCGTGTTCTGGCTGGACAAGTCGCGCGCCCACGACGCGGAGCTTATCAAGAAGGTGAACACCTACCTGAAGGATCACGACACCAAGGGGCTGGACATTCGCATCATGTCCGTGGAGGATGCCGCGAGGCTTTCCATGGAGCGCATGAGGGAAGGGAAGGACACCATCTCCGTCACCGGCAACGTGCTGCGCGATTACAACACCGACCTGTTCCCCATTCTTGAAGTGGGTACCAGCGCGAAGATGCTTTCCATCGTGCCCTTGATGAACGGCGGCGGACTGTTCGAGACCGGCGCGGGCGGCAGCGCGCCCAAGCACGTTCAGCAGTTTTTGGAAGAAGGGCACCTGCGCTGGGATTCGCTGGGCGAGTTTCTGGCCTTGGCCGAGTCGCTGGAGCATCTGGCCAATGCGACCGGCAACAAGAAGGCCCTGACGCTGGCCAAGGCGTTGCACAAGGCCAACACAAAGTTTTTGGACAGCGACAAGTCGCCCTCGCGCAAGGTGGGCGAGTTGGACAACTGCGGCAGCCACTTCTACCTCGCCATGTATTGGGCGCAGGCGTTGGCGGAGCAGACGGAGGACGCGGAGCTTTCGAAGCGCTTCGCGCCCGTAGCCAAGGCGCTGGCGGAGAACGAGGCGAAGATCGTGGCGGAGTTAAACGGCGCGCAGGGCAAGCCAAAGGATATCGGCGGCTATTACCGCCCCGTGGTAGAGAAGGCCTCCGCGGCGTTGCGCCCCAGTGCCACGTTCAACTCGATCATTGACGGCATCGCGTAAGGCCGGCGCGCAAGTTAATGGAGAAGGGCGGGGTGGTGAAACCCCGCCCTTTTTGCGTAGGCGCTATTTCTTGGCTTCCGCCGCCGGCTGCTGGAGGATGCCCTCCACGTCCAGGGCGATTTTAACCATGTCGTCCACCACAAGCCCGCCGGCCTCCAGCACCTTGTGGAAATTGGCTCCGAAATCCTTGCGGTTGATCACCGTCTCCGCGTGGAATCCGGCGCGCATGAAGCCCCACGGATCCTTGACCCGGCCCAACAGCTCCGCGTTAAGCGTCACCGGCTTGGTGACGCCGCGGATGGTCAGGTCGCCCGCAATGGCGTAGGTGTTCCCCTTGCGGGTCACCTTTTTGGAGACGAAGGTGAGCGTGGGGAACTTGGCCACGTCCAAAAAATCCGGCGAGCGCAAGTGGTCGTCGCGGTCCTTGATGGCGGTGTTGATGCTGGCGGCGTCTATGCTGGCGGTGACGCCGGACAATTCGCCCTTGTCATCCAGAACAAAGCCGCCTTCGAACTTGTCGAACTTGCCCTGAACATTGCTGATCACCAGATGCTTGACCGCAAAACCCACGGTGGTGTGGGCGGGGTCAATCACATGCTGCCCGGCCAGGGCGGGTGAAAACGCCAGCGCCAGCGCCAGCGCGGTGGTAAACAATAGTCTCGTAATCATGTCGCTTCTCCTCTGTCGAATCCTTATGGTTATAGTGTAGCGTGAGCGCCGTCGCAAAACGGAGCCGTTTTTGTGCGCTTGCACATGCACATCGCCACCTTGTCCCCGGCGGCGACGGTGAACTTGTGCGGTGTGAAGCTTGTGCCCTTGTGGGCGCCATCGCACATCGGCTGCTTGCCCGACAGCCCGCACGAACACCAGTAATGGTCTCCGGCTTCCAACGCCATCATCATGGGGCTTTTGCCCGCGCTCCGTGGTCCTGACATCGCATTACCTCCCGAAAAGATCATTCAACCTCATGGCGGCCGCCGGACCGCGCCCCACGCGCGGCGGCGGAACGCCCCAGCTTCTTGAGCAAGGCGCCCAAGGTTTCCAACTCGGCGCCGCCAAGCGTCTCCATCACTTCCGCGATTCTTCCCGCCACGCGGGGGAAGAGCCGCTCCATCAGCCTGCGGCCCTTGGGCGTCAGGGTGACGGTGTTCACGCGGCGGTCGGCCCCTGGGCGGCGCACGGCTAGCCCGCGCCGCTCTAAATTGTCCACCACCAGGGTCAGGTTGCCGCCGGAACGCAGGATTTTGGCGGCGATCTGTTTCTGGCTCATTGGCCCCAGGTGATACAGCGTTTCCAGCGCGCCGAACTGGCTGATGGTAAGCCCTTCGTCCTCGAACGCCGCCGCCGTGGCGGCCATAACCGCGTCCCCGGCGCGCGCCAGCTTGATGAAGGCGTCCAGCGCCCGGCGTTCGTTGCGCGGCCCGCGGTAGTGAGTGCCCATCGCCCGGATAATAGTTAAACATTAAACGATCTATTGATAAACTAATCCCGCGCGCGGCGGATGTCAAGGAAATATTCTTATGGATGGACGAAGGGGCGCGCCGCGCCTTGCGGCGCTCCCCGCAATGACATCCGTCCGGGTGAACGAACAGACTGAAATCTCGAAATTCTGAACGCCGCATTTCACGCGGCGGGTCAAACGTCCATGCCCTCCGCTTCCGGCA
>JACQZB010000039.1 GCA_016207925.1 Nitrospinota bacterium
CGCGGTATGTTAGCTTTCCGTTAATATTACCGCGTGTTATGCCACGCCCGGGAAGGCGGTTCCCGATGCGGACGGGGCCGGAATACTAACCATCTTCTAACATCTGCCGCGGAGGCCGCGGGGTATAGTAATCGCCAATAACGCCCGTCTGGGCGCGAGATCAACCAACACTGCGGGAGAGCTAAGATGAGGCTTAAAGGGACCAAGACCATCGTCGCTGTCATAGTGGCCGCCGCGGCCGCGCTGGCGTTGTCCGCCGGCGGCGCGGGCGCCGGAGCTGACCTGGACCCCAAGCTGCCGGCCTACGCCAAGGTCAGCGGCGTCAGCGGGAACCTGTCCAGCATCGGTTCCGACACGCTCAACAACCTGATGACCCTGTGGGCGGAGGAATTCAACAAAGCGTACCCCAACGTCAAGATACAGATCGAGGGCAAAGGGTCAACCACCGCGCCGCCCGCGCTGATCGCCGGTACCGCCCAGCTTGGGCCGATGAGCCGCGAGATGAAAGGCTCCGAAATTGATGAGTTCGAGAAAAAGTTCGGCTACAAGCCCACCGTTATCCGCGTGGCCGTGGACGCGCTGGCTGTGTACGTCAACAAGGACAACCCGCTCAAGGCCATGACCATGGCGCAGGTGGACGCGGCGTTCTCCAAAACCCGCAACCACGGCTACAAGGAAAACGTCCAGTCGTGGACGCAGCTTGGCATGGCGGGCGAGTGGGCGGGCAAGCCCATCAGCCTGTACGGCCGCAACTCCGCCTCCGGCACCTATGGTTTTTTCAAGGAGCACGCGCTCAAGAAGGGCGACTATAAGGACGAAGTGAAGGAGCAGCCCGGTTCGGCCTCGGTGGTGCAGGGTGTCACCGCGGACCGCTATGCCATGGGCTACAGCGGCATCGGGTATATCACTGCCGGCGTGCGCGCCGTGCCGCTGGCCAACAAGGAAGGCGAGCCGGCCTATGAAGCTACACCGGAGAACGCATATAGCGGCAAGTTCCCGCTTTCGCGCTTCCTTTACGTTTATATCAACAAGGCCCCGAATAAGCCGGTGGATCCGTTGACCAGGGAATTCCTCAAACTGGTGCTCTCCAAGTCCGGGCAGGAAGTGGTGATCAAGGACGGCTACTTCCCCCTGACTTCCGGCATCGTCAGCGGCGAGTTGAAGAAGCTTGAATAGCGGCGATTCGGTACGGTAAGCTTGTAGCTCACTACAGCATGAACCAGACCGAATCCACCATTCAGCCGGAACCCGCGTTGCGGCCCGGCCGTGAAAGCGGCCGGGCCGCCGCGCGCCCATCATCCAGTTTCGACACGCGCCTTCGCGCCGACAAGATCGCCAAAGTCATGGTGACCGTCGGCGGCATCGCGATCATCGCCTCGATTCTGGCGATCTTGTTTGTCATCATTATCGAAGTCTATCCATTGTTCCAGGATCCGGAGGCCGAACCCGGCGTAACCATGGCCGCGGTTGAAGGCGCGGCGCCGCTGCTGATAATGGTGGACGAGTATCAGCAGGCCGGGCTTGCCGTGGACGCAAACGGCCTGCGGAAAATGACCCTGGTGTCCCGCGAATGGGGCGGGCGGATCGCGCTCGGCGCTCTTGGCGGAGCCACGGTGACCTCCGCCACGCGCCATCAGCGTGAAATGGCCCTGGGCCTTTCCGACGGCAGGGTGATGCGGCTGGAAGCGGAATTCACCACCACCTATCCCGAAGGCGGCCAGCGGCATGTTGAGTTGAACGTAAACGCGGACGAACCGGTCACGGTTCGCGCCGATGGCCAGCCCGTCCGCCTCATCGCGTACAGCCCCGGCGAGGAGGGGCAGATCATCGCCGCGGCCACCGGAGCGCGGGAAGTGTCGCTGGCGCGTACCGTGGAATCGCGCAGCCTGATGGGCGGCGGAGAAAAAGAAATTACCGTCACCCGCTTCGGGGCGGATACCAAGGGTGACATCACCGCGCTGACCATGGACCTGCGCGGTGAAAGCCTGTTTATCGGCACGGCGGCGGGCGAACTTGTTCGCGTATCATTGGTAAACCCCCAAACACCCCTTCATGTGGAAACGGTCACGGTGACGCCGGGCGCGCCGGTGAGCGTGTTGGGGTTTGTGTTCGGCGGGCGGTCGCTGATCGTGGGCGACGGCAAGGGCGGCGTAAGCGGCTGGCTGCTGACCAGGATCGGCGAAGGGGTGGAGACACGGCTGCAAAAGACCTGCGAGTTCGCGCCCCACGCCGCCGGGGTGACGGCGTTCGCCGTGTCGCAGCGCAACAAGGGCTTTATCACCGGCGACAGCGGCGGCGGCGTACGACTGCATTATGCGACCACGGAACGCACCAGCCTGGCGTTTTCCACGGACGGGCCGGTGGCCTCGCTGGCCATGGCGCCCAAGTACGACGCGTTGTGGGCCATCACCTCCACGGGCGGGTTGCGCCAATGGACGCTGGACGACCCGCACCCCGAAATCTCGCTCAAGGCGTTGTTCGGCGAAGTGTGGTACGAAGGTTATACCAAGCCGGATTACGTGTGGCAGTCCACCGGCGGCACGGACGATTTCGAGTCGAAATATTCGCTAAGCCCGCTCATCTACGGCACGCTCAAGGGCACGTTCTACTCCATGGTAATCGCCATTCCGCTGGCGGTGCTTGGCGCCTTGTACACCTCGCAGTTCATGCATCCGTCCATCCGCGGCGTGGTCAAGCCCACGGTGGAGATCATGGCGGCGCTGCCGTCGGTGGTGCTGGGTTTTATCGCCGGGTTGTGGATGGCGCCGATGATGGAAAAAATAGCGCCCGGCGTGCTGCTGATGCCGCTGGTGATCACCGCGGTGATATTGCTGTCGGTGACGCTGTGGCGCGCCGCGGTGCCGGGCCGGGTCAAGCGGCGGCTGACCAAGGGGGCCGAACTGCTGGTTCTGATCCCCTTGACGCTTTTTGGGGGCTGGCTCTCCATCCGTCTGGGATATGGCATCGAGGAGCTTTTCCTGCGCGGCGACTACCGCGTATGGCTCAAGGAAGTGGCGGGCATCACCTTTGACCAGCGCAACACGCTGGTGGTGGGCTTTGCCATGGGATTTGCGGTGATCCCGATCATTTTCACCATCTCCGAGGATTCGCTGTCCAATGTGCCCAGCCACCTGTCGGCCGGATCGCTGGCGCTGGGCGCCACGCCATGGCAGACGGCCATGAACGTGGTGCTGCCCGCGGCCAGCCCCGGCATTTTTTCGGCGATCATGATCGGCTTTGGCCGCGCGGTGGGTGAAACCATGATCGTGCTGATGGCCACCGGCAACACGCCGGTGATGGATATGAGCCTGTTTAACGGCTTCCGCGCGCTTTCCGCCAACATCGCCGTTGAACTGCCGGAGGCGCCGGAGCAGGGCACGCTGTACCGGGTGCTGTTCCTGGCGGCGCTGCTGCTGTTCTGCATGACCTTCATCGTCAACACGGTCGCGGAGGTGATACGTCTGCGCCTTCGCAGAAGGTATAGCGAGCTATGAAAGAGCTATACCGTACCGGCGACCCCCTGATATGGCTCACTGGCGGCGCGCTGGCGTTTTCGCTGTTGATGGTGGTCGGGCTGATCGCGCTGATCATGTACAACGGGCTTGGGTTTTTCTGGCCCAAGGACATTGTCCGCTACACCCTTGCGGATGGCCGGCAGGTAATGGGCCAGCTTAGCGAGCGTGAGGAAATCCCCCAGTTCGGCGAGGGGAAAAAAGAACCCCTCTGGCGGATCAAGGTCAAGCAGGGCAACCGCGACCTGTACGGCGCGGACTTCATCTGGATCAACGAAGCGGACATCAAGACCGAAGAAAAGCCCGCCGCCGCGATTGTGCTTGAACGGCGCGAGTGGGGCGACTTCATCGGCGTGATCAAGGCGGTGAAGGATGGCGCAACGGCCATCGCCGCGGAGCCGGCGGAGGGCTGGAAGGCGCTGACCGGCGCGCTGGCCGGGCAGCGGCGCCTGTTCGAGGAAGCGCGCGCGCTGGAACGCGACGAGGTGGGCGCCATCAGCTACGATCAGGAGAAGCTGCGGCTGGCCAACCGCGCGCTCAAGCTAAAGGGGGCGAAGGACGATGATCCGCGCATCACGGCCAATCTCGCCGGGATAGACAAGCTCCACAAGGACTACGAGGCGGTGATGGAGCGCGTGGGCGCGATACGCGCCAAGTTGACCTGGACCGTGGTTCTGACCGGCGCGGGCGGCGTGGAAAAAGAGCTGCCGCTGTACATGATCGTGCGCGCCGTTAAACCTAACGAGCTGTCCGTGTTCGGCAAGGCGGGGGTGTACCTTTCCAAGATATGGGAGTTCATCTCCGCCGACCCGCGCGAATCCAACACCGAAGGCGGCGTGTTCCCCGCCATCTTCGGCACGGTGCTGATGGTGATGGTCATGAGCGTGGCGGTGACGCCCATGGGCGTACTGGGCGCGTTTTACCTGCGGGAGTACGCCCGCCAGGGGGTGTTTGTCAGCGCCGTGCGCATCGCGGTGAACAATCTGGCCGGCGTGCCGTCCATTGTGTTTGGCGTATTCGGCGTCGGCTTTTTCATCTATTTCGTGGGCGGCTCGATTGACAGCCTGTTTTTCCCCGAAGCGCTGCCCACGCCCACCTACGGCACTGGCGGCATCCTATGGGCGTCGCTGACGCTGGCGCTGTTGACGGTGCCGGTGGTGATCGTGGCGACGGAGGAGGGGCTGGCCGCCATCCCGCGCAACCTGCGCGAGGCTTCGCTGGGGCTGGGGGCCACCAAGTTCGAGACCATGTGGCGCGTGGTGCTGCCCGCGGTTATGCCCTCGATCCTCACGGGGCTGATTTTGGCCATGGCCCGCGCGGCGGGCGAGGTGGCCCCGCTGATGATCACCGGCGTGGTGAAATTGGCGCCATCGCTGCCCATTGACGGCTACTTTCCCTTTCTGCACATGGAGCGCAAGTTCATGCACCTGGGGTTCCATATTTACGACGTGGGCTTCCAATCGCCCAACGTGGACGCGGCGCGCCCCATGGTCTATACCACCACGCTGTTGCTGTTGGGCATCGTACTCGCGTTGAACTTGAGCGCCATTGTCATTAGGAATAAACTTAAAAAGAAGTTCGCCACCTCGGCGGTGTAGGAGGCATGAGCGTGCCCACGCAGGAAAAACTACAGGATACAGGCCACATGGAATCCGGCGACGCGCGAAACACCGAAGCGGGACAAGGTTATCTGCCGCGCCGTCTGGCGGGTTTGAACTCCGCCAGCCACGCCGCCAACGGCCCGCGGGAAATGATCATGGATGTGCGCGCCCTTACCTTGGCCTATGGGTCCAAGGTGGCGCTCAAGGACGTGAACATCTCGTTCCTCAAAAACCAGATCACCGCGCTGATCGGCCCCTCCGGCTGCGGCAAATCCACCCTGCTGCGCTGCCTCAACCGGCTCAATGACCTGGTGGACTCCGTCACCCTCAAAGGGCAGATCATGTTCAACGGGATGGATATTTACGACCCCATCATCAACATATCGGAGCTTCGCAAGCGGGTGGGCATGGTATTCCAGAAGCCCAATCCCTTCCCCAAAACGGTGTACGAAAACGTGGCCTACGGCCCGCGCATCCATGGCGTTGGCCGCAAGGGGGAGTTGGACGGCATGGTGGAGGAGTGCCTTAAAAGCGCCGCGCTGTGGGACGAGGTGAAAGACCGCCTGCACGACAGCGCCCTGGGGCTATCCGGCGGCCAGCAGCAGCGGTTGTGCATCGCGCGCGCGCTGGCCGTCAAGCCGGATATCCTGCTGATGGACGAACCCTGTTCCGCGCTCGACCCCATCTCCACCTCCAAGATCGAGGACCTGATGGTGGACCTCAAGAGCCGCTACACCATCATCATCGTCACCCACAACATGCAGCAGGCTTCGCGCGTGTCGGATTACACCGGCTTTATGCTGCTGGGCGAAATGATCGAGTTCAACGACACCCCAAAAATATTCCAGGGGCCAAAAGATAAACGCACCGAAGATTACATTACCGGAAGATTCGGTTAACCAGAAGGAACAGGCGGATGGGCACACACATGCTGCGCGAAATGGATCGGGTCAAAAAGCTTGTCGGCGCCCTGAGCGACAAGGTGGTGGACAGCGTCCATCAGGCGGTGAACGCTTTCGAGCGGCGCGACGCCTCCCTGGCCTATCGCATCATCGAACAGGACATCAACATTGACCACATGGAAGTGGACATCGAGGAAGAATGCCTTAAAATCCTGGCCCTGCACCAGCCCGTGGCGCACGACCTGCGCTTTCTGGTCTCCGTCATCAAGATCAACAACGAGTTGGAACGCATCGCGGATCTGGCCGTCAACCTGGCCGAGCGCGCCATATTCCTGGACAAGTACAAACTGGCCGACAAGCCGGCCTTTAACATCGTCCGCATGGCGGAGTTGGCCCAGGGAATGCTCCGCAAAGCCCTCGACGCGCTGTTCAACGATAATACCCGTCTGGCGTTCGAAGTCCGTGAAATGGACGACGAGGTGGACGAAATGCACCGGCAGATGTACGACTTTTTCAAGGACGAAATCCGCGCCCACCCCGAAAAAGTGGATTACCTTATCCACTACCTCTCCGC
>JACQZB010000071.1 GCA_016207925.1 Nitrospinota bacterium
GCGCGGAAAAACAACCACACCATGCCTTATCCGTATCGAATTCCGCTTTTGGCCTTGGGGATGATCTCGCTGCTGCTGGGTCTATGGTCGGGCCTGCTCCGGCTGGGTTTCGACATTCCCGCGCCGCAACCCGCTCTGCCGGGGCTGCACGGGCCTTTGATGATCGGGGGATTCCTGGGGACGGTTATCGGCCTGGAACGCGCGGTCGCCCTGGGGCGCCTGTGGGGATACACCGCGCCGCTGCTGTCTGGAACCGGATCAATGCTCATGCTGATAACCGGCCGCGAGCGTGAAGCCGCCGCGCTGATCACGCTGGCCAGCGCGGTGATGGTTATCATCTTCGCCATCCAGCTTTCGCGTCATTTTACCTCGTACATGATTACCATGGCGGCCGGCGCGGCGGCATGGTTGGCGGGCAACCTGCTATGGCTGGCGGGAGGCGTGGTGGATGAGTTTGTCCTTTGGTGGGCGGCGTTTCTCACGCTTACCATCGCGGGCGAACGGCTGGAGCTTTCACGCCTGCTCGGGCATTCCACAAAGGCGCTGGCGCTGTTCGGCGCGGCGGCGGCGGTGTTCATGGCGGGGGTGTTCCTGCAATCCGCCGGTCCCGCCGCGGGCGCGCGCGTGGCCGGCGGCGGCATGATCCTGCTGGCGTTCTGGTTTCTGCGCCACGACATCGCCCTGGTGACGGTAAGGCAATCTGGTTTGACCCGCTTTATCGCCGTGTGCCTGCTGCTGGGATACTGTTGGCTGGCCGCGGGCGGGGCGCTGGCGCTTACCGCCGGTGAATGGCTTCCGGGTCCGCGATACGACGCCATCCTGCATTGCGTGTTTCTGGGGTTTGTGTTCTCCATGATCTTCGGCCATGCGCCCATCATCTTCCCCGCCATCATCGGCAAACCGATGGTCTATACGCCGTGGTTTTACCTTCATCTGGCGGTGTTGAATATCAGCCTGGCTCCGCGCATCGCCGGCGACCTGACGGGAGACGGCTCCTTGGTGGCGCACGGCGGCGCGGTCAACGCGGCGGCGATCCTGCTCTTTCTGGCCAACACGATGACGGGAATAGTACGGGGCGTGATGAGAAAATCCTAGCGCGCGCCGTATTTCGTCTCGATCCCCACGCCCACTTTCCGTAAAAATTCGCGCGGCGTCTCGCCGCCCGCGAAGATGAATACAAAATCATTGGCAACGCGCCGCCGCGCTCCCTCCATTGCCAGCGTCACCGATTCGGGGTCAATCCGCTCCACGGCGGAATTGAGCGCCACGGTGAGGGATCCTGCCCGGCGCGCGGACTCCAGCCGTTCAAGGTTCCCCGGTTTGAGACGGGAGAACGCCGCGCCGCGGTAGGAAAGCGTCACGCGCGCGCCTTCCTCCGCCAGGACGATGGCCGCTTCCGCCGCGCTGTCGCCGCCCCCTGCCACAAGAACATCCAGTCCATGGTAGCGCTCCGGCTCAAGCAGGCGATAGGCCACCTTGGGCAGACTCTCCCCCGGTACGCCGAGCGTGCGCGGCTTGCCGCGTCTGCCGGCGCACAGCAACAGGTAGCGGGCGCGAAGTTCGCGGCGGCTGGTGGTGATGGTGAACATATCTTCGTCCGCGCGCGCGGCGGTCACATCTTCCCCATGGGCGACGCGGATGCCCGTGTTGGCGATGATTTCGCTCCATAGGGCGATAAGCTGTTCCTTGCTGATCTCGCGGGCCTTGACCTTGCCGTACAGAGGAATCGTCAACGGTTGGGTCATCACCAGCTTGGCGCGCGGATAGGAAAGGATGGCGCCGCCCGCGCCCTCCGCCCGTTCGACCGTGACATAGCGAAGCCCTTCGCGCTTGGCCTGCAGCGTGGCGGAAAGCCCGGCCGGGCCGGCCCCCACGATGACAAGGTCGTGCGTCTCCTTCGATCCCCGCCAGCCGCTGCGCTTCAGGTCTTCGGCGATGTAGCCCGCCGCCTCCTGCCCCTGGGTGACGGCGTTGCGGATCAGCCCCATGCCGCCCAACTCGCCGGCAATGTACAGCCGGGGCACGTTGGTCTCAAAGTTGGGAAACACCTGCGGGATGTCCACGCCGCGCCGTGCGGAGCCGAACACCAGTTCGATGGCCCCCACGGGGCAGGCGCGCGCGCAGGCGCCATGCCCCACGCATCGCGACGCGAACACCGCCATGCCCTTGTGATCCACCATGCCCAGCACCGTTTTTTCGGGGCAGGCGTTCATGCAGGCGCCGCTGCCGATGCACTTGTCGCGGTTGACGCGCGGGTGGATGGTGACCGGCTCCGCCAGACCGAGCCGCCGCGCCTGATCCGCCTTTTCCCGCACACGGGCGCTCCGCCACCGCTGATACACGATGTACGGTCCCATGGTAAGCGCCACCAGCGCCGCGCCCGCCATCGCAACCAGATTATCCACGGCAAAGGCAAGCAGCGCGTCCATCACCGGCGGCGCTATTGAACGCGGAACACGTAGTACACGGCGATGTGAAGGAACATCACGATGAACATCGTGATGGCCAGGGGCTTGTGGAACACGTGCCAGTAATGCAGCAGCCGCTGTGCCGCGGAAAGGAAGTTGCGCGCGCGGATCATGCCGCTCTTGCGCCGCAGCAGCCGGAACAGGCGGCGCTTCACCGCGGGCGTCAATGCGCGGTCGCCCGCCAGGTCCATCCATATCCCCACCATGCGGAACAGGTTGGCCGCGTCGTACGCCATCATCCGCCCGATGGCGGCTAATGCGTTGCCCTCGCCCGCCGCGGGAGGGGTTTTGATCCGTTCGTGATAGGCAAGGGCGCCGGGGCTTTCGCCCGCCAGCGCCGCAAGCCGCTCATCGGCGCGCGCGATAATGGCGCGGATATCCTCCAACTCCAATTCCTGGCCGGAAACGCGGCGGGGGATCCACCCGTACAGGTAGCGCCCCAATATGCCGCTGGCCGCGACGATCACCATGGACCAGTAGCTGATGGAAACGATTCCCCCAATCTTCAGGTTGGTGTGGGCGGTGACCAGCAACGCCCCCAACAGCCCCAGGAACATGTGGACGTCCAGCCACCGGCGCAGCGAACCGAATTCCATCAAAAAGCCCGCGCGCTTGCGGAGCGAATACAGCATCATCACCACAAAACAGCCGGAACCAACCATCGCCATGGGCAGCCAAATGCCCCGGTTCGGCTCACTGGAAATTTCGTACTGGGTCAACAGCCCAAACTGGTGGGACACCCCAAGAAAACTAAATCCGGGCTGGTGGCGTTGAAAATGGCTTTCCAGGACCGCCAATCCGCCCAGCAGCGCGGCGGAAACAAATAGAATTCCGCCCGACATCCCGCCGCTATCCGGGGCGTCCGCGGAACGCGCCGCCCGCCCGGCGGCCTGCGCCTTCCCGCGCGGCGCGCTTTCCACGAGTATCGCCGCGTTGCCGTTATGTGGCCGCATGATCCGCTACAGGACTATCACCGCGCCCGCGAAGGCCACGGCGCCGATCAGGCAAAGCGCCGCCAGCAAACTTATCGCGCCATCCATCAGGAACAGCGCGCCATCCAGCCAGCTTTCGTTACGAAACATCGTTATGCCTCCAGGACTTTGTCTATATGAAAGCATGTCTCATGCCATGGATATCTTATTGGTTAACTGTCTATTACACCGCTGGCTATGGCTTTGTTCCCGGAACAGGACAGGGCGCTGTCCTGTTTTAGGACATTGCTGTAGGCGGACATTTGATTTGGCCGCTCGGTCATTTGATTTGGCATAGTTCCATTATGGAACCAGTTTTCCCCAAGTTATCCACATGCGGTTATCCACAGGCGTGTTTGGGTGCTATTTGGAGTGAGTCTAACGGTGTTTGGCGGCCGTGGCGGCGGGGATGAAGGGGCGGATGGGGTGGTTTATGGCTCCGTTCCGGCGCTGTGAAAGGTGGTTGAAAACCCCCGTCATGTCCAGTACACTTGGCCGCCACCGCCGGGTTTGGTGATCCGGCCCTCCCTTATGGTCACTGTGTCGCCTGGGTTGACGCCGTCGGCGGCGGGAACCTCCACGAGACCGCGCGCGGTGGCCACGCGCAGGCGGGAGCCGGTACGCTCCATCACCACCCCGCGCGCCGCGGTGTCCGGGGTGACCAGGCGGCGCAATTCCCCAATGATCATTCCAGAACCTCCACGGTGACGGTCACGCGGACGCGCCGGGGCGGCAGGAACAGTTCCGGGTCGAATTTGGCGTACTGGCGGACGTGATCCTCCACCTCCGCGCCGGTATGAAACATTGTGCCGTGGGCCACGTCCGGGGGGATTTGCCCGCCCGCGAACGCGCGCTCGTTGCAGGTCCAGCCCTCGGTGATTTTCACGCTCATGCCGCCAGCCTGACGATCTCCAGCCGGGAGGTGAGCCGCCCGGCGGAGAACTCGTGCTCGATGGAGCGTACCTTGCCGCGCCAGACCTTGCCCTGCAAGGAGTCGCAGACCTCGATGAGTTGGCCGGGTTCGAGTCCGGGCCGGTAGAGGGCGGTGAGGGTCACGGTTTCCAGCGCTTCGCCTTCATTGAGGATCGCCTTGCCGCGCGCAAGGGCGGGGCGTATGTCCGAGAGGAGGTTGTCCACCACGTCCGGGTGGGGGCGTCCGCCGGGGACGCGCTTGACGGTTATTTCCATGTCACCCCCTCACTTAAGCCCTCTCCCTCGTGGGGGAGAGGGGGGAAGAGAAGAGTCCTTTCGGCGGCGGCGCGCCGGTGATCCCCCGTGTGGGGGGGAACAAGGAAATTGGCGCGCTTCGCGCGATTGTAGGGGTGATTCATCGTGGTGGAGGGCGGCGGCGCCTCCGGGTTGTAAGGGCGGCCCCCCGTGGCCGCCCGTTATGGGCAGGCACAGGGGCCTGCCTCTACGAAGATGGGCGATTCATGAATCGCCCCTACGAAGAAAGAACCCCCGCGGCCCCGCGGGCCGCTCCCCAGAATATTGGGGGAGCAAGGGAAGGAGGAGGGCGAGGCATTCATCGCATCACCAGGAACTGGATGTTCTCCTCGCGGGAGTTGGAGAGGGCGAAGGCCACGGCATTGTGGGGCCAGAAACGCACTCTGGCGTGCGCGGGTCAGGGGCCGCTTACGGCGACGATATCGGGCCATGAAACCACGTTGGCGATGACGAAGTACTTCACGGGATCGTTCTACACCAGCGGCCATGCGGGCGAGCGCATCGAGATCAACGACGCGTTTTACTGGCGCGGATCGTTGTCCGGCCCCTCGCTGGCCGTTGATACATAGACGACAGGGTGACGGGCAGGCTCACGGAATGAGCCTGCCGGGGCGGCATACTTCTCCGTGGAGGATGCTGCGTGTGGATGTTTATGTGCCGCGAGGATATAAAGACAGAGTAAAATGATGTCATGAGCATAAAGGAGCCTATCGCGCATATAAGGCTTGGAGCGACCGGTGAGTACGAGACGCATAAGCTGGAAGATCATCTGGTTGGGGTGGCGGAATTGGCGGCCCGCTTTGCCCAAGAATTTAATAGCGCTGGATGGGCATATCAGGCTGGCTTGTGGCATGACGTGGGGAAGCACTCGGACGAATTCCAGAACAAGATAAGACGGGAATCAGGTTATGACGCCGATGCTCACATCGAAGGATCTGGACGCGTTGATCACTCCACGGCGGGAGCAATCCATGCCATCCAACGGTACGGAGATATTGGTCGCATACTTGCCTACCTGATCGCCGGGCATCATGCAGGGCTGCCGGATTGGGGTTCGGCGGATAGCGGGGGCAAAGCCTTGTCCGTCCGCCTCGACAAGCCAGAACTTCTCAAACGTGTTCTTGAAAAACCGTTGCCGGCAAAAATATTGAATCAAGCCAAGCCCGCCGAACCTTGCAAGGGGGGAAGCGCAGGTTTCGCCTTGTGGATACGGATGCTTTTTTCCTGCCTTGTGGATGCGGACTTTCTCGATACCGAAGCTTTCATGGACGAGGACAAGGCGCAGTCCCGCCAAGGGTGTCCACCACTTGAACAAATGCTTCCGGTATTTAATAGCCACATGGAGAGTGTGGCAATCAAGGCGGAGAAGAGAACGGTGAACAATGTTCGAGCCGATGTGTTGCGCCAGTGCAGGGCCAAAGCGAAGGAAGCCCCTGGTATCTTTTCCCTCACTGTGCCCACAGGCGGCGGCAAGACGTTATCCAGCCTGGCTTTTGCGCTGGATCACGCCATCGAACATGGAAAGAGCAGGATCATCTACGCCATTCCCTACACCAGCATAATCGAACAAACCGCGGATATTTTTCGTGATGTGTTCAAATCTTTGCCCGATGCAGTCGTCGAGCATCACAGCAATTTTGAATCTGACAAAGAAACCACTAAAAGCCGTTTGGCCTCGGAAAACTGGGACGCGCCGCTTATCGTCACCACCAACGTACAATTGTTCGAATCGCTATTCGCTTCCAGAACTTCACGGTGCCGCAAATTGCACAATATCGTAAACAGCGTGGTTATTCTGGATGAGGCGCAGCTATTACCGCCAGAGTTTCTCCACCCGATAATTAATACGATAAACCTTCTTGCCGCCCATTACGGTGTCACGGTTGTCCTGTCAACCGCCACGCAACCAGCCCTGGATAAAACGCTTAAGGATACTTTCGGCAAAACAAAAAGGCGTGGATTGAATAATGTCCGCGAGATTATGGAAGACGTGGATTCGCTTTATAAGGAATTGGAGCGGGTTGATGTGGCGCCGCTTCCAGATTTTAGTATCCCCTCCAAGTGGGATGAGCTGGCCAAGCAGCTATGCGGCCATGAATCTGTTCTCGCCATCGTCAATACCCGCAAGGATTGTTATGAGTTGTGGAAACGCATGCCGGAGGGGACGATCCACCTTTCGGCGCTGATGTGCGGCGCGCACCGATCCCTGGTTATCAAGTACATAAAGCGTCGTTTGAAAAGGTGTATTCCCACCCGCGTCATCAGCACTCAACTGGTGGAGGCAGGCGTTGACCTGGATTTCCCGGTGGTCTATCGCGCGCTGGCGGGGTTGGACTCCATTGCCCAAGCGGCGGGGCGGTGCAACCGGGAGGGGGGGCTGGATAAGGGAAAGGTTGTGGTCTTTGTTCCGCCCAAGCCGTCGCCCAATGGATTGTTGCGATTCGGGGAGGATGCGGCCAAGGATGTTTTGTACGGCAATACCGGTGATCCTCTGGAACGGAGTCTGTTCACGAAATATTTCGACAGGTTCTTCGATAAACCCAATCTCGACAAACAAGATATTGGAAGCCTGCTTACGCCAGATAACCGTGGGGAAGTCCAGTTCCGCGAAGCCGCGGAGAAGTTCCGGCTGATTGATGACAAGGATACCCAAGCGGTATTTGTCCGCTATAACGGCAAAAGCAAGGAATTGATTGATCTTCTGCAAAGCAAAGGGCCGGAACGCTGGCTGCTGCGCAAGCTCCAGCGTTATTGCGTCTCCCTTTATCGTTATCAATTTAAGCGATTATTGGATGACGGGGACATTGCGGAAATCGCGGCCGGAATGTATGCTCAAGTCAGTACAACGTTATACGATAAGCGTATCGGGCTGTCGCTGCCGGACACGGATGCGATTGACCCGGAAAATCTGTTGCGTTGAATAACGGAGGGGGGGAACCATGCCAAGAAGCTACTGTCTGGAAGTCGCGGGCGACTATGCTTGCTTTACAAGACCCGAAATGAAAGTGGAGCGTGTGAGCTATGATGTGATCACTCCATCAGCCACCCGCGCAGTATTCGAATCCATCCTGTGGAAACCGGCGATCAAATGGGTTCCAACCAAAATTGAAGTGCTCAAGCCGATTCGCTGGACGTCGGTCCGGCGCAACGAGGTGGCGAGCAAGGTATCCATCAGCAATGTTAAGTCCGCCATGAACAGCGGTAGCGGCGATCTTGGGCTATATGTGGAGGACGACCGCCAGCAACGCGCCGGATTGTTTTTACGCGACGTGAAGTACCGGCTCCACGCTCATTTTGAAATGACAGGCAAGGAAGGCGTCCATCGCCAAAATTATCCGCATCTGGTCAATGTCGTGCAGGACGCCGGGGAAGAGCCGCTGCATCGCCAGCCCAACACTGATGTAAAGTTCATGAACATGTTCGAACGCCGCGCCCAAAAGGGGCAGTGCGTCAACCAGCCGTATCTTGGTTGTCGCGAGTTCTCATGTGATTTCAAGTGGATTGAAAATCCCGAGGCTCACCCTGCCGCGCCCATCAACGAAACGCGGCATCTGGGCTGGATGCTGTACGACATGGATTTCACCAATCCCGCCGATCCCATGCCGCGTTTCTTCAACGCCAGGATGGAGAACGGCATGGTCAACATACCAGATTGGAACAGCGAGGAGGTACGGGGATGATACTTCAAGCGCTCAAGGAATATTACGACCGCAAGGCCAGCGATTCAGATGGCGCCTTGGCCCCGGAAGGTTTTGAGGTCAAGGAAATCCCCTTTGTTATCGTTATCGATTCAATGGGGAGATTAGTTCAGATTGAAGATACGCGTTCTGGAGACGGGAAGAAAAAACGAGCCAAATCATTTCTTGTGCCGCTGGGCGAGAAAAAATCCGTAAATGTGGCAGCCAACCTGCTTTGGGGCAATGCTGAATATGTCTTGAAAATTCCGGATGCCAAGAAACTTGAGGATCGGAAACGAAAGGGCAAGGAAGATGACTATCTTGCTCGATTAGAGGAAATGCATAAGGCGTTTGTTGACAAGATTAAAAGCCAGGCGCCTGTGGATGATATTGGTGTGTTGTCCGTTTTGAAGTTCTGCGAAAGCATCCCTCTTGGCCAGTTGGAAGGTCATGCTGAAAATTGGAATGAGATTCGCTCGTCCAATCCTAACGTAACATTCCGGCTTAATGCCGAAAGCGATCTTGTGTGTCAACGGCCTTCGGTTATCCAGGCATTGCAGAGAAAAGTTAAACCCACGGCTTCACCTCCCCCTTCCACGGAAGAGAGGGAAACGCATATCTCCATGACGCCGCCCCCCGGCACAGAAGATGAAGAAACCGCCCGGGGAGTCTGCCTTGTCAGCGGAGAACTGTCGGAAATCGAGCGCCTCCATCCATCCATCAAGGGTGTGTGGGGCGCGCAGCCCTCCGGCGCCAACATCGTCTCTTTCAACCAGCGCTCGTTTGAGTCTTACGGAAAAGAAGGCCGCCAGGGCGATAATGCGCCTACCAGCAAGGCAGCGACGTTCGCATACACCACGGCGCTCAACGCTCTGTTGGGGAGGGACAGCAAGCAACGCCTCCAGGTCGGCGACGCCTCCACGTTGTTCTGGGCGGAAAGGCCGGATGAAATGGAAACCGCATTCCCCGATTTATTTGGCGAGCCGCCCCAGGATGACCCCGACTGTAATACAAGAGCGGTGGAAAGCCTGTACCGGAGCGTTCAATCCGGCGCTTTTTCTACCGATAGCGCTAACACACGCTTTTATGTGCTGGGTTTGGCCCCCAACGCATCCCGCATCAGCATCCGGTTCTGGCACGGGGGAACGGTGGCGGAGATGGCCGGGCGCTTCCGGCAGTATTTCGATGAACTCAAAATCGTTCATGGGCCAAAGGAATCGCCTTATCTTTCGCTGTTCCGCCTACTGGTGAATACCGCTTCCCTCGGCAAAGCGGATAACATACCCCCCAACCTCGCCGGCGACGTCATGCGTGCGATTCTGGCCGGGTCGCCATACCCTGCCACGTTGTTACAGGCGGCCATCCGCCGTATTCGGGCCGAGCAAGCCCTAAAGGACAAAAACTCGGGAAAACCAATTCCCAATGTCAACTATCCCCGCGCCGCGCTTATCAAAGCATGTATCAATCGAAACTCTGGAAAGGAGGAACTCACCGTGTCATTAGATGAAAGCAACACAAACCAGGCATACCGGCTGGGAAGGCTATTCGCGGTACTGGAAAAGGCGCAGGAGGAAGCCAACCCGAAAATCAACGCCACCATCCGGGACAGGTATTACAGCTCGGCCTCCGCCGCGCCATCAACGGCGTTCCCGATTTTGATGCGGCTCAAGAATCATCACGTATCCAAGCTGGAGAACAGGGGGCGGGCTGTAAACCTTGAGAGGCTGATCGGTTCGATAACCGACGGGATATCATCCGATGGATTTCCGAGCCATCTTTCTCTGCAGGACCAGGGCCGGTTCGCCATCGGCTATTACCACCAGCGGCAGGATTTCTTCAAAGGCAAAAATACCGGCGATAACGCCGAATAACTGAAAGGGGAAAAAGCATGAGCGCCATCAGCAACCGCTACGATTTCGTGTATCTTTTCGACGTGAAGGACGGCAACCCCAACGGCGACCCGGACGCAGGCAACCTCCCCCGCGTGGACGCGGAAACCGGGCGCGGCCTGGTCACCGACGTGTGCCTTAAGCGCAAAGTGAGGAATTATGTTGGCCTTAAGCACGAGGAGAAGCCGCCTCACGAGATTTACGTAAAGGAAAAAGCGATTCTGAATAAACAACATGAACGGGCGTATCAGGCGCTTGGAGTGGATATTTCAGCCGATGAGAAAAAGAGAAAAGGCGGTGACAAGGTTGATGAGGCTCGCGCGTGGATGTGCAAGAACTTCTATGATGTTCGGACCTTCGGCGCGGTTATGTCCACGGGTGTTAACTGCGGCCAGGTGCGCGGCCCCGTGCAAGTGACCTTCGGCCGTTCCGTTGACCCGATTGTCGCCTCGGAGCACTCCATCACACGGATGGCGGTGGCTACCGAGGCGGAAGCCGAAAAACAAGGCGGTGACAATCGTACCATGGGCCGCAAGTTCACCATCCCTTACGGCCTGTATCGCGCCCATGGTTTCATCTCCTCCCATCTGGCGAACCAAACAGGCTTTGGCGGCGACGACCTCGACCTTCTTTGGGAAGCGCTTTGCAACATGTTCGAGCATGACCGTTCCGCCGCCCGGGGCATGATGTCCGCGCGCGGGCTGTATGTGTTCAAGCACGATTCGGGGCTTGGTAACGCCCACGCCAGCGACTTGTTCCCGCGCATTGATCCCAAACTCAAGGATGGAGTCGCCGTGCCCCGCGACTTTGAGGATTATAATATTAGCGTGGACGGCGGCCCCCTAAGGCCGGGTGAAAGCCGGCAAGCCGCGCCTGGAGTGACCTTGATAAGAAAATGCTGATATGGAATGGCGAGAGCGCATCGAAGTGAACCCCGCCGTGCTGGTGGGCAAGCCAGTCATCAAAGGCACGCGGATTTCCGTGGAACTGATCCTTGACCGGTTCGCGGACGGATGGTCAATGGAAGAGCTTCTCGCGTCTTACCCGCATCTAACCCGTGAGGACGCGCTGGCCGCGTTAACCTTCGCCGCCGAGTTGTTCAAGGAGGAAAACTTCATCGCCGTTGGCAAGCTCACGGCATGAGCGTGCGGCTGCTGGTCAACGAGAACTTCCCGGCGCCTTCCGTCGCTCGCCTGCGGGCGATGGGTTGGGATGTGCTCTCCGTGGCCGAAGGCCGCGCCGGGATGAATGACATTGCCGTCATTGCCTTGCCGGTGTCCGAAAAACGCCTTCTGGTGACGTTTGACCGTGATTATGGGGAGTTGCTTTTCGCGCGTGGGTTGCCTCCTCCTCCCGCGGCTATTCTGCTGCGTGTTCCCTCGTACCGCCCGGGGGATCCGGCGGCGTGGTTAACACGGATTGCCCAAAAGCCGGAGACCCTCTTTGGGATGTTTACCGTATTCGATGGAACCGCGATTCGATCCCGCTCATTGCTTGGCGGGAGCGCAAAATGACACCCGATTGGGCGGAGGCGGAGTTTATCCCCGTCTCCGCGCTCCAGCACTTCGTGTACTGCCCGCGCCAGTGCGCGTTGATACACGTGGAACAGGTGTTCGACGAAAATATCCACACCCTCCGGGGCCGCCACGTTCACGAGCGCGTGGACGAGGGCGGCCTTGAAGAAACGGAAGGCATCCGCGTGGAACGCTCGCTGCCCATTTGGTCGGAACGGTATGGGCTGATCGGTAAGGCCGATCTCGTGGAGTTCGCGGACGACGGAACGCCGTACCCCGTTGAGTACAAGCACGGCAGGATAAAGAAGAAGTCGTTCGCCGCCGACGCCGCCCAACTGTGCGCCCAGGCGCTGTGTCTGGAGGAAATGACTGGGCACACCGTTCCGCGTGGCGCGGTATATTATTTCTCCTCGCGCCGCCGCCGCGAGGTGGACTTTACACCGGAGCTTCGCGCCGATACGGAGCGCGTGATCCGGGAAACCCGCGTTCTGCTCACTTCATCCGCCATCCCCCTTCCCTTCAACGACAAGCGGTGCCGTGAATGCTCCCTGCATACCATCTGCATGCCGGAGATGATCGGCGCGCTCGCCGTCAACCCATTTCGGCCCCTGCCGGATCCGTAAGCCATGGAACCCATCCTCAACACCCTGTACGTCATGACCGAGGGAGCGTATCTGCGGCTCGACCACGACACCATTGTTGTGGAAGTTGAAAAGGAGAAGAAACTTCAAGTGCCGCTACTCCACATCGGCGGCGTGATGGTGTTCGGCAACGTCCTGGTCAGCCCCTTTCTCATCCATCGTCTGGCGGAGGAGGACCGCTCGTTGGTGTTCATGACTCACAACGGACGGTTCAAGGCGCGCATGAAAGGGCCGGTCAGCGGCAATGTGCTGCTGCGCGCGGAGCAATTCCGCCGCTCAACGGATGCGGAGGCGGCATTGGCCGTGGCGCGCATGTTCGTCGCTGGCAAGGGGCAGAACGCCCGGCAGATGCTTCTGCGCGCCGCACGCGACGCCAACGAACCGGCAAACGCCGGGCATCTCCGGAAAACCGCCGAGTTCATTGCCTACCGTCTTCCATCGCTGGAAAAGGCGGCCAGCCTGGACGAAGCGCGCGGCATGGAAGGCGAAATCACCCGCGCGTATTTTGAATCGTTCGGTTTGATGGTCAAGGCGGACAGCGGCGCCTTCACGTTTGACGGACGCAACCGCCGCCCTCCGCGCGATCCAATGAACGCGATCATGTCGTTTCTATACGCGATGCTCGCGGGAGATTGCGCCTCCGCCTTGGAAGGCGTCGGCTTGGACCCGCAAGTCGGGTTTCTCCATGCCCACCGGCCAGGCAGGTTTTCCCTGGCGCTGGATTTGATGGAAGAATTCCGTGCGCCCATCGCCGACCGCCTTGCCCTTGCGTTGGTCAATCTGCGCACGGTGACGGCGTGCGATTTCACCCGTCATGAAGGCGGATCGGTGACACTGAACGAACCGGGACGGAAAAAAGTCGTCATCGCTTATCAGGAATGCAAGCGCGAGGAACTGACCCATCCCACCCTGGATCGCAAAGTGCCGCTCGGTTTGATCCCGCATCTGCAAGCAAGAATATTGGCCCGCTATCTGCGCGGCGACGTGGCGAGCTACACACCATTCATGCCCAAGTGAGCCATGAATCTTATCGCCACCTACGATGTGAACACGGAGACCAAGGAGGGCCGGAACCGATTGCGGCGCATGGCGAACCTGTGCAAAGGGTTCGGTCAGCGCGTGCAACTGTCCGTGTTTGAGCTGACCGTGAATGAAAAGGAAAAAGAGCGATTCATGATCGCGGCGGAGAAGATCATTGATCCCAAAACCGACAGCTTGCGTGTGTACCGGCTCCATGGGGACCGCGAGCAGTGCGTGGAATGCCTGGGATTGAATACCTACATAAGCTTCGAGGATCCCCTTGTGATCTAGCGCGAACCCCAAGCGAAGGAAAAACCCCGGCAGGTTCGCGCGGAGTCTAACTTGATGAACATACAAGGATTTGGAAAACACATGGACGGAATCTGCGCCGCGACCAGAACGGAAATACCGGATTCGCGCCAGAAAGAAGTTAATGAAAGTAAAAACGGTGATATAAAGTATGTAGTGTTGCGCCCGGTCTTCGGACCGGGCGAGGATTGAAACTTCACCAAAACCACCCAAACCCATTGATTGTGGCGTTGCGCCCGGTCTTCGGACCGGGCGAGGATTGAAACTTGCGTAGTCCGTGACCTCTACGCCGGGCGCTATGTTGCGCCCGGTCTTCGGACCGGGCGAGGATTGAAACGC
>JACQZB010000072.1 GCA_016207925.1 Nitrospinota bacterium
CAATGCGGGCGTCAGGGGGCGCGACCGGTGGCCGTTAAGGCTCAACCCGCGCGCGGCCATTTCCAGCGCCGCCTGCCCGGCGGGCGGGTTCCCTTCACCGGCGATTGTTCCGGCGGAACCTGCGTCCACGTCATCCACCCCCAGCGCCGCCAGTTTGGCCTGCAGCAGCCGCTCCGCGATGGGCGAGCGGGCCAGGTTGCCCGTGCATACAAACAGGACGCGCCGCACGGCTATCCGTCCAGCGCGCGATCGAACGGCTCCACGCTTTCATACGGCCCCAGCGCCGCCAGCCGCGCCCTGGCCGGATTCAGGTAGCGGCGCGCCACATCGTTCACCGCGTCCATGGTCACCGCGTCAATTTCGTTGACGATCTCCTCGGGTGTCTTGATTTTGCCGTACAGCGTCTCGTACCCGGCGAAAAGGTTCGCCAGGCTCATGGAATCCTCGGTGGAAAGATCAATCTTCCCCTTGATGTTCTCCTTGCCGCGGTTCAATTCCTCGTCCGTGACGCCCTCCGCCGCCATTTTTCGGATTTCGTCCATCACCCGCGCCAGCGCCTCGCCCAATTTCTCCACGTTGATTCCGGCGCTCACCGCAAGGGCGCCCGTGTCGGTGTACGCCTGGCGCGACGCGCGGATGTAGTAGGCCAGGCCCCGCCGCTCGCGGATTTGGTAGAACAGCCGCGAGGACATCGTGCCGCCCAGAATGTTGACCAGAACCTTGAGCGCCGGCTGGTCGGGATGCGTTTCGCCGGGGATGGGAAAGCCAAGCACAAAGTGGGATTGTTCGATCTCGCGCCGGGTCAACCGGCTGCGGACGCCATCCTGGGGCCGGTACGGCGCCGCGGATTCCTTGGGGCGGCGCGCGGTGAAGGTGAAGTGTCGCTCCGCCAACTCCAGGTTTTCCTCGTGGGTCACGCCCCCGGCGGCGATCACCACGCAGTTGTCGGCGGGGTAGTGCAGGTCGCGGTAGGTGATAAAGTCATCGCGCGTCACCGAGCGGATCACCTCCTCCGGCCCGGCGATGTCCCATCCCAGCGGCTGGTCGCCGAAAAAGTGGCTTTTGAAATCCATCTGCACCTTGCTCATCGGGTCGTCCTGGTACATCCGGATTTCCTCGACGATCACGCCGCGTTCGCGGTCTATCTCCGCCTGCTCGAACTTGCTGTTCAGCAGCATGTCGGAGAGCACGTCGTAGGCGGTTTGTTTGCGCGCGGCGGACAATTTGACGAAGTAGGCCACCTTCTCCTCGCCCGTGAAGGCGTTAAAGACGCCGCCCACCGAGTCAATGGCGGAGGCTACCGCCATGGCGTCAGGATACCGCTTGGCGCCCTTGAAAAACATGTGCTCCATGAAGTGCGATATGCCGTTGATGCGCCGGTCCTCGTACCGGCTGCCCGTCCCCGCCATGATCATCACGGTCACCGAGCGCGCCGCGGGCATGGGCGCGGTCAACACGCGCAGGCCGTTGCCCAGCGCGCTTTTTACGCATTCGATGCGGTCGCTCACAATCCGTTCTCCATGTGATTCGGCCAGCCCGGGGGGCGGCCCGCGTGAAAACCATATTCTAGCGGGTTTATGCGCTCCGCCGTGCGGGAAAATGCGTTACAATGTGCGTTCGGCAAGCGAAAAGGGCACGTGGAAAAAGCGACGGTTCTGGAGAACATACCCTTCACCATCGAACCCGTCCGCGTGCTTCGGGAGATGCGGATTCCCCGCGCCGCCAGCCTCGATGAGATAGAGGAGCGCCCCCTGGCCGAAGCGATCCGCCGCGCCATCGAACGCGGCTATACGCTCGTACGCGGACGCGGCGTGTACCGCTCCTTCAAGCTCGAAGGGGTGGCGGGAAATACGGTGCGCGGCGCGGGGACGGATGACCTTTTCACCGGCGCGCACATGGTCAAACTGTTGGGCGGATGTGACAGGGCCACGTTGCTGGCCTGTACCATCGGCCCGGAGTTGGAGGCCGAGGTGGAGCGCCTGTCGCAAGCGGGCGAGCTTACGGAAAGTTACGCGCTGGAGATGGTGGGCGGGCTGATGGCGGATTACATGGCCGAACGGGTGGACGAACGCATCGAGGCGGACATCCGCCGCGCCGGGTACGGGCGCACCATGCGTTTTTCGCCCGGTTACGGCGATTGGGAACTCTCCCATCAACCGCGGGCGCTGCGTCTGGTGGAAGCGGAACGTATCGGCATACGGCTCACGGAGACCAACATCATGTTGCCGCGCAAATCGGTATCAGCCATCATCGGCTGGAAGCGGAGCCAGGAGTAATGAACCTGCTCAAGACGTTGCGCGAGCGCGTGGTGATCGTGGACGGCTCCATGGGGGCCTTGTTGCAGGCCCGCGGGTTGCCCGCGGGACACGCGCCCGACCTGTGGAACCTTGAAAATCCGGACGCCATTGTAGAGGCCCACCGCCAATACGCCCAGGCGGGCGCGGAGTTGATCCTCACCAATACCTTCGGCGCCTCCCGGTTGCGCCTGGCGGATTACGGCGCGCACGGGAAGTTGCGCGACATCAATAAGGCCGCCGTCGCTTTGGCGCGGCGCGCCGCCCCCGGCGCGTTTATCGGCGGCGACATCGGCCCGCTGGGCGGTATCATGGCCCCCACCGGCGAAATATCCTTCGACGAAGGGGTGGGCATATTCGCGGAACAAATACGCGCCCTGCTCGGCGCGGGCGTGGACGCCCTGGTCATCGAAACCATGTTCGACCTGATGGAGATCAAGGCCGCCGTGGTGGCCGCCAACGATCTGCGCGGCGCCGTTCCCCTCATCGCCTCGATGACCTTCAACGCAGGCGGCGTCACCGATACAGGAACCGATCCTGTCACCGCCGCCGCCGTGCTCGAGGGCCTGGGCGTGGATGTGATCGGGGTGAACTGCTCCACCGGGCCGGAAGCGATGCTCCCCATCGTGGAGCGCATCGCCGCCGCCACCGCGCTGCCGGTCATGGTGGAGCCGAACGCCGGCCTGCCGGTGAACCGCGGCGGCGTCACCGTGTTCGAAATGCCCATGGAGAATGTGGCCTCCCACGCGCGCCCCTTTGTGGAAGCGGGCGCCGCCCTGGTGGGCGGCTGCTGCGGCACCACGCCGGACTACATACGCATGGTGGCCACCGCCCTGACCGGTGTGAAACCGAAAGTCCGTGACATCCCCCGCGCGCTGACCATCACCAGCCGGCAGCTTACCGTCCCCATCGGCGAGGGCAGCCCCTTCGTTAAAATCGGGGAAAAAATCAACCCGACCGGACGCAAAAAATTCGCCGAATCCATCCGCGACGGCCGGATGGACATGATCCTGGCCGACGCCCGCGCCCAGTACGAAGCGGGCGCCGCCGCGCTGGACGTCAACGTGGGCGTGCCGCTGGTGGACGAGGCCGCGCGCATGAGGCAGGCCATCGTCGCCGTCCAAAATGTCACCCCCCTGCCGCTGGTGATTGACTCCTCCTACGCCACAGCCCTTGAAGCGGGGTTGCAACTGTACCCCGGCCGCGCGCTGGTCAACTCCATCAACGGCGAGCGCGAACGCCTCGAGCAGGTCACCCCGCTCATCAAGCGCTACGGCGCCTCCGTCATCGCGCTTCTGGCCGCGGACGAAATCCCGGAGCGCGCCGCGGACCGGCTCCGCATCGCCGAGTCCATCCTGCGCTATCTGGAAGACCACGGCGTGCCGCGCGACCGGGTGATCTTCGACTGTCTGGCGCTTGTGGTCTCCGCCATGCAGGACGGCGCGCGCCAGACCCTGGACACCATCCGCGAGGTCCGCCGCCAGTTCGGCTGCCCGGCCATGGCGGGCGTCTCCAACGTCTCCTTCGGCCTGCCCCGGCGCGAGGTGATCAACAGCTCGTTTTTAGCCATGGCCATGGGGGCGGGGCTGGACGCCGCCATCGTCAATCCCCTAAGCGAGGAGATCAACCGGACGGTGGCCGCCGCCTCGCTGTTCAGCGGGCGCGATCCGGGCTGCCGGGTGTACATTGACATGATGGAAGAGGGCGCGAAGGAACGCGCCGCCCACAACGCGCCGCCCCCGCCGCCGCCCCTGCCACCACCACCGGCAAGATCGGCCATGCCATCACCGAGGGGGACAAGGACTCGATAGAGCCGCTTACCCGTCAGGCCCTCGCCGAAGGCCACGACCCCATGGCGCTGTTCATGGACGTGATGACCCCCGCCATCCGCCACCTGGGCGACCTGTTCGCCCAGCGCAAAAAATTCATTCCCCATCTGGTGGCCGCCGCCGACGCCATGAAGCGCGGCGTGGCCATCCTCGACCCCCTGCTGGCGGCCAGCGGCGCCCGGAAGGACAAGGGGACCATCGTGTTCGCCACCGTCAAGGGCGACATACACGACATTGGCAAGAACATTTGCGTTATCATGTTGTCCAACTTCGGCTATAACGTTGTGGACTTGGGAAAGAACGTGCCCGTGGAGGACATTCTGGCGGCGGCCAAACAGAACAAGGCGCATATCATCGCCCTCTCCGCGCTGATGACCACCACCATGACGCAGATGAAAGTGGTGGTGGACGAGGTGAAGGCGCGCGCGCTCCCCTATAAGGTGATGGTGGGCGGCGCGGTGGTGACCCACACCTTCGCGGAGGAAATCGGCGCCGACGGCTACGGGCGCGACGTGGGCGACATCGCCCAGGTCACCGCCAACGTCATGGCCATGGCCCAGGGAGCGGCGCGGTGAAAACCAGGCTCGCGGTTCTTGCCCTTGCCCTGCTGGCCCTGGGCGGCTGCATGTCGGGCGTGTCCCCCTACCGCTACTGGAACCAGTACGAATTGGTCAGCCCCGCCCCCGCCGCCGCCAAACGCTATACCGACGAAAACATTGACATCAATTTCTGGCTGGATGAAAAACGCATCCATTTCATGCTCAAGAACCTTTCCGGCCAACCGCTGACGCTCGACTGGAGCCGCGCCGAATACCTGCATACCGACGGAGGGCGGCATCAGGCGGCCAACATGGACTCGCTGTTTACGCCCGGCCGCGGCGCGCCCCCGCCCAAGACGCTGGCCCCGGGGCAGGAAATCCGCGACTTCGCGGCCCCCGCCCGCAACGTCGAGGAACTGGAAACCTGGACCTGGTATCTGTACCCCCTCTTTAATCTCTTTGACGACAGGGCTTACGACAACAAGGGTAAAACTTTCGGGCTGGACATTCCCGTGCAGGCGCGCGGTGAATGGAAAACCTACCATTTCCGCTTCGTGATACAAAACGTCGCCCCCAGGCAGGAACTGCTATAAGCCGCGGTTAGACGGCGATATTCACCGACCCGCCAATCTCCTGCTCCACCACGGGATTGTTGCTTCCCTGCGGGGTGGGTTGCGGCGACTGCTGGACAGGAGGCGCTTCTTCCGGCGGCGGCTGGGCAGGCGCCCCCTCGACCGGCGCAATGGGCGGCGGCGGCGTATAAACCGAAACACCTTCAATAGTAGGCATCACTAGCCTCAACCAATCTCTAATGTAATAATAATTCATCCTCTGGTGTAATGTCCACACACCATACCCCCAAAACCGATCTAGCCCCATTTAGCGGATGAATTATTTCGTAACTATTGAAAACAATAAGCAAACAATGAAATTGATAATAAAAGAATACTGGTGTCGCATGAATAGCACGCTAGTTATTGAAATGCTACATGATGATTTGTTTGCAGTTAATTCGCTATCACGTTTTTAATGTTGCAATAACAAGACACATCGTTTCGCGGGTGAAAAACCGTCACGATTTACTGTTTATTAACGCTCGTATTTTCAGGTAGATGCTATTCCATCGTCTCATGGCTCATTTTGTGCTTTGATATAGTACGGCAATTTGTTTCAAGAAACAGTGATGGGTTACATTGAAGGACTGAAACAGGAATGCGTTGTTTATCAATAGGTTTTTGAGACGCTGATCGTGGCTATCCGTCGTGCTTGGTGAGGCGCGGGTGGGTAACGCGTTATTTTATCGGTTCGGGAGGAATGTAGGCATGGCCACGAACTTGTCGCCGCAAGCGCGGGGAACAGGAGCCGGGGTGTTAAATATCAATGAGCTTGTCGAACGCGCGCCGGATATCATATTTCACTACCAGCACGCGCCAATACCGGTATTCAGTTATGTCAGCGCCGCGTCCGGCTGTGTCCTGGGTTACTCGCCCGAGGATCATTACCGCAATCCCTCGTTGTGGCTGGAGATCGTCGAAGCGCGCGACCGCGACTGGTTTTCCACATTTTGGATACAAGGCTGCTTGAAAGAACAGTGCGAGACTTTCCGGTTTGTCGCCCGCGACGGGAGGTATGTATGGCTGGAGATCGCGCTTTCGCTGGCGCATGACATCCATGGCGACGTTGTGGCGATGCAGGGGATCGCCCGCGACGTGACCGGGCGCGCGAAAATGATGGAATCGCTGATGGAGTCCGCGGCGCGGGCGGAGAAAAGCGTGGAGTTGAAGGACAAGTTCGTGGCCCTGCTCGCGCACGATCTGCGCTCGCCGATAGGCTCCACCCTGGGGCTGTTGCGCGCCCTGGAAAGCGGTTGGGGGGAAATGACCGCGGAACGCCGCGCCGAAGTGTTCAAAAACACCATAGGCGCCATGGAGCGCATGGGCAAGATGGTTGACCGGCTGCTGGATGTCAACCGGCTCAAGAACGGGCGGGTGGAGCTTGACCGGATGCCCGCCGCCATGCGCGCCCTGACCGAGGCGGGGATAGCGGCGCACCGCCATATCGCCGCACGCAAGCGCATTACGGTGGTCAACGAAATTCCGGACACAAAGTACTGGTATGTTGATTGCCAGTTGATCATGGAGGTGATAAGCAACCTTCTATGCAACGCGCTCAAATTCACGCCGGCCGGGGGCGAGGTGCGTATCCGCGGCGCCGCGCCGGATACCATCGAAGTGGTTGATAACGGGATTGGAATGCCGCCGGAGTTGACGCCGTATCTGTTCCATTCCTCAAGCGTCGCCATCCGCCATGACACGGAAGGGGAACGGGGCCACGGCCTGGGGTTGGCGCTTTCCCGCGAGATCGTATCCGCGCACGGGGGCGAGATCGCCGTGGAGAGCAGCTTGGACAAAGGCTCCTGTTTCGCCATTGTCATCCCCGGCGCCGGGCTGGAGGACAAGGGATGCGCCTGACTTCACGCAACGCTTCTCATGTATTGGTGAAATGCCCCTGGTGCCGCTCGGCATGCGGCCCCGCTCCGCGCCGCCATGCCAACGTCACCCTCTATCCGGAATTGAAGGAGCGGGTGCTGAGTCTGGATCTGTTCATCCGCCACTGCAAGGCGTGCGGGCGCGGATTCCAGATTGACGGCCCCTTTGTGTATCACGACATGAGGCAGCGGCTGTGGGTGGAAGTCGAACGCGCCGGAGCGGAGATGGCTCCGGACGCGCTGGCGGCGCTGGAGAGCCGTTGGCTGATGACCCCGCGCCCGGATTGCGGATACCGCATCCGCGTCGTGGACAGCGCCGAAACCTTGCGCGAGACGGTTCTGATCCTCGCGCGCGGGTTCAGCGATCTGGCGGTGCAGACCGTCAAACGGGCCGCGTTGGCCAGCCTGGATCCGGGCGCGATTCCCGGCGCGCGCTTCCAGAGCGCGCGGATCAATGGGGCGCGGACGCTCATCATGTTCTCCCATCCGGGGCGCAAGGGGGAGCCGCTGGCGGTGGAAGTGGATACCGGATTCTTCGAACGATTCGCGTCCGTCGAAAAAGCCTATGCGGCGGCGCGGCCCAGAATTTACGTGGACAACCTTACCATCGGCGAGTTGGGGGCGCGTTTCCTGGACGCGATGGAAAAGGGCGGCCATGGCCATGCGCCCCGCTTCGCCGGTGGCGCCGGGTTATTCAGCCGGCTTAATCAGGCGGCGAAACCGGTTTGGGTCAACGGCGTACAACAGTCCGGAGCCGCCGCCTAACCGCGTCCCGCCCCGTCTCCCTATGCTGGTATTGGCGTTTGGCGCTCCGCGCCGTTCCATGTACAATAAATACCTTCGCAGTCAACCAGTGGGGTCTCATGGAGCGTAGCGCGGAAAAAGGTTTGACCGGGGCGGAAATCCGCCGCGGATTCATTGAATATTTTGTTTCCAAAGGGCACACAAGCGTCAAAAGCGCGCCCTTGGTCCCGGCGAACGACGCCACGCTGCTGTTCACCAACGCGGGCATGGTGCAGTTCAAGGACGTGTTCACCGGGCAGGAGAAGCGCTCCTACAGCCGCGCCGCCTCCAGCCAAAAGTGCCTGCGCGTATCCGGCAAGCACAACGACCTGGAAACCGTGGGCCGCACCGCGCTCCACCACACCTTTTTCGAAATGCTCGGCAACTTTTCCTTCGGCGACTATTTCAAGCGCGAGGCCATCGAGTACGCCTGGGAGTTCGTCACCGTCCGCATGGGCCTGCCGCCGGAGAAACTGTGGATCACCGTGTTCCGCGAGGACGACGAAGCGGCGGCCATGTGGGAGAAGAATATCGGCCTCCCCGCCGGACGGATCATGCGGCTCGGAGAGAAGGACAACTTCTGGTCCATGGGCGACACTGGCCCCTGCGGTCCCTGTTCGGAAATCCACATTGACCGCGGCGCGCATTACGCCTGCCCCAATCCCAATTGCGGCCCGGACTGCGACTGCGACCGCTTCCTGGAAATCTGGAACCTGGTGTTCATGCAGTTCAACCGGGACGCTTCCGGCAAAATGACGCCGCTGCCCAACCCCAGCATAGACACCGGCATGGGGCTGGAGCGCCTGGCCTCCGTCGTCCAGGGCGTGGAAACCAATTTCGACACGGATTTGATCCTGCCCGTCATTCGCAACATGGAGCGCCTCACCGGCTCGGTGTATGGCAATGATCCCGAAACCGATGTCTCCTTCCGCGTCATCGGCGACCACATCCGCGCGCTGGCGTTTCTCATCGCCGACGGCGTGACGCCATCCAACATGGGCCGGGGCTATGTGCTTCGCCGCGTGCTGCGCCGCGCGCTGCGCCATGGGCGGATGCTGGGCGTCACGGAGCCGTTCGCCCACCGGCTGGTGGACACCGTGGCCGCCGTGATGAAGGACACTTACCCTGAAGTGACGGAGGCGTTGCCGGTGATCCGTGGCGTGACGCTGGCGGAGGAGCGCGGATTTTCCGCCACGCTGGAAAACGGCATGAAGCTGATCGGCGAGATGATCGAACAGGCCAAGGCCAAGGGCGAGTCCGTAATCAGCGGGGCGGAGGCGTTCCGCCTGTACGACACCTATGGCTTTCCGCTGGATTTGGCGAATGACATCGCAAGCGACGCGGGGATGCGCCTCGACATGGAAGGGTACAACACCCACATGGAGCAGCAGCGCCAGGAAGCGCGCAAGTCATGGAAGGGCGGCGCCAAACAGGTGGCCGCGGTGTACACCCAGGGCGCGCCCACGCGCTTTACCGGCTACGATGAGGAGGCGACGGACACCAACATCGCCGCCATCATCGTCAATGGCGCCCCGGTCACGGAGGCGGGCGAGGGGACCGAGGCGGAGATCATGCTGGAGGCCACTCCCTGCTACGCCGAATCCGGCGGGCAGGTGGGCGACACGGGCCGGATCGCAAGCGACCGCATGACCGCGAGAATTCTGGACGTCACCAAGCCGGACGGAGAGCGATGGGTTCATAAAGTCAAAATCACCGGCGGAACGGCGCGGGTGGGGGACAAGGTCCGCGCCGGGGCGGATCACGCCCGGCGCGCCGCCATCCGCCGGAACCATTCCGCCACGCACCTGCTGCACGCCGCGTTGCGCGAGACGTTGGGGCTGCACGTCAAGCAGGCAGGATCGCTGGTGGCGCCGGACCGCTTGCGCTTCGATTACACCCACTTCGCCGCGCCCGATTCCGCCGATCTTGAAAAAATAGAGCGCATCGTCAACGAAAAGATCATGGCGAACCTCGCCGTCGCCACGCAAGTGCGGGGCATGGACGAGGCGGTGCAGTCCGGCGCCATGGCGCTGTTCGGCGAAAAGTACGGCGACAAGGTGCGCGTGGTGAGCATGGGGGACTTTTCCATGGAGTTGTGCGGCGGCACGCACGCGCGCGCCACGGGCGACATCGGCCTGTTCCTGATCGTCTCTGAAGGCGGTGTGGCGGCGGGTGTGCGGCGGATCGAGGCGGTCACCGGCGAGGGCGCGCTGGAGGCCGTCATGGCGCGCCGGGGCGAACTGCTGGCGGTGGCCGAGGCGCTAAAAAGCCCGCCGGTGGAACTGCCGGAGAAAACGCGCAAGCTGGCCGAACGCGCCCGCGACCTGGAAAAGGAAATAAAGAAGCTCAAGGAAAAGCTCGCCGGCGGCGGCGCCAGCGGCGCCGTGGAGCCGCGCGCGCGCGGCAAGGTGGGGGAGATCACCGTACTGGCCTACGACCTTGGCGAAGAGGACGCCGAATACGTCCGCACCTTCGTGGACAATGCCCGCAACCGCGAAAAGTCCACCGTCATCGTGGCCGGGTCGCGCGCGGAGGGCAAGGCGGTGCTGGCCGCCGGGGTGACGAAGGACATCACCAACGCCATCAAGGCGGGCGCCGTCATCAAGGAAACCGCCGCGATGGTGGGCGGCGGCGGCGGCGGGCGGCCCGACTTCGCCCAGGCCGGCGGCAAGGACCCCGGCAAGTTGGGCGAGGCGCTGGACGCGGTGGTGTCCATCGTCGAAAAGCTGGCGAAGGGATAGCCGCGCGGGCGGCGCGCCATGAACACGCTGATCATTTTCGCCCGCGCCCCCATCCGGGGCCAGGTGAAAACGCGGCTCATGGCGGACACGCCGCTGGACGAATCGCAAATCCTGGCGCTGTACGGGGCGTTCCTCAAGGACACCTTGCTGCTCGCCGCTCGCACGGCGGCGCATTCCATCGCCGTCCACTTCACGCCGCCGGACGCCGAAGCGTTGATGCGCGAAACCGCCGCCTCGCTTGGTATGGGCGCGCGCAACGAGCGGCGGTTCACCTACACCCCGCAACAGGGAGAAACCTTCACCGCGCGCGTGAGCGCCGCGTTCCGGCACGAGGCGCGCATGGGCGGCCAGTGGCTGGTGATGATCGGCTCCGACGCGCCCTTGATGCGTCCGGAAGTGATTGACGAGGCGTTCACCTTCGTCCACGGCAATACCGGCATGGCGTTGGGGCCAAGCGGCGAGGGCGGGGTGTACCTGATTGGGCTGCCCGCCGGGGCGCCGATGGATTTTACGGGAGTCTTCACTCAAGGTTCGGAGTTGGAGAACCTGTATCAAATCGCCCGTTCGATGAACATGCCGCTGCGAATACTGCCCGAAACGCTGGATGTGGACGTGGGCGCCGATCTGGTTTGGCTCATCGGCTTGGCGCGCGCGCTGGAGTACGAGCGCAAGTTCACGGAAAACGCCTGCCCCGTTTACACCAGCAAGACGCTGGCGGAGTTGAAACTGCGCGTGGGCCGCGCGGCGGACGCCACGCGCGGCAAGGTGGTGGAGATCGGCGATGAATAAACAACGCGCCGTGGGGCTGCTCTCCGGCGGGCCGGACTCCGCCGCCACGTTGGCCATCGCCCTGCGCGAAGGGTACGACGTTCACGCGCTTTCCTTCGACTATGGCCAGCGCCACCGCATCGAACTGAACCGCGCCGCGCAGATCGCCCGTTTGCTGGGCGTAGCGTCGCATAAGGTCATCGTATTCGATCTGCGCGCCATCGGCGGCTCCGCGCTGACTTCGGATATCGCCGTACCCAAGGCCGATCCCGCCGCGCCGGTAGGCGTGGGGATACCGGTCACCTACGTTCCCGCCCGCAACACCATTTTCCTCTCCCTCGCGCTGGCTTACGCCGAAACGTTGGGCGCGGCGCATATCTTCATCGGCGTCAACGCGCTGGACTACTCCGGCTATCCCGACTGCCGCCCTGAATACATCGCCGCGTATGAGCGCATGGCGAACCTGGCCATCAAGGAGGCGGTGGAAGGAAGGCTCGCCATCCGCATCCACACGCCGCTGATCGGCATGACGAAAAAGGAGATCATCCAGTCCGGCGCGCGGCTGGGGGTGGACTTCTCCATGACCCTGTCCTGCTATGACCCCGCGCCCAATGGCGCTCCCTGCGGACAGTGCGACAGTTGCCGTCTGCGCGCCAGGGGATTCGAGGAAGCGGGTCTCAATGATCCCGCATCTCAAGGAGGATCACGATGAATCCATGGCCCCGGCAGTACGATGTCCGCAAGGTCCACATGGGCCGCGCCTCCGAGGGCGCGGACCTGCTCAACATGCTCAACGAAGTTTGCCGCGAGCGGGAAATCCGGGCTGGCGCGGTGTCGCTGGTGGGCGCCGTGTCCTGCGCCGTGTTGATGTACTACCGGCAGGAGACAAAACGCTACGAAACGCTGCCGGAAATTACGCAGGGGATGGAGATCATCGCGGGGACGGGCAACGTGTCGTTGAAGGACGGCGCGCCGTTTGTCCACCTGCACCTTTTGCTGGCCGATGAGCAGGGGCAAACGGTGGCGGGGCATCTGGCGGAAGGGACGATTGTATTCGCTTGCGAGTACACCATCACGGAGTTGGACGGCCCCGCGCTGGAACGCGCCCACGACGGGGATACCGGACTGTACCTGTGGCGCGGGTAACGTGCCGCCAGTCAGGCGGGAGAGTTTTGCATTTGTACGTGGACTGCGTGTCAAGGTTTCTCCCCTTGAGGGAGATGGTGGCCGAAGGCAGGGTGAGGGGGATAGGGAAAATTCGTCACTCCGCGGCGGCTTTGACTTCCTTTTTCGTTTCTTTTTTCGTTTCCGCCGGGGTTGACGCGCTTTCGGTGGAGGCGGGCGCTTTTTTCTCTTCCTTGCCGGTTTTGGGCTTGGCGTAGTCGGTTTTGTACCAGCCGGTGCCTTTTAAGTGGAAGGCGTTGTTCGACATCAGCTTCTTAACCTTGCCGCCGCACTTGCCCTCCGTATGGCGGGTCAAGGGCTTGTCGCTGATCTTCTGCGTCACCTCGAACTTCTGGCGGCACTTTTCGCAAACGTATTCGTAAATCGGCATATCCAGTAACTCCAGTTACCCACACCACTCCCCTCGCGGGGGATGGTGATATATAGAACCGCCGCCGCGCCCTGTCAAGCCCGGCCTACACCACCGTAAGCCAGTGGGCGTATTTCGGGTCGCGCCCGTTGATGGCGTCGAAAAACGCCGTCTGCAACTTCTTCGTCACCGGCCCGATGCCGCCGGTCCCGATCTGACGGTCGTCCAGCGAGCGGATCGGCGTCAACTCCGCCGCCGTGCCGGTGAAAAACGCTTCGTCGGCGGTGTACAGCTCGTCCCGGCTGAAATACTGCTCCGTCACCAACAAGCCCTGATCGTTGGCCAGGGTGATGATGGAGTCGCGCGTGATGCCTTCCAGCACCGAGGTCAACGGCGGCGTCTTGAGCCTGCCGCGGCGCACGATGAAAATATTCTCGCCGGAGCCTTCGGCCACGTTGCCCTGCGGATCCAGCAGCAGCGCCTCGTCGTAGCCGGCCTTGACCGCCTCCACCTTGGCCAGGATCGAGTTCACATACGCCCCGCAGATCTTGGCCTTGGTCATGAAGATGTTCTGGTGATGCCGCGCGAAGCTGGAGGTCTTGATCCGGATGCCCTTGGACAGCGCCTCCTCGCCCAGGTACGCGCCCCACGGCCACACGGCGATGGCCACCCGCACCTTGGCGCCGATAGGGTTCACCCCCCGCCGGTTGTCGCCCAAAAACACGAGGGGGCGGATGTAGCACTCCTTCATATTGTTGGCTCGGATCGTCTCCACCACGGCGGCGTTGATCCGCTCCTCGGTGAAGGGGATTTCGATCCCCACGATCTTGGCGGAGTCGAACAGCCGCCGCGTATGCTCCCGCAGACGGAACACCGCGGATCCTTTGGCGGAGGTGTTGTAGCAGCGGACGCCCTCGAACACCCCCAGCCCGTAATGCAGCGTGTGGGTGAGCACATGGACGTTGGCCTGATCCCAATCCACCAGGTGGCCATCCATCCATATTTTTTCCGACCGGGGCGCTTCGCTCATACTGCCTTCCTTATTGTAAACGTTTGAACCGGAAGGCCCATTTTCGTGGATAGCCGAGGGAGTTGTCAAGGAAGTGAAAATCCTTATCAAGAAAATTCTGAAAACACAACGTTAGTTTCATATAATGTGGTATCCAAATTTCACGTCGCATAGTTATAGGTTTTCATGGGTGATTTTCTAAAAGCGGCATACAGAGTTCTATCAGAAGCTGCCACATCGATGCATCCTCAAGATATCGTACTTGTCGCTAAAAGAGAGGGGATACTAGTTTCGAAAGGTAAAACCCCCGGACAAACAATGAAATCTAAACTCTCAACAGATATTTTAAGAAAAAGAGATAAATCACTTTTTATTCGAACGGAAGCAGGCCATTTTGGTTTAAGAGCATGGCTCGATACAAAACATAGCAGAGAATATCCTCATCCCGCAATTGATTCAAGTGTTAAGGAGTATCATGCTCCGCGATATAAAAAATCGCTGCTCTCCGAAGATATACTTGCATTTGATCGTAACTTGCTAAAGAATCACATTGATTATGCGGGTAGCATTGCACATGGCAGGAATTTGAGAAATTTATTTAACATTTGCCAACCCGTGGAACGGGCAGAAGCTGAACGAAATAAAAGTATTATTCAGTTGGTGTCATTATTTGTGGTCAGATATCGACACCACTACATCACCTATAAAAGGAGCAAGCGACTTCCAGAAAACAGGCTTCACGGAACATATTCTATCGGTTTTGGCGGCCATCTAAATCCCGGAGATATTCCCGTTCTACTCCAAATAGAAAATGATAGTGATGCTGTAACGTACTTGCGTAGAGAATTGAGTGAAGAATTGATATTAGAGGATCCGCTAAGGTTTCAGTATATTGGGTTGCTGTATGATGACAGCAGAGATGTTAGCACTCAGCATTTAGGAATCCTGTATTTGGTCGATATTGCCAATCATAATTTTGAGATTGGCGAACGAGGGTTCCTCATTGACGCCAAGCTGGAAAATTTGCAGACAATCCAGGCAAGGCATCTTGATTTCGAGAATTGGTCACAGATTATTATTCGCTATCTAGTTGACTCGCATGACTGAAAAATTATTCCACTGGCTTGCCAATTTTCTTTGGGCTAGAGCCGCAAAGTGTGTGAACTCTGTGTTAAGAGAAAACCGTTATAACACGAATATGGTGTGGTCTGAAAAACGAATTATCATTTTCCAAATGCTTTTGCTAATTCTAATTGTCCCTGCGTTCATGTCATATTTCCGTTTTGGCGGTGAATATCAATACGTTACGACATTTGTCATGGCTAGTATCTTATGCTGGTTATGGTATGTTTCGCTGCGTAAATTCTGGAGAGTCGGCTTGGCAGTTGCGGATGTAAACATCAAGTCAGGGCTAGATTATGGTAAATCGCTATCTTTGTGCAAGAACTCGCTATGTTTTCTTGGACTTGGCGCATCAAAACTAACGGACTTGCCAGAATTTGCTGAAGCGCTGAAGCGATGCAACAGAGATGATGAGGTTCGAATTAAATTTCTAATAGTGCGTCCCAATAATCAGCAACTCGCTACCGCCGCCCGCAAATATAAAATTAGTGAGAAGATGTATGAGGGAAAAGTTGAAGGATCAATAAAAAAATTGGCAGAACAAAAAAAGAGGCATGGAATTAACCTTCAAGTAAAGTATTATTCCAGTGAAAAATCCAAAGATTACCCTATTTTCAGAATGATGTTTATCGATGATCAGCTATGCTTGCTGAGCTATAACGTTTTTGGTGAGGGTGATGGGTCGCAGTTACCGCAATTATGCATAAATAAGGGAGCCAGCGATAGGGATACGGATTCATTTTATTACCCCATGAAGCTTTATTTTGACAAGCTTTGGAGTGATCCAAGTAGCGAAGAAATTGACTATGAAAAATGCTCTGAGTGATCGACACAGCTTACACCCCAACGGTGCAGTTCATGGCCGATTTCAGCCACTACATAACGAACACACTAAATATATCATGGGGGCCCTTGAGCGGTGTCGCACACTATGGATTGGTTTAGCGCGGCATAACATAAGAGATAGTATTTCATGTGCTTCAGCTAAACACAGAGAGGAAAAGATTTCAAATCCTTTGAGCTTCATTGAAAGGTATTTGATAATTGAAGCTGTGCTGTTAAGCGAGGGCATTCACCACGATAGATTCAGAATCGTTCCTTTCCCCATAGATGAACCAGATCTAATGATTGACTATATCCCTGTGGATACGGTCTGTTTTACAACAATAGTTGATGACTGGAATCGTCTGAAAATTGACTCTTTACGTAAGCATGGTTTTAATGTGGAAAGTCTATGGGAAAATCTTTCTCATGTCTGTTCAGGGAAAAGAATCAGAGAATATATTTTAAAAGATGATCTCATTTGGCAGACACTCGTGCATCCTGAGGCTGCAAAAATGATAGTTCAGTATAACCTCCGTCAACGGCTCATTGATCTCAGCAAAGATGGAAATGTTTTGTGATCCCGTATTGCGCTGGGCCGGTGGCAAACGATGGCTAATTCCCATTATTTCCCCTTTGTTGCCGCGTAGATATAGCATGTATTATGAACCATTTTTAGGCGGCGGCGCGGTGTTTTTCTCCCTGATTAGGGGTAGTGCATGTTTGTCTGATCTCAACCACGAACTAATTAATTTTTACCAGATATTAAGGTCCAAGCCGTTGCGGCTATTTAATAGTCTATATCAAAGGCACCCTTCGAAGGATGAATATTATTACATTCGATCGCGTCAAGTCCAGCATGACTATCAAAGGGCCGCAAAATTGTATTATCTCAATAGAATGAGCTTCAATGGCTTGTATCGGGTTAACAAATATGGAGAATTCAATGTCCCTTTTGGTCGGAAACCCAGCGCGAATGTCGTTGAACGGGAAGGCATGTTGCAAGCTAGTGAAAAGTTGCGGAGGGCAATTATAATACAAGCGGATTTTGAAGACGCAGTTAAAAATGCTGGGCGTGGCACTATAGTATATTTTGATCCTCCTTATACTGCGATGCACAGTAACAATGGATTTGTTAAATATAATGAAAACATTTTCAGGTGGGAGGATCAAGTTAGGCTTTCAAAGATAGCGCGCTGGCTTGCGCGGAGAGGTGTCAATGTATTTGTGAGTAACGCTGGCCATAATAGCATTAGGAAATTATATAAAGGCTTCTCATGCAAAATTGTTACGCGAAAAAGTATGATTGCGGCGTCTAGTTGTTGCCGCGACACAATAAATGAGTATTTATTTTTTACATAGTACTACGCCGTCTGGCTGACGGGGACGCCGGAGCGGCGGGTGAAGGCCTTGTGGCGGCGCAACTCGCGCTCCCATGGAGAAGATTCGCGGCGGCCGCCACGCCGCCTCCGGCAGCGGTCAAACCGTTTGACATATGATACCACTATTGATACTATAAGGACATGGCCGATATAAAAGCCATGGTTGACCTGATGCGGAATAACCCCGCCGGGGTTCGCTTCGCGGATTTATGCAAGGTGTGTTTGCGTTATTTCGGCCCGGCGCGGCAAAAGGGGAGCCATTGGGTATTTAAAATTCCGTGGAGTGGCGATCCGAGGGTTAATATTCAAAATGACAGAGGCCGCGCAAAAGTCTATCAGGTAAGGCAGGTGTTAAAAGCCATCGAGCGGCTGGAGGCGGAACAAAATGAAAACCAATGATGTTTATACGTACCGGGTATCCTGGTCGCGGGAAGACGGTGAATATGTTGGTGTGTGTCTTGAGTTTCCATCCTTAAGCTGGTTGGCCAAATCGCCGGAAGGGGCGTTGCGGGGCATCCGTAAAGTTGCCGGTGGCGCGGTGGAGGATATGCGGAAAACTGGCGAGGCGATTCCGCAACCGTTATCCGCCAAAAAGTTCAGCGGCAAGTTCATGGTTCGTGTTCCGCCGGAAATACACCGCCAACTCACTATCCAGGCCACCGAAGCGGGGGTGAGCCTGAACCGGCTCGTCAGCGCAAAGCTTTCAAAGCGATAACCTCCTTCTTTTAGTTCTCGAGGACAGCGCCCCGAACAGGGATGCTGGCGGTTGATCGCTTACGCCGTCTGGCTGACGGGGACGCCGGCCAATTCCAGCAAATGGCGCAAGGGGACGCCGGAGCGGCGGGTATTGGCCCGCCTCGCCCGCGCCATCCAGCGCCAGGTACGCCGCAAGGCACACATGACGGCTGGGGGACAGCAGATGACCCGCCGCCGCCTCCAGCGCCGCGCGCGAGCCTAGCTCGCCGAGGATTTTGATTAACTCCGCCCGTGTCCGCTCGTTCACTTTGGCCAGGCGGTCAATCGCCATGCGTTCGAACATCGGCGGATTTTTAATGAAAATCTCCCGCGCCAGCAGCGCCTGATCGGCCACGGAACCGGCGGCGTCGAACCGCCGGATCAACTCGCTCACCGGCGACCAGCGCCGGTCCGCCTCCCGCGAAGCGTTGCGCGCCCGCGAGCCGGTTGACCCATGGCGCCGTTCGCGTCCATTGGACGATCCCTTAATCAGACGCAAAAAACGCTCCGTGGAACGTTTCAAAAACGCGCGGATGGCGAACCACCCGCCCCATTGCGACCGTTCCTCCACGGTGGGCGCCGCGCCGGAGCCGAATTTGCCCCGCCGTTTGCGCTCCGCCTTTATGGTATTGTAGGCTTGGACGATTTGATGGAACCGGCCCGCGTCGGACAAGCCGGTCTTGGTGTCTGGATGGTACAAACGCGCCGCGCGCCGGTACGCCTGCTTGACCTCCTCGAGGGAGGATGCAGGATGCACGTTAAGCAAGGCATACGCCCGCGCCGGGGAGATCATTTTATCTCCATTATATGCCATAGATGTAAATATTAACGAATATACTAAAATTACCTATAACTGTATGCTAATTACCATCAATTTGTCAACGCCAAAATGATGACACACCACTTTCCCCTAAAATACACCTTGTCCAAGCTAATTTCCACTACATCATGAAATCGGAAAAAGTGGCCGTAAACTCAATGCTTTTCTCGCTTCAGGATGTGGGTTTTTCATATCCCAAAAGCGAAGGCCACGATGAAGTAGCTGTATTCAAAAACATAAGCATTGCCATTGGTCAAGGCGAACTTGTCCTCGTCGCCGGGCCGTCGGGCGGGGGCAAGACGACTTTTCTGCGGCTTTTGTGCATGATGGAAGAGCCGGCGAGGGGAAAATTATTTTTCGACGGCCAGCCATACGAAGCAATATACCCGCCCGATCTGCGCCGTCAGGCCGTGATGGTTCCGCAGACTCCCATCATGTTTCCGGGCAATGTCCGCGACAACCTGACCCTCTGCGCTAATCACGCCGAAGAAAGTACGATGGCGGACTGGATGCAGCGCCTGGGACTCGATCCCGCATTGCTTGAGCGTCCCGCCGCCGCGTTGTCGGTGGGTCAGCAACAGAGGGTGGCGGTGATCCGCGCTATCATGGCGGAGCCGCGCGCGCTGCTTTTGGACGAGCCGACGGCGGCGCTGGATCCCGATTCCGCCGCCCGGTTCGTGGAAGCCATCGCCCGGCTGAACCGCGAACGGGGCGTGACGGTGGTATGGAACAGCCACCGCTCCGGCGAACTGGAATCCATCGCCACCCGGACGCTGCGCGCGGGGAGGGAGCTTGCATGATTATTGATCCCGGTTTTTCGGACATGGCGATGACGCTGCTGTTGTTCGCCGCGGTGATGTGGCTGTCCGTGCGCGAGGGGCTGCAATTGGAAAAAAGCCTGGCGGTGGCCACGGCGCGCACGGTGGCGCAGCTTGCGCTGATGGGTTTCGTGATCGAGGCGATTTTCCGGATCAACCGATGGTGGGTGATCGTGGCGGCGCTGTTTTTAATGCTGGCCTACGCCGCCCATGCGGCCCTTGCGCGGATGAAAAATCCGGTGGCCGGCCTTTACCTGCCGATGTGGTGGGGCGTGTTCACCGGGACGATATTCACCACCGCCGTGGTCACCGGCGCGGTGCTTAAGGCCGACCCCTGGTGGCGGCCCGACGTGCTGCTGCCCTTGGGCGGGATGGTATTGGGCAACGCCATGACCGGCGGGGCGCTGGCCGCCGACCGGCTGCGGGCCGAGATTGTCGCGCGCAAAGCGGAGATCGAGACGTTGTTGATGCTCGGCTGGGACTATAAACGCGCCGCCGCCGAAGCGCGGCGCGAGGCCGTGCGCGCGGCGCTGATCCCCACGCTCAACTCCATGATGACGGTGGGGTTGGTGCATCTGCCGGGGATCATGGTGGGCCAGATGTTGGCCGGGGCAAGCCCCGCCACCGCCGCCAAGTACCAGATGGTCATTATGCTGATGATCGCCTCGGCGGTGACGATGACCTCCGTGGTGTTCACGTCGTTCGCGTTGACCCGGTTTTTCAACCCTCGCCACACTTTGCGCCGCGAGGCGATTTTGTAGCGGCCGGTTCCGGCAGGCCATGGGCCGCCGGGATGGCGGCGCTACAGCGCTTTTGCGTGGCGCGTCAGGTTAAGGCTGGAAAATCCAAACCGGCGGTAAAAATCCAGCGCGGACGCGTTAGACGGATCAACATTGACCGTGATCCTTCCGGCGCCAAGCTCCTTCGCCGTCACCTGCGCGGCTTCCATCAACGCGGCGCCCGCTCCTTGCCCGCGCGCGGCGGCGTCCACAACCAGATCATCAATATGTACCGACAAGGTCCCGTGGGCGGTGGAAACGGTGAATTGGAGGTTGACCATGCCGATGACCCGGCCATCGAGTTCAGCGACGATGATCCGGCCCATTTCAGGACGTGAGAGGATCAACACGATTCCGGCGCGGTGGCGTTCCGGGTCGAAGGCGAATTGCGTCTCGATCTCAAAAAGCTGGCGCAGCAACGCCACAAGCGAAGGGATGTCGGACTGGCGGGCGGGACGCAACGTGACCATGGGCGTGGTCAGGCGCCGGGGCTTCTAAGCGCGTTTTTTGACCTTGCCGGAGGTAAGGCAACTGGCGCACACCGTCATGCGCACCGCGCCGCCCTTCGGCCCCACCGCGCGCACCTTGCGCAGGTTGGGGTTCCAGCGCCGCTTGGTGACGTTGTGGGCGTGGCTGATGTTGTTGCCGAACATCGGCTTTTTGCCGCAGGCTTCGCAGACTCGCGCCATGACGTTATTCCAAAACCGTAAGTTCGCGGTTGTTTTAGGAAAAACGTAATGATAGCATGACTTAAGGAATTGGCAACAACTTTTTTCCGCGTCTTGGCGCGGCGATGGATATGAAAAAAATAACAAAAGAAACGAACCTTCACCAGGCGCTCAAGGAAAGCCCCAACGCCGCCTTGGTGTTCGCCTCGTACCACATGGGCTGCGCGTCTTGCTCCGGCGGCCAGCAGGAAACGGTTGAATGGGGCGCCACGATGCACGGTGTGGCCGTGGATGAGCTATTATCCCGCCTTAACGATGGCGAGGCGCCAAGTAAGAAGAAAAAGGCATCCAAAGACTGATCCTCTGGTTTTTCAAATGCTTGTCGCTTGATCCAACCCCGGTTATCCTTTTATTAAATATTTTCCAGTCCGCCCCTAAAGTTCAAGCCACCCCCGCCGATACGTCAATTAGGATAGCCCCGGCCCCAGGGAGTGGCCGGTGGTGGGAGTGGAGTGGCAATTTCTCCCGATGGCGAGTAAACATATTGAAAAGATAGGGAACCAGCGCAATAAACCAGCGCTCCCGAAGGGGTGGCTATGAGAATTACGGAAGCTGCATCAGCGGTGGCAAGGACGGCCCAGCCGGTAACCAGCGAGCCACGGCAGGTCGAAAAGCGCCCGGCTCCGCAGGAGGAGCCGCGCGCCGCCCAGTCCGCGCCAAAGCCCAAGGGTGAGGAAGTGACCCTGTCGCCGGAAAGCCGCGAATTCGCCGCGAAAAAAACGGACACCGCCCCGGCGGAGGCCAAACCGCGGGAAGAAGCCGCGCCCAAAAACGGTGACTCCGCGCGGGGGCCTATGCCCGAGTTGAGCCGGGAAATCACCCGCAATTATTCGGTCGAGGACAGCGGCCAGGTGGTGGTCAAGGTGATTGACAAGGCCGAAGATAAAGTTATCCGGGAGATTCCGCCGGAGGAGCAGCGGCGCATCCATCAGGCCATCGCCAAGCTCAATCAGGAAAGCGTGGTAAACGCCCACCGGCCGGAACCGCGCGCAGCCGCCGAGGCGGGCGCCGAAGTCGCCGCCGAAGGGACCGCCACCGCCTCCACGGCCAAGGCCGCCAGCGAAGCGCCCGCCGAAGGGGTGAACGTCACCGTGGAATAATCGTCCTGGCGCCTGTTGGCCCTTAAAGGGGGCCGGGCGCCAGCGCTTCGCGCTAAAATACCGGTATGGATGGCGCGAAGCGGCTCACCTTGTCCCAGCACGACCGGGGCTACCGGTACAACCGCGACTCGTTTATCCTCGCCTCTTTTTTCGAACCCCATGGCGCCGCTGCCGTAGCCGACTTTTGCGCGGGTTCAGGCGTGGTGACGGCGCTTTTAGCCGTGAGCGGCAAAGGGCGCCGCTTTGTGGCGCTGGAGTTGTCGCCCCGGCTGGCGGCGCTGGCGCGGCGCAATGTTTCGCAAAGCGGCGGGGCGAGCGTTGAAGTGGTCGTGGGCGACGTGATGGCCGCGTCTTCGCTGTTCCGCGGCAGGCCGTTCGACGCGGTCATCAGCAATCCTCCGTACCGCAAGGCGGGGAGCGGCCGCGTTAATCCCGATCCTGAAAAGGCGCTCGCCCGGCATGAGATCGCCATGACCCTGGAAGGTTTGGTTCGCGCGGCGGCGGCCACCTTAAAACCCGGCGGAACGCTGACGGTGGTCATGCTCCATGCGCGGCTGAACGAATATCTTGCGTTGCTGACGCAAAACGGCTTTAAACCCGCGCGTATGCGCGAGGTCCGCTCGTTCGCCGCAAGTCCGCCGATCCTGTTTTTGCTCGAAGCCCGGCTCGGCGAGTCCGCGTTGGATACCTTGCCGCCGTTGATCCTTAAATCCGATGAAGGCGGGGATTCGGATGAATTCAAATCCCTCATGGCCGCCTATGGTCTCTGACCTGCCGCCATTGTTGGCGCTCACCGGCCCCACCGCCAGCGGCAAAACGGAGGTTGGCGTGGAACTGGCCCTGCGGCTGGGGACGGAGATCATCTCCGCCGACTCCGTGCAGGTGTACCGGCATTTCGACATCGGCTCGGCCAAGCCGGGGAAGGAGACACTTGCGCGCGTCCGCCATCACCTGATTGACGTGGCGGATCCGGATGCGGAGTTCAACGTCGCCATGTACCGCGATCTGGCGGGCGAAACGGCGCGGCGGCTGTGGAGCGCGGGGAAACTGCCGCTGGTGGCGGGCGGTTCCGGCCTGTACCTGCGCGGGCTGACCCAGACCCTGCATGGCGGCGCCCGGTTGGGGCCTGATGTGGAAGCGGAACTCGACCTTATCATCGAGTCCGAGGGGCAACTGGGGCTGTACGCCCGGCTGCAAAAGGCCGATTCGGAGCGCGCCGCGCGAATCCACCCCAACGACGCCTTCCGGACGCGCCGCGCGCTGGGGGTGTACCTCTCTACCGGGCAAACCATGACGAGCCTGTTCAGGGAGAATCCGCAGAAACCCGCGTTCGACGCCTTGATCGTGGCGCTGGAGCTTCCCCGTGAACTTCTGTACCGCCGCATTGAGGAGCGGGTGGGGCGGATGCTGGCCGCCGGATGGCGCGAGGAAACGGCGCGGCTGGCCGCCATGGGGTATAATGATACCAAGCCGATGGCAAGCATCGGCTACCGAACGCTACGCCAACAGCTTGCCGGGGCCTTGGGGCCGGACGAAGCCCGGCAGGCCATCATCAAGGAAACGAAAGCGTTCGCGCGCCGCCAATTGACATGGTTGCGTTCGGCGAAGGCGGCGGTTACGGTCACGGTGAAAGAAGATGACATACCGGATGAAATCGCAAGGCGCATACTTGCCGGCGATCAGGTTGGCCGTTTTCTCGCTCGCCACGGCGTTCGCGTTCGCCCTTAGCGCTCCGCCGTCGCTTGCCCAGGATCAGCCGCTGGAGTTGTATCGTTCGGCGTTGTCGTCCTTCGAAGCGGGTGATACGCAAGGGGCGCGCGCCGCGCTGGAGGCCATAGACCACGCCGCGTTCCTGCTGGGCGACTGGTCGGCGTACGACCTGGCGCGGCTCAACGCGGCCTCCGGCGACCGGGAAGTGGCGCGGGCGCTGCTGGAGGAGACGCTGCTGCGCCGCCCCGCCTCTCCCGCGCGCGGCGAAACGTTTGATCTGTTGCTCACCGTGGCCTGCGTGGAACCTGCGGACGCAGCCTGTGGCCGCGCGCTTGACCTTTCCCCCTCCGGCGGATTGTCCGCGGAAACCCGCGCGCGCCGCGCGCTGATCGAGGCCCAGCGGCTGGAAGCGGCCGGCGAGGCAGCGCGCGCGTATCGCGGCTACCAGGAGGTGTACTACCACCACCCGTTGTCGCAAAGCGCGGAGCAGGCCCGCCGCGCCACGCAACGGTTATTGCGTGAGGCGCCCGCCGCCCAGCGCGCGCAATTCCCCAACGCCACTTTTGACATGCGGATGAACCGCGCCCGCGCGCTCGCCGCGGCGGGCGCGTATGACCGCGCGGTGGAGGAATTTCGCCGGATCCTCGGCATCGGCTACCGTGGCGCCCGTCTGGCGGAAGCGCGCTTTGCGCTGGGCGAAACGCTCAACCGCGCCCGGCGGCGGCCCGAGGCGCGCGCGGTGTTCGCCGAACTGGCCGCGCGCCACGCCGCCAGCCCTCTGGCTCTCGCCTCGCGGTATGAAATGGCGGTGATTGACTGGAACCTTGGCGCCGCCGCCAAGGCCAGCGCGCAATTGGCGCCGCTCGCCGCCGATGGTGTCCCCGATCCTTTGCGCCGCCGGGCGCTGTTCACACTGGGCAAAATCGCCGAACGCGAGGATGGCGCGGCCGCGGCGATGGAATATTACCGCGGCGCCTTGGCGCTTGCCCCGGAGGGCGGCGCGGCGCGGACCCTGCGGTGGCGGCTGGCGTGGGCGGTGTACCGGGGAGGTCAGTACGAACAAGCCGCCGCCCTGTTCGCGGAGTCCTACTCCAAAACTGATCCTGTGAACGACGACGGCGGCGCGCTGTATTGGCAGGCCCGCGCGCTGGAAAAGACGGGGCGCGAAGCCCAAGCGGCGGAGTTGTTCCGGACGCTCGCCATCCGCCATCCGGACGGATACTATGCGCTACGCGGAGATATGCGGGGGCTGTCGCTTATCCTGAACCTGACGGAACCCACGCTTGCGTCAACGTACCAGTTCTCCATCGGGGAGGTTCCGGCGGAAGCCGGCGAGAATCTGGCGCGGTTCGAAGCCCTGCTGGAACTTGGCCAAACGGCGCGCGCGGAGTTTGAGGCCGATGCGATGCGGCGGACGAAAGACGCGGCGGACTCCCCGCTGTGGCTTGGCCAGCTTTACCTGCGCGCGGGCGCCAGCGCCAAGGCCATGCGCTTGGCGGGCCAGGCGCTTGCGGCGCGGCCGGTACGGGACGATTTTGGCGATCCAATCTGGCGCCTGCTGTATCCCGCGGACCTGGCTTCGCTGGTGGCTGCTCCCTGTGTCGAGCGCGGCCTGGATCCGTTTCTGGCGCTGGCGATTATCCGGCAGGAATCGGGTTTTGACCGGTTGGCCGTTTCCTCCGCCAATGCCCGAGGGCTGATGCAGATCATCCCCGCCACCGGCCGGCGCGTGTACGAGCAGATCGGGTTGGAATCGCGCCGGGGCGCGCCGTTCCACCATGACGCGCTGTTCGAGCCGGAGGTGAACGTCACCTTGGGCGTGACGCATTTCGCCGGGCTGCTGGCGCGCTACCAAGGGTCCGTGGCGCTGGCTTTGGCGGCGTACAACGCGGGCGAGACCGCGGTGGAGGCGTGGCTGCGCGAGGGGCCGGCGGAGCCGGAGGACGAGTTCATCGAGCGCATCCCCTACGCCGAAACGCGCGAGTACGTAAAGAAGGTCATCCGCAACTGGGCGCTGTACCGCAAAATTTACCCCCAACATTCCGGCGCGCCGGATGGCGCGGCGTAGTACAATGCCCCCGAACGCTAACCGAGCGAAACGCGCCTGATGTTCGACCTTGTCATCGCCAACGGCCTGCTGGCCGACGGCGTTTCCCCCACGCTTGCGCGCAAGGACGTGGCCATTGACGGCGGAGCCATCGCCGCCGTGGAGGACCATATCAGCCCCGGCCGCGCCCGGCGCGTGATTGACGCGGGCGGGGATGTGGTGGCGCCAGGTTTTGTGGACGTCCATTCCCATTCCGACTATTACCTGATCGTGGATCCCCGCGCGCTTTCCAAAACCATGCAGGGCGTCACCACGGAAGTGGGGGGCAACTGCGGCTACGCCGCCGCCCCCATGGACGGCGCCGTGCGCGCGCGCCGCGCCCGCGACTACCGCGCGCAATTCGGTATAGACGTGCCGTGGCGTTCGCTGGCGGGATACTTCGAGGCGCTTTCTAAAAATGGATCGGGGGTCAACTTCGCCGCGCTGCTTGGTTACAACACCATCCGCGGCTCCGCGTTGGGCGAGGGCGCCGTCCAGCCGGACGCCGGAGGGATGAAGGCGGTCAGGAAATTGATCACCGAGGGGCTGGACCACGGCGCTTTGGGCATGTCGGTTGGCGTGGTGTATCCCCCCGCCTGTTTCGCCGGGGTGGATGAGTTCGCCGAGGCGTTCCGCGTAGTGGCCGAAAGGGGCCGGATATTCACCACCCATATCCGTAGCGAGGGCGCGCGGCTCCTTGAGGCGCTGGAGGAGGCGGTGGCCGTGGCGAAACGTTCCGGCGCGCGGCTGCAGGTGTCGCACCTGAAAACGGCGGGCAAGGCCAACTGGGGCAAGCTGGACCGCGCGTTTGAAATTCTCGAGGGCGCCATGGCGGACGGCGTGCCGTTGATGGCTGACCGTTATCCGTACCTGGCCTCCAACACCGGGTTGCAGGTGGCGTTGCCGGATTGGGCGTTTGACGGCGGACGCGACGCTTTGGTAGCGCGGCTCTCGACTTCTGGAGACCGGGAGCGGTTCAAGCGCGAGATACTGTTGTCGCATCCGGAGCCGGAGTATTGGGGGACGGTGATGATCTCGCAGGTGGTCACGGAGAAAAACCGCGATCTCGAGGGGCTGACCGTCGTCCAGGGGGCGGAAAAACGCGGCAAGGACGTGTTCGAATTCTATTTCGACACGTTGCTGGAAGAAAACACGGACGTGGAGGCCATTTTCTTCTGCATGAACGCAGAGAACCTGGAACGCATCCTCAAAAAACCGTGGGTCGTGCCCGGTTCCGACGCGGGCGCGCGCGCCGCCGAAGGCCCCCTGTCCATCGGCAAGCCGCATCCCCGCACCTTCGGCACGTATCCGCGCTACTTCGGCGAATTCGTGCGCGAGCGGGGGATAATGCCGCTGGCGGAGGCGGTGCGCCGGGCCACCTCGCTGCCCTGCGAGTTTTTCGGCATCCCGCGCCGGGGCCGGATCGCGCCGGGCTATAACGCCGACGTGGTGGTGTTCGACCCCGCCACCATCGCCGACAACGCTACCTACGAGGCGCCCCACGCATATCCCACGGGGATCAGCCATGTGCTGGTCAACGGCGTGGCCGCCGTGGAGCGGGGCCGGCCCACCGGGCGGCTCGGCGGCGCGGTGGTGACCCCATGAGCGAGTTACTCAAGAAGTACAAGGCCAAGTCCGAATACCTTGAGAACCTCACCGAAGCCTATCGCGACCTCATCGCGCTTGCCCTGGAGCAGCTTAAGGCCTACATCAAGGGCGACGGAGAACTGGAGGAGGCGCTGGAGACGCTTCGCAAGCGGGTCAAGATCGCCAAGAACATATTCCAGGTCGAGCAGCTCAAGAAGGATTACGCGGAACTGGGCAAGCGCGTAGCCCAGCGCCTGCGCGAAAAACCGCCGGACAAGGAGGCCGCCGGCTTGGGCCTGGGCGGGTTCATGGCGGGCTTGGGCGCGCTGTTCACAGGCGGGGATAAGCCTGAAGCCGCGCCCAAGAGCGGCGCAGCCCCCGGGCAGACGCCCCCCGCGGGTGACGCGCTGGTCCCGTACGTTACGTTGCTCGACGGTTTCGCCAAGGGATCGCTTTTGATCTCCGATGAAAGCTATTCCTTCTACCAGCCGCTGCGCGCCCACCGGCAGAACGCCTTCGCCAATCTTTCCGCGGATGAGGCGGCGCGCCTGGCGCTGCTGTTGTACAACTTCTTCATCGGCAAAAGCAACGAAGCCGCCACCATCGAGTCTGAACGCGCCGAGCTTAAAAACATCATCGGCTCGCTCACCGGCTACATCCGGTCCCTGGCCGTTTCCAGCGAGGAGTTCGGCGGCAAGCTGGACCAGTACGCCGCGCGCGTCCGCGCCGCCACCGATTTGGCCGAGATCAGGAAAATCCAGCACGCCATCCTCGCCGAGACGCTGGAGATACAAAAGGTCAACAACACCGTGCGCGCGCAACTGACCGACCACGAGCGCCGTCTGGACGAGGCTTCCCGCAAGATCGCGCGGCTGGAACAGGATCTGGAGCTGGCAAGGCAGGAAAAGTCGGTGGACGCGCTCACCCAGGTGTTCAACCGCGGCTACTTCGACGAGGCGCTGCGCCAGGCGGTGGCCGAGTTTACCCGCGACGGACGGCCCGGCGCCTTGATCATGTTCGACATTGACCATTTCAAGTCGTTCAACGACTCCTATGGGCACCAGGCGGGCGACCAGGTGCTGCAAGTGGTGGCGGAGATCACCCAGGAGTCGGTGCGGGTGAGCGACATCGTGGCGCGCTATGGCGGCGAGGAGTTCGCCATCATCCTCAAAAACACCCCGCTGGACGGCGCGTTGACCGTGGCGGAAGCGGCGCGCAACGCCATCCGCGGGCACGAGTTTGTCGCGCGCGGCAAGACGCTGCGCATCACCGTGTCCCTGGGCGTGAGCGCGTTCGAGCAAGGCGACGCGCCCGAAGCGGTGATCGCCCGCGCCGACCGGCGCCTCTACACCGCCAAGAAGGAGGGGCGCGACCGGGTCAACCACACGGCCTGATCGCGCGCGGCGCGCATGGTGGACGACAAGACGCTTTACGAGGTCAAATCACGGACGCAGGCCAACTTCGGCGCCCTGTGGCTGCGCAATTTCGCCGCCATTAAGGGCGAGGTCAGCCGCCGCCCGCGGATCAGCGCGCTGTTCGATACGCTGGAGGGTGTCCCCGCCATCGTGGTGGGCGCGGGGCCGTCGCTGGACAAGAACCTGCGCCTGCTGAAGCTGGCGGAGGGCAGGGCGCTGATCATCTGCGTGGATACGATCCTGTCGGCGTTGCAGACGGCGGACATCGCCCCCTCGGTGGTGGTTACGCTTGACCCGCAGCCGGAGACCGCCCTGATGTTCTCCCGCGCGCGGACGGAGAGCCTGACGCTGGCCGCCCCCACCATCATCAGCCCCCGGGCGCTGGCGGCATGGAAGGGCGAGGTGGTGTTCTACCACAAGTACGCGCCCGACATTCCCCCGCTGGTACAGGTGGCGCGCGCGGCGCCGCAGGTGGGCTACCTGATCCCCGGCGGCTCGGTGCTTTCCGTGGGGCTGGACCTGGCGTTCCGCATGGGGTGTGACCCTATCGCCTTCGCGGGGCAGGACCTTTCCTATCCCCCCGGCGCCGCGTACTCCCGCCATACCGTGTACGGCGACGCTGGTTTTGGCGAAATGTTCCGCGAAAAGATGGGCGACATGGTCACCAGCGCCGATATTTTTGGCCGCGTTCTGCCCACGCAAAAAAGCCTGTTCGTCACCAAGCAGTGGATGGAGTGGGCTTTTGGCGCGCTCAAACGGGAGAAGCCCGCCGCGTTTTACAATTGCACCGAAGGCGGCATCGTCACCCAAGGCTGCCGCATCGTCACGTTGCGCGAATGGCTGGCGCGGTTCGCGCGCGAACGGCGCAATATCGCCTGGGCGATGAAAAAGGCCCTTTCGCGCGGCAAACGCTAAACCGGCTTGCGGCCGAGGTAGATGCGCGAACGGTTGTCGGTGGGGCGCGCGTCCTCCACGGTCAGACCCGCGTCCGCCAACAGCGCGCGCAGCTCTGCGTCCGTGAACACGCAGCCTTCCGCCGTGCCCAGCATCATCTGCACGGCGAAGATTCCGGCGGCGCCGGGATGTTCGTCCGGCCCCAGGGCCATCTCATGCACGGCCACCACTCCGCCGGGCCGCGTGGCCGCCGCGGCGCGCTTGAGCAACTCGCGCGCGCCGTCCGCGCCAAGGATATGCAGCACCTGCGAGACCAGGGTCACATCGAATGGTCCGCCGTGTTTAAAAGTATCGAGGGTAAAGTCGCCGCCCATAAATTCCACCCGGTCACCCACCCCAGCCGTTCGCGCCAGCCGCAGCACCGTATCGCCCGAAGCGGGCCGGTCGAAGGCCACGGCGCGCCCATCGGGGACCCGGCGCAGCCACTCGATAAGGTAGGTGGCCGGCCCGCAGCCGATGTCCAGCAGGCGCATTCCGCCGGCTTGCGGCAACGCGCCCACCACCTCTTCCACGTGGAGGCGGGCCAAGGCGTCCATGGCCCTGATGAAGGTTTCCTGCCAGGCGCGTTTTTCCTCCTCCGTCTGCTCTGGCTTGGGTATGGGCCTGCCGGACGCGAGGACTTCGCCGATGTGGCCCCAGTTGTTCACGGCGCGCCGGTCCAGGTCCAGGATCGCGCCGCGGTACTCCGGGCTTGCGCGCACGAAGTGGCGTTCAATGGCGTCCGTGTTGCGGTAGCGCGCCCCCGATTTTTTCATCAAGCCCGCGCCGGCAAGGCCAAACAGCAACAGCTCCACGGCGCGCGGGTTGGCGCCAAGCGCGGCGGCGATTTCATCGCCGGTACGCCAGCCGCCCGCCGCCGCGTCGAACACTCCCGCGCGGCTTGCCTCAAGCAGCAGCAGGGAAGGGCGCCAGCCCCAGGAGAGCGCCAGCAACTCCTCGTAGCCCAACTCGCCGCTTTCCACGCGCCAGCGTTTTTGGCTCATGGCCGGATGAGATAAAAAAGCCCGAAGGTGATGAACATAGCGCCCGCCAGCCGGTTCAGATACGCGGCGGGAACCGTCTGCGCGATGGCGGCGCCCACCAGCGTGGCCAGGGCCGACGCGGTGACCAGCGCCAGCGCGGAGCCGAGGAACACGCTCATCTTGGACTGCTCGCACCCCGCGCAGGCCATGGTGGCAAGCTGGGTTTTGTCGCCCAGTTCGGCGAAAAACACCATCATGAACACCGAGCCGATGATTTTCCATTCCATGCCGGACGCTCCCGTGATTACGCGATGAAAATCCACACCAGCGCCAGCGCGCCGGTGACGTGGAATACGCCGTCAATCGCAAGGTCAAAGGCCACGCCGCGGCTGATTACCCGCCAATGGTACAGCGCCAGGTACAGCGCCGTGTAGGCCACCGCGCCCAGCGCCACATAGCCGAAAGCGCCCACCCATCCGGCCGCCGCCGCCGCGATCAGCCCGCCCGCAAGCCCGGCGCACAAGGCCCCCAGGAAAAACTTCGTGGCCGTTTTGCCGATGAGGATGGGGATCGTTTCGCGGCCCACCAGCCGGTCGCCGTGGATGTCGCGGATGTCGGAAAGCACGCTGCGGATGTACACCAGCGTGAAGGTGAACACCGCCGCCACGCCCACGCCCGCCTCCAAAAGGCCGCCGCCGGACGCCAGCGCGGGGACGACCACCGTCACCATCACCCACGCCACGCCCACGAATACGTCCTTGGACGCGGGGATGTCCTTAAGCCGGTGCACCCTCAAGGTTTCATTGCGGGGCAGCCACTTGACGGTGTAGGCCAGGCCCATGAGCAGCGCCAGGACATACAACAGCGCGGCAGACGGCCCCAGCGCCGCCGCCGCCGCCAGCGCCGCCGCCACGGCCGCGCCCGCCGCTGCGGTGATGGCGCGCTGGTGGCGCAGGTAGAAGCGCAGTTTCTCCGGCTCGTTGTGTTTGAGCGTTTGCGCGTCGGAAAGCTGGTTGAGCGCGTACATGCCGAAGATGTAGCATGCGGCGATGAAAGCGGCGGCCCATGAAAAGGCGTAGCCGCCCAATGTGGCGTTGGCGAATACCATCAGCGCCGCGCCCAGCGCCGCGGAAACCTTGCTGATCACCACCGCGTCGAGCGCGCCGCGCAGTTTCTCCGCCGGGGACGCCGGGCGCGGCCGCATCTGCTGGCGAAGGCGGTCGAGCACGCGCTGGATCATCCACGCGGGGGTAGAGGCCCCCGCGGT
>JACQZB010000073.1 GCA_016207925.1 Nitrospinota bacterium
AATTGAAGGATTACGGCGCGCCGCTCCACCGTTCATGGGGCGGGTGGCTGATAGTCCTTGCCGGGCCGCTGGCGTTCGCCGGAGCTTTGATCGCCGCCCGGCGCCGGGCGCGGCGCGAAAGCGACCCGGCGTATGCGCGCGCTTCGGCGGCGTACCGGACGGCCCAAGCCCGCATGGCGGAGGCCGGACGGACGGAAGGGCGCGAGGAGCTATACGCGCTGCTCGATCAGGCGGCGCGGGGTTACCTGGCCGACCGGTGGCACTTGCCCTTGCCGGCGCTTTCCCGTGAAGAAGCGCGCGGCAGGCTTGAAACCGCGGGCCACACGGAATTGGCCGCGAGCGTGGACGGCCTGTTTGAAGCCCTGGAACATGCGCGATTCGCCTCGCCCGGCTCGGACGACCGCCCCGCGGCGTTGACGCGGGTGAAGGAGACTATCGCGGCGCTGGAGAAAACCAAACCATGAACATGGCGCGGCTGATTCTGGTGATCCTGGTTCTGGCCAACGCGGGTTTCGCGCGCGCGCAACCGGCGGAGGAGGCGTTCAACCGGGGCGCGGCCCTATTCGCCAAGGGCGATTATGCCGCCGCCATCGAGGCGTACGGGAGCGTCACCCTTGCAAACCCCGCGCTGGAATACAATCGTGGGCTTGCGTATCTCAAACTGGGGCGGCTGGGCAAGGCGGTGGTCCATTTCGAGCGGGCGCTGCGGCTTGATCCCTCCGATGAGGACGCGCGCTACAACCTCGAACTGATCCGGGCGGCGCAAAAGGACCGTCTGCCCTCTTCGCAAGGGGGCGGCGCCATGACGATGGTGGAGGGGTTTTACCGCGCGCTTCCGCTGGAAGCGATCGCCATGGCCGCACTGGGGTTGTGGCTTGTGGCGTGGGCGCTGGGCGCGGCGCTAATCCTGGCGCGCGGCGAAAGGCGTTCGCTTTCCATCGCGCTGGCGGGCGCCGCCGCCGCCGCGGCGCTATGGATCGCGCTTACGGCGGCGCGGATTTACGAATACGAGCGCGGCGGACGGGCCGTGGCGGTGGTCCAAACCGTGGATGCGCTGGCCGCCCCTTCGCAGGGCGCGAAGGGGTGGACCGCGCCGCAATTGAGGAAATATAACGCTATTCTTCGCCTGCCCCAGCCTTGCCGTAGACAATGACCGGAACTTCCTTGTCCGGCGTAAAGGGTTTCCCGCACAGGGGGTTGACGCACGTATTCTCCACGCTCACCCGGCCCTCCTGGTTGGTCTTGCAATGGGGGCACAGCACCACGGTCTTGGTGTTGGGCTTCGGTTCCTTTGTTTCCTTGCTCATGACTTCGCGATCCCCTGTCAACGGTTGAACATGATCACCGGCACGGGGCTATAATAATGTTCCGGGCCGCGCCGGGCAAGTCCCGCGCGCCGGGTAAAGGCGATAACCGGCAGGAGCGAACAAGGAGCGTCCATGAAATTCCCCCAATACCGCGCGCGCCGGATGCGCGCCACGCCCAACATACGGCGCATGGTCCGCGAAACGCGGTTGTCGCCGGACATGCTCATCTACCCCATGTTCGTGGCGTGGGGCAAGGGCAAGAAGGAGGAAATCTCCTCCATGCCGGGCAATTACCGCCTCTCCGTGGACCGGCTCGCCGCCGAAGTGAAAGACGTGGAGGCGCTCGGCATCCCCGCGGTGATCCTGTTCGGCATTCCGGAGAAAAAGGACGACAAAGGCTCCGAAGCCTACAACCCGGATGGCGTCGTCTGCCGCGCCGTCAAGGAGATCAAGAACGCCTGTCCCGCGCTTACCGTTATCACCGACGTGTGCATAGACGAATACACCACCCACGGCCATTGCGGCGTGGTGGCTGGCGACAAGATACTCAACGACCCCACGCTGGAGCTTTTGGGCCTGATGGCGCTGGCCCACGCCGGCGCCGGGGCGGACATCGTGGCCCCCAGCGACATGATGGACGGGCGGGTGGGCGCCATCCGCATCGCGCTGGACGACAACGGGTACAAGGACACCGCCATAATGTCCTACGCCGCAAAATACGCCAGCGGCTTTTACGGCCCTTTCCGCGAGGCGTGCGATTCCGCTCCGCAGTTCGGCGACCGCGCCACCTACCAGATGGACCCCGCCAACGCGCGCGAGGCCATCCGCGAGGTGGCGCTGGACATCGTGGAGGCGGCGGACATCCTGATGGTCAAGCCCGCGCTCCCTTACCTGGACATCATCCGCATGATAAAAACGCAGTTCAACCTGCCGCTGGCCGCCTACAACGTCTCCGGCGAATACGCCATGATCGAGGCCGCCGCGCGCAACGGATGGATTGACCGCGACCGGGTGATGATGGAGACGCTGTTGTCCATCCACCGCGCGGGGGCGGACATGATCTTGACCTACTTCGCCAAGGACGCCGCGCGGCTTTTGCGGGGATAATCCATGGCGCGTGTGCTGCTGCATGTCTGCTGCGCCCCCTGCTCGCCGTGGGTGGTGGAAACCCTGCGGCGCGAGGCGGAGGTGGCGCTGTATTACTACAATCCCAACATTCACCCGGAAAGCGAATGGCGCGCGCGGCTCGCGGAGTTGGAGCGCTGGGCGAAGGACATCGGCGTCCCGCTGGTCGTGGAGGAGTACGGCGCGCCGGAATGGTTCGAACGGGTAAAGGGACTGGAGAAAGAACCGGAACGGGGCGCGCGGTGCGAGGCCTGCCTTGACATGCGCCTGGAACGGGCGGCGCGCAAGGCCGAAGCGCTTGGCTTTGAGCGCTACGGAACCGTCCTCACCGTCTCGCCCCACAAGGACGCGGCGGCGGTCAACCGTATCGGCGCGTCGCATGGTGAGGGGCGGGGCGTGGAATTCATCGCCGCCGACTGGAAGAAAAAGGACGGCTATAAAATCACCACGCTGATGGCGCGCGCGGAAGGCTTTTACCGCCAGGCTTACTGCGGCTGCGTGTACTCCCGCCACGCCGGAAAGGCGGCCGATGGCGCTTGACCGGTTCGCCCAGGCCGCGGCGGAGTACACAAGGCGCGCGGTGGTTCAAGCATCGGCGGCGGAGCCGTTGTTCGCGCTATTGAATATTGGCGAGGCCGAGGATGTTCTGGACGTCGGTTGCGGCGCCGGGAACCTTACCGCGCGCGTCCGGGGCATGACCAGGGGCCGCGTGGCGGGCGTTGACCCCTCGGAGGCGATGCTGGCCGGGGCGCGCCGCGCCCGCGAGGAATTGGACATCGAATACTACTTATGCGCCGCGGAGGAGTTGCCGTTCAACCGTGAGTTTGACGCCGCCTTCGCCAACAGTTCCATGCAATGGTTTGCCGATCCGCCCCGCGCCTTCGCCGCGATCCGCAATGCGTTGCGGCCCGGGGGGCGGTTCGCGGCGCAAGCCCCCGCCACCAGCGGCTATTGCCCCCAGTTCCTGCGCGCCGTTGAGGAAGTGGCGCGCCAGGGTGAAACCGCGGCGGCCTTCGCCTCGTTCAAGAATCCATGGTTCTTCCGCGATAGCGTGGAGGAGTACCGTCTGCTGCTGGAGGGGGCCGGGTTCCGCGTGATTCACGCCGTCATCGAGCGTGTGGAAACCCCCATGCCGCCGGATACGGCCATGGACGTGTTCGAATCAGGCGCGGCGGCGGGCTACCTGGGCGCGTCGTGCTATCCCGCGCCGCTCCCCGATGGTTACGCCGAGGCGTTCCGGCGCATCGTCCGGGAATCCTTCCAACGTCAGGCGGGCGCCGATGGGCTTGTTCCGCTTACCTTCAACCGGATCATGCTGCTGGCGCGTAACCCTTAGTTTCTCCATTTCGCGCCCCACTTGGCCATGGCGCGTATCACGCCGCCCAACCCCGCCCCTTTGGCCGTAAGTTCGTACTCAACACGGGGCGGCACTTCGGCGAATACCGTCCGTTTGATGATCCCGGAGTTTTCCAACTCGCGCAGCCGGGCGCTCAACGTCCGCGGGCTTACCCCCGCCAGCGACGCGCGCAACTTGCCAAAACGCTTCTTCCCGCCCAAAAGGTCGCGCAGGATCAGCAGGGTCCATTTTCCCTGGAGGACGTCCATGGCTTTATGGACCGGGCAGAACGGATCGCACGATGGCGCCCCGGCCTGGGCGTTAAGCGTTATCCCCTGTTTTTTCATAATAGTATATTATTGGTAACTATTTTACTTTTATATCACTACTTGCGCGGGTATATCAAGCTCTGCTATCAAGACCATGATGAAAACATTTACACCATCACGCAAGGAGCGGCGCCATGGCTGAATCCATTCTCGTGACCGGATCCACCGGCAATGTAGGCTCGGAGCTTGTCAAGGCGCTTGCCGCCGCGCGGGCCGATTTTTACGCGGCGGTTCACTCACCCCAAAAAGCGGCGGCCCTGCAGGCCCAGGGGATTAAAATCCGGCTCATGGACTTCTCGGACCCCGTCTCCATGGCCTCCGCGATGAAGGGGATAGGCAGGTTGTTCCTGCTCCAGCCGCTGACCCCGGCGATGGCGGAAACGGCCAACACCGCGGTGGCCGGGGCAATAGCGGCGGGTGTGAAAAGAATCGTCCGCCTCTCCGGCATGGGAGCGGATCCCAAGGGGGCGATCGCGCTGGCGCGCTGGCACGGGGCGGCGGATGACCACGTCATGCGATCAGGCGCCGATTGGGCCATCCTTCGGCCCAATTCGTTCATGCAGAATTTCAGCGTCTCGCACGGGTGGAGCATCCGGGGCAAGGGGGAGTTTTACCTTCCGCTGGAAAACGCGGCGGTCAGTTGGGTGGATGTCCGCGACATCGCCCGCGCCGCCGCGGCGGCGCTGACCACCGATGGCCATTGCGGCGCCGTCCATACGTTGTCCGGCCCGGCGGCCCTTACCGGCGCGCAGGTGGCGGCGGCGCTGACCAATGCGTCCGGCCGGCCCGTGCGCTATGTCGCGGTGAGCGCTGACGCCGCCCGCGAAAGCATGACAGGCGCCGGTTTGCCCGATTGGCTGGTGGACGCGTTAGGGGAGCTTTTTGCCGCCAACCGCGCGGGTTACACGGCGGCGGTAACCCAAGACATCGAGCGGATAACCGGGGCGCCCCCCGCGCCGTTTGGGAAGTTCGCGCGCGATTACGCCGCGTCCTTCCGCGCGTGACGCGGGGCGTTATTCGCCACGGACGCCGGCGATCTTGCGTTCGGTCTGTTCGTTGATCTTTTCCCTGTCGCGGCGGAGCTGTTCGGCGAGCGCGGCGGCGGCGGCCGGGTCGCCGCCCGTTTCGCCGAGCTTTTTCTGGCACATGATTTCGGCCTCGGCGATTTTCGCCTCGCCGATGCGGCGCAGTTCGGCGATCTCTTTTTTCTGCGCTTCCGAAAGCTTTTTATCGCCCGTCAGCCGGGCGCTTTTTTCCATCGCCAGTTCCAGGGCCGATTTCATCCGTGGTCTCCTCCTCGCCGGGTTTCTTTTTCATCTTAATCTCGCGGATCACCGTCTCGGCGGGAACCAACGTCTTGATACGCAGTCCCGGCGCCAGCGGCGCGTCGAGTTCCATGCCGTTGAGCGCGGCGGTTTCCAGCCCCAGGGTGGCGTCCTTTGAATACTTCTCGGCCAACGCGCGGAAGGTGTCCCCCGGCTCGACGGTATGGATATGCAGCTTGTAGGGCGGATAGGTAAGCCCCTTGCGTTTGGGGGCGCCGTAGCGCAGGCCGTCAATGGCGTCCAGGTAGCGGTCGCGTTGCAGGTTATAGACCCCGTCGCGCGCGGCCAGAAGCCCCGCCTTGCCCTCGGTTTCGATGATGCGGCTTATGGTGTCCGGATGGGTGGCCATGAAGCCGTGGTAGGTTTGCGCGCCCAACTGCTCGAAGGTGCGCAGCGATTTGAGGAAATGGACGATGCCTTCCGGGTCATATCCCGCGTCGTGGGCCAGGATCATGCCCACCTGGTCGGACTCCACTTCCATCTCACGCCCGTAACCGGAAAGTATCTGGCCCGATATCGTGCTGGTGACGGTCAGCCATGCGGCGGCGTTCTCGCGCGCGTCCTTGCTCACCGCCAGCCCGCCGAGGGCCAACAGCGTCTGCGCGATGCTTTTTTTCATCTGCTTGACGGCGTGGTGGCCGATGACGTGCCCGATTTCGTGCCCCAGCACGCCCGCCAGCGCCGACTCCGAGTTGAGCGCCGCCAGCAGTCCGCGGGTGACGTAGATGTAGCCGCCGGGCAGCGCGAAGGCGTTGACCATCTCGTGGTCAACCACCTTGAAGTGGTACTCAAATTCCGGCTGGGCCACCTTTTCGAGCACGCGGCGGCCCACGCCGCGCACGTATTCCTGAACCCGCTCGTCCTCGTACAGGCCATAGCCCTTGACGATTTCCTGATCGGTTTTCTTGCCGATTTCCTCCTCGTCCGTCCCTTCGAACAGCGCCAGAGCGGGGGCTGCGGCGAACAGCGTCAGCGCCGCGGCGAGGAGGAGCGAAGCGGGTCTTGTCATATCACGATCCGGCTGAAACCAGGATTGTAGCACGCGCGGCCCCGGCGGAACCGCGAGGGGATATGACGGACAAAGCCGGTCAGCGCAGGTATGACCGGACTTCGCCGTTTTCGCCGTACAGGTACAGCGCCGCCTGTCCGTCGCCCTCAAGGGTCAGCGCGGCGCGGGTGGCGCCTTTACGGTCCACCAGTGACACCTGGGGCCGGTCTCCCTCGCCGATGGCCAGCCGCAGCCTTGGGACGCCGTCGGGGCCCAGCATCACAAATCCCGGTTCGCCGGAGGGCTTAACGGCCAGCGCCATGCGCCGTCCGCCGCCGCCGGAAAGACGGATCGTGGCGCCGCCCCCGGAAAGCCCCACGCGCACGGCCTCCCTTCCCCGGTCATCGAACAAGGCCAAGGCCGGTTCGCCGTCTGCCCCCAAGCCCACCGCGGCGCGGGTCCGGCCACGCTCGTCCTCAACCACGAACTCGCGGGCGGTGACGCGCCCGGCGCGAATGTCGGTTTCGCGCTTGTCCACGGCGGTCAGCGCCCGTCCATGGCGCGGCGGATGGAACGCACATAGCGGCCCAACGCGCGCGCGGCTCCCATGGCGGAACGTTCCGCGTCTATCACCTCGATGGCGCGCGAGCCGATGATCACCCCGTCGGCCACGGCGCACAGGGCGCGGGCCTGTTCCGGCGTTTTGACCCCGAATCCCGCCAGCACCGGAAGCCGCGTCATCCGCCGCATGCGCGCAACGCCCGCGGCGACCTCGTTGGCCGTAGCCTGCGGCCCGCCGGTGACGCCCCGCACGTTGATGTAGTACACGAAGCCGCTGGAAAGCTCCGCGATGCGCCGCAGCCGCTCCGGGGTGGAGGTGGGCGCCGCCAAGAACACCGTGTCCAGCCCGGCGCCGCGCGCGGGGGGGACGAACTCCTCCGCCTCCTCCGGGGGAACGTCGGGCAGTATCACCCCCGATACCCCCGCCTGGGCCGACTGGCGCATGAACTTTTGTACGCCATGGTTGACCACCAGCGTGGAGGCGATCATGAACACAAGGGGGACTTCCACCCGCTCATGGACCCGCGCCGCGACCTCGATGGTTTTCGTCAGCGACGTTCCCTTGCCAATGGCCCGCATGAACGAGCGCTGGATCACCGGCCCGTCCGCCAAAGGGTCGGAAAAAGGAACGCCCAGCTCGATGATGTCCGCGCCCGCGTCCACCGCGGCGGCCACAAGGTCCGGTGTGGCGCGCGGCGAGGGGTCGCCGGCGGTGATGAAAATCGCCAGCGCCTTGCGCTTCTTCTTGCGAAGGTCTTGCAGCGTATCGTTCAATGCGCCCATGAGTCAGTCCTCGTATCCCAACAGGCGCTGGGCGACCGCCACGTCCTTGTCGCCCCGGCCGGAAAGGCCGATGACGATCACCTTGCGTTTACCCATTTTCGGCGCGTTTTTAATGGCCCAGGCCACCGCATGGGCGCTTTCGAACGCGGGAATGATGCCTTCGAGTTTGGAGAGGGTCTCGAACGCGGCCAACGCTTCCTTATCGGTGGCGCTGTCGTATGTGGCGCGTCCCGTGTCCTTGAGCCAGGCGTGTTCCGGCCCCACGCCGGGGTAGTCCAGCCCGGCGGAAATCGAATGGGTGTCCATCACCTGCCCGTCGCGGTCGAGCATGACGTAGCTTTTCGATCCGTGCAGCACGCCCACCTTGCCGCGGGCCAACGTGGCGCCGTGCCGCCCGGTGGCGATCCCCTCGCCCGCCGCCTCCACCCCCACCAGGCGCGTCTCGCCATCCTCGATGAACGGGTGGAACAGGCCGATGGAGTTGGAGCCGCCACCCACGCACGCCACCAGGTAATCCGGCAGCCGGCCCTCCTTGACCATGATCTGCAATTTCGCCTCGTGGCCGATGACGCACTGGAAATCGCGCACGATCATGGGAAACGGGTGCGGCCCCACCACCGAACCCGGATCACCTCCGCGCCCATCAGCCTCATGCGGAACACGTTGAGCTTCTGCCGTTCCATGTCCACCGCGCCCATGAACACGGCGCACTTGAGGCCCAACAGCGCCGCCGCGGTGGCGGTGGCCACGCCGTGCTGGCCCGCGCCCGTCTCCGCGATGACGCGCCCCTTTTTCATCCGCACGGCCAGCAGCGCCTGGCCGATGGTGTTGTTGATCTTGTGCGCGCCGGTATGCGCCAGGTCTTCCCGCTTGAGGTAGATGCGCGCCCCGCCGAGGGTTTTGGTCAGCCGCGAGGCGAAGTACAGCGGCGTGGGCCGGCCGATGTAGGTGGATTGCAACCGCTCAAGCTGGCGGTGGAACTCCGCGTCCTTGCGCGACTTTTCGTATTCGCGGCCCAGTTCGGCCAACGCGGGCATCAAGGTTTCGATGACGTACTGGCCGCCGAACGGGCCAAAGTGGCCGTTGTCGCCGGGAAGTTTTTCCATTGATCCTCTTGAAAGTGCATCCGGTATAACCCACTTTTCCCGCCCCGTCAAGCGTGGCTCATGCGTGCGCGGGACAAAATGCGGCTGGCGCGCCCGTGTCTCTTTTGCTCCCCCTGCCAGGCGGGGGAACGGAAGAATAGGGCGCGGGGCGCATTGTTTCCCTCGCCCCTTGCGGGAGAGGGAAAGCGCCGAGTGATAACGAGGCGCTTATGTGAGGGGTTGTTGAATCCCCCTCACCCGGCGGCGGACCGCCACCCTCTCCCGCGAGGGGAGAGGGGAAGAGTTGAGAGCGGCGCGGCATCGTAGGTTTTCCCGCAAGAATCCGTGGTCAGACGACCACGGGGAAGCAACAACTTATGCAAAGGTCTCCTTGTCAAGGTGGAGCAAAAGATGTGGGCATGGCGCGCCGTGCCCCTACCAGCGCGCGCGCGTTGACTTCATCCCGCCGCCCGCTCACAATACTTTCCATGAATCAAGGGCCGTTGCTGGAAGTCGAGAAGCTTCGCAAGTATTTTCCCGTCACCTCCGGGGTGTTCTCGCGCGTGTCGGGCCATGTGCGCGCCGTGGAGGAGGTGAGCTTTTCCATCAATCCCGGTGAAACATTCGGCCTGGTGGGGGAGTCCGGCTGCGGCAAGACCACCACCGGCAGGATGATCCTGCGCCTCCTGGAACCCACCGCCGGCTCCGCGCGCTTTGAGGGCGAGGACTTGTTCGCCCTGCCGCCGGAACAGATGCGGGCCATGCGCCGCAAATTGCAAATCGTGTTTCAGGACCCTTACGCCTCGCTGAACCCGCGCATGACGGTGGGCGCCGCCGTGGCCGAAGCGTTCCACGCGCACAACGTGGGCGCCCCGCGCGACCGGATGGACATGGCGGCGGCGTTACTTGAAAAAGTGGGCCTGGGCGCCGACAGCCTGCGCCGCTACCCGCACGAGTTTTCCGGCGGCCAGCGTCAGCGCGTGGGCATCGCGCGCGCCCTGGCGCTTCACCCGCGGCTGATCGTGCTTGACGAGCCGGTGTCCGCCCTGGACGTTTCCATCCAGGCGCAGGTGATCAACCTGTTGCTTTCGCTCCAGCGCGAATACGGCATGGCCTATCTGCTTATCTCGCACGACCTGGGGCTGGTGGAGCATTTGTGCGACCGCGTGGCGGTGATGTACCTGGGCCGGATCATGGAAATCGCCCCCGCCGATGTCCTTTACCGCTCCTTTGTCCACCCCTATACCGAGGCGCTGCTTTCCGCCACGCCCGTGCCCGACCCTTCCGCGAAAACAAAGGGCGCCGCGCTTAAAGGGGAAGCGCCCAGCGCGATGAATCCGCCGCCCGGCTGCGTGTTCAACACCCGTTGCCCCTTGGCAAAGGCGGAATGCAGTCAGGTGATCCCGCCGTTGACCTCGCGCGGCCCCGATCACCTCGCCGCCTGCATCGTGCGATAATCCCCGCCATTTCGCCCGCGAATCGCGATATAATGCTTAGTTAATCCGCGCGCGAGGAGGAGGAGTACGGCGCCCATGGGTTTTCAATTAACGAGCCGCCACGCAATCGCACAGCCGTGGCGCCACTCATGAACAAGCGGCTTCTCATTCCCATGCTTCTGGCGGCGCTGGCCGCCGCGCCCATCGCCGCGGCCTCCATGACCGAGCGGCTCACCGGCACGATAGACAAGGCGCTGGCGGCCACCTGCGTGGATCCAAGCAAGACGGCGGTTCGCGTGGTGTCCCTCCCCAACGGCGCGCCGTTGTACGAGCGCAACGCCGTGGAGCCGCTGATGCCCGCCTCGGTGCAAAAACTTTTAGTCACCGCCGCGGCGCTTAACTATATGGGGCCAGACTACCGCTTCAAAACCACCGTGTCCCATACCGGCGCTCTCGCCAACGGGGTCATCGAGGGCGACTTGTACATCAAGGGGGGCGGCGACCCCAAGTTGACGCCGGAGTCGGTATGGCTGATGGCGCGCCGGTTAAAACAGGCGGGCGTCAACCGCGTGCGCGGCGCGTTGGTGACCGATTCATCCTTCTTCGACACGCTGGACATCGCCCCCGCGTGGGACAACCAGCGCTCCCAGCGCGCCTACGACGCCAAGCTGGGCGCCTTGTCGGTGAGTTTTAACGTGGTGGCCGTCCACGTCCTTCCCGGCGACCGTCAGGGCGACCCGTTGAAGGCGGCGCTGTTTCCGGAGTCGGATCACTTCGAGTTGGTCAATAATGGGTTCACCGGCGCCCAGCGCGGCGGGCGTTTGAACGTATGGCGCGACGCGCGCGACAACCGCTCGCGGGTGGTGGTCAGCGGCTCGATGCCCACCGGCACCAAGGAGCGGGTGGTCTATATCAACGTGGACGACCCCGCCCGGTTGGCTTCCTCCGTGTTCCTGAACTACCTGCGCGGCGAGGGAATCGCCGTGGAGCGCGGAGCGCGCGCGGGGCAGACGCCCCCGGAAGCGGCGCCGTTGTTCACCCACGAGTCCGAGCCGCTGGCGGTGGTGTTGCGGGGCCTGAACAAGCATTCCAACAATTTCACCGCCGAGCAGGTGGCCAAGACCATGGCCGCGGAGGTAACCGGCCAACCCGGCAGCCACCAGGCGGCGCTGGAGCTTATTGAAACTTTCCTGCGCGAGCAGGGCGTGCGGCTCGACGGCGTGCGCCTTGCCGACGCTTCCGGCCTTTCCCGCGACAACCGCATCACCGCCGCCGCCATCACGGACCTGTTGGCGGTCATGCGCCGCCGGTTCGACATCGGGCCGGATTTCGTCGCTTCGCTGGGCATCATGGGCGTGGACGGCTCGGTGAAGGACCGGATGAAGGGGATGGAGGCGCGCGCCTGGGCAAGGGCCAAGACCGGCACCTTGTCGCATGTCAGCGCGCTGGCCGGCTATGTGGCCGATCCGCAAGGCGAACTGTACGCCTTCACCATCATCATGAACGGCGTGAACTGCCATTACCGCCACGCCGACCAGATCGAAGACGCCATCGTCTCCGCCGTTCGCGGCGTCAACGGCGTCCCTCAATGATCCCGCCCGCCCGCTGGCGGATACTCCCCGGCGACGAAAGCGCGGAACGCGCCCTTGCGGATGAATTGGGCGTAAGCCCCGCCATGGCCCGCCTGTTGGTCAACCGGGGCGCCGCCACGCCGGAATCGGCCCGCGCTTTCCTCGGCGCCCCGCTCGCCTCCCTGCGCGATCCCATGACGCTGGCGTGCGCTCCCCAGGCCGCCGCGCGACTTGCCTGCGCGGTGGAAAAGGGCGAGCGCGTCGTGGTGCTTGGCGATTACGACGTGGACGGAATGACGGCTACCGCGCTTATGGTGCGGTTCCTGCGTGGCGTGGGGCAATCGCCGGAGTATTACATCCCCTCGCGCGCGGAAGGGCATGGGCTGTCCGTCCCCGCCGTGGAACGGATCATCGAAAACGGCGCCCGGCTGATCGTGACCGTGGACACCGGCGTGGACGGGGCTGAAGCGACTCAATTCGCCAAGGCGCGCGGCGTGGATGTGATCATCACCGACCATCACCGCCTCAAGGGCGGCCTTCCTCCCGCGTTGGCCACCGTCAATCCCACGCGGGCCGATTGCGGATTCGGGTTCAGCGCGCTCTCCGGGGCGGGCGTGGCCTTCCAACTCGCCGCCGCCACCCGCCGCCTTCTGCGCGAGCGCGGCCGCCCCGCGGAAACACTGCCCAACTTAAAACGCCTGCTTGACCTGGTCGCCTTGGGCTCCGTGGCCGACATGATGCCGTTGGTGGAGGATAACCGCATCCTTATCCGGCAAGGTCTGGAGGTCATCAGCTCCGCGCCCAAGGCGGGGATCGCCGCGCTGTGGCGCCTGGCGTCGCGTCAAGGCGCCGTCACGGCCAAGGATCTGGCATTTGAACTGGCTCCGCGCCTAAACGCCGCGGGCCGGCTGGGCGATCCGCGCGATGGCGTGGAACTGCTCCTTACCGACGATGACACCCGCGCCCGCACGCTCGCCGGCGCGCTGGACGAACTCAACCGTACCCGCAAGCGGGTGCAGGAGGAAACCTTGCAAAGCGCCCTGGCCATTATCGAAAGCGATGGCAAGGGGCTGGAGGACGCCGTGATCGCCGCGTCCCCCGATTGGAACGCGGGCATCATCGGCGTGGTTGCGGCCAAACTGCTGGAACGCTACCGCGCCCCGGTGGCGCTGGTGGCTTTCGAGGAGGGCATGGGCAAGGGATCCGCCCGCTCGCTGCCCGGACTGGACATCACCAGCGCGCTGACTCAATGCGCGGACCATCTGGAGCGGTTTGGCGGCCACGCGGGCGCGGCGGGCTTTGTGGTGCGCCAGGAACGCTATCCGGCATTCCGCGAGGCGCTGCTGCGGGCCATCCGCCAGGCGCGCGATAACGGCGCCGCCGCGGCCCCGCACGAACTGCTCATAGACCTGGAACTCGATCCGGCGCGGGTGGATCATCAGTTCGTCAGCGCCCTCGCCGCGCTTGAACCGTCCGGCGTGGGCGCGCCGGAGCCGGTGTTCATGGCGCGCGCCATGACACTGCGCGAGCCGCCGCGTTTCATGGGCGCCAAGGAAGAGCATGTGCGGCTGACCTTCGCCAACCCCGCCGCGCCGCCCGCCGTCGGCTTTTTCATGGCGGAAAAGTTCGCCGTCGGCCCCAATGCCGCCTACGACATCGTCTATACGCCTCAATTCAACGTATGGCGCGACAAGGTCAGCGTCCAACTCCGCCTGATAGACGCCCGCCCCGCCTCCGCTTAAATAAATAGCTTTCACAAAAAGCTTGACGAATGTCGCCCCATGGCTACAATAGCATAGAACTACATAAGTATATTACTTATGAAATAGACTAACGCCATGCCGGTAGTTGGTCTCAACCGCGAAAGGAGCGGAGCTATGATGAATCGTATTTTCCTCAAAACGGCAGTTTTGGGTTTGGCGCTGGCGCTGTCGGTTTCCGGCATGGCGTGGGCTACCCCTTCGACACAAATCTGGATTCCCTCCACCGACACGCAGACCACCCGGACCGTTCACCTTGGGGTGGACAACTACACCACTTTTTTCACCAAGGCCGAAGATGGCGGACGGATGTTCCCCACAACTTACGGCATCACCGCCGGGATTTTTGACTCCTCGCTCCTGGGCGCGGAAATCGGGGTGGATATCCGCGAACAAAGCGATGAACCCACCTACTTCAACGGCAAGTTTCAGGTGAAGGAAAATTCGCTTTCCCCCTATATGCCGGCGATCGCGGTGGGCGGCTATGATTTCGGCACGAAATCGGAAGTCACCAACTACAACATCTTTTACGGGCTGGTGGCCAAAACGTTGCCGGTGATCGGCAGGCTTACCGCCGGTTACTACACGGGCAACGACAAGCTGCTCAAGGACTCCGCCGGTGACACCGCCAATCATGGCGTGCTGTTGTCGTGGGACCGCACCATAGCCGAACTGGATGACCGGCTGTGGCTGGCGGTGGACTACCAAGGCGGGCAGAATTCCTATGGGGCGCTTACGTTTGGGTTCGCGTGGCGTTTTTCGCCCCGCATCAGCGTGATTCTGGGCTACGACATTTTTACTGACGAGAAGGTCGCCGGCAAAAACACCGTGACCACGCAGTTCGACATTGACCTGTTCTGATTAATGACCGCCAAAGCCCGTCCGGCGGCGCGACACACCTCGTTTCCCTCTCCCCTCGCGGGAGAGGGTGGCGCGAAAGCGCGGGGTGAGGGGGATATTTCCACGCATAAAGCCACTGTGGAAATTTTCTGTGACGGCGCCTGCCGGGGCAATCCCGGCCCGGGCGGCTGGGGCGCCGTGTTGCGCTCCAAGGGCCACTACAAGGAACTTTCCGGGTTCAAGGAGCGCACCACCAACAACGAGATGGAACTGACCGCCGCCATCGAATCGTTGTCCGCGCTGAAAAACCCCAGCCGCGTCACCGTCACCACGGACAGCGAGTACGTGATGAAGGGTATGCGCGAGTGGATTCACGGCTGGAAAAAGAACGGCTGGAAAACGTCTGCCAAAAAGCCGGTGAAGAACCAGGAGTTGTGGCAGGCGCTCTCGGCGGCGGCGGCGCGGCACGAGGTGGACTGGAAATGGGTTCGCGGCCACGCCGGCCATCCGGAGAACGAGCGCGCCGACGCCTTGGCCAACGAGGCGATGGATAGGGGGTTGGCGGGAAAATGAAGCTCGTCAGCTTATGATCGTGGGTAACGTTGTAGCGCCTCGTCAATATCCTCCGGCTCAAGGTAAGGATAGGCTTTGAGTATGCTCTCCTTGGTTTCCCCAGCGGAAAGAAGGCCCAAGAGCCGGGAGACCGGAAACCGTTGTCCCCGGATGCAGGGTTTGCCGGAGCAAACCTCCGGATCAACCGTTATTCTGGTGAATTTCATGCTTTATCTCCCCGGCGGTTCTCCCACTTTTGCTAAAAAAGAGAAACGATTTTTGTTAAATCAATCCCTGTCCATAATGAATCCGCACTGATTACACTTAAATACTTTTTTCTTCATAATTAATAGATATCCGACCAAGCCCCCAACAAGAGAAGAAATGATAATAAACAATGAGATTCCGACCCCCAATGTCGTTCCAAGCACCGCTCCAGCGCCAACGGCTGAATCATCCCTAGCTTGTGATATAGCCTCGCCCCCAATCTGGAATGATGCAATGCAAGTATTGCCGCCTATGAGCATCCCGACAATTGATGGAACAATGATAATGTAGCCAATCAGGACGACGATTTGTGAAAATCTATATATTGCAGTTGGAAACATGGTTTTTTTCCTGCTGACATGCAGAACAATTCAACAATGGAGTAAGCATCGTCCCTCTAAAAATATTTGAAAAATTATAGCATGTTCATGGCTCTCAACCTTACTCGCCAGCACCAGGGCGCGAACCACCGCCAATACCAGCATCCGGTCGGAGTCCAAGTCACCCCTGGTTTTTCCCGTCACGAAGATACTGATCTCACACGCGGCGTCCAGCATGTGACGCAACCGGATCAGGTCATCCGCGCGCATAAATGGTTTTGGCCGTGGCAAGCACGTTTTGACGAAAATACCGGCTAAGTTCTCCGGGTGTACGTAAATCCACCTTACGGCCCAATAGTTCTGAAAGCTCAGCCTCGATTCCAGCCATGCCGATTAGCCCTATCCGGTGATCCGGTTCGAATTCCACCAGCAGATCCAGATCGCTTGCGTCCGTAAAATCCTCGCGGAGGACGGAGCCGAAGAACGCCAGCTTATAGATATGGCGCCGCTCGCATAATTTGGAGAGCGCTTCCTTGGGGATTTCGATTTCTTTCAGTTTCATTGTTTTCTTAGCCTAGCCAATAATCAGCATCCGCCAACTCTGGTACAGTCCAATTATAATCCCAAGACAGTGAAAGCCGGCAACATCGGGCAAAAAATGAGGATAAAGACGGGGTACCACGCTACGTTTGAGATGCCTGATGCGGGATGTTTTTCTCCAATCAAGTCCTCACAACCCCTCCCGCCACACATCCACCTTCTCCACGGCCCTTGCAATAACGGCGGCGCGGCGCAGGTCGCGCTTTTTTACCGGAGGCGACAACGGCGGGAACAATGAATAATTGATGTTCGACGGCTGGAAATCGTCACCGCGCGCGGGATCGGTGACATAGGCCAGCAAGGCGCCCAGCGTGGTTTCCGGCGGCGGCGGAGTAACAGCGCGGCCTGTCATGGCGCCCGCCGCGAACAACCCGGCCAGCATACCCGTCGCCGCTGATTCGGCGTAGCCCTCCACTCCGGTGATCTGACCTGCAAAGCGCACTTCGGGACGCCCCTTTACGCTTAAATCGCCATCAAGGTTGCGTGGTCCATTGATAAACGTATTCCGGTGCAGCGAGCCGTGGCGCAGGAACACCGCGTCACGAAGACCGGGGATCATGCGGAACACCCGCTCCTGCTCCGGGTATGCAAGCCGGGTCTGGAACGCCACCATGCTGTAGGCGGCGGCATCCACGGTTTCGGGACGTAACTGGACAACGGCGTAGGGGCGGCGGCCCGTGCGCGGATCGGTCAAGCCTACCGGCTTCATGGGGCCGAAGGCCAGGCTCTCCTCCCCGCGCGAGGCGATGACCTCCACGGGCAGGCAGCCCTCGAAATAGCGCGGCTCCTCGAACGCGCGCAAGGGTGTGGTCCGCGCCGCCAGAAGCTCCGCGATGAACCGGCGGTACTCCGCCTCGTCCGTGGGCAGGTTCAGGTAGGCGCCGTCGCCGGGCGCGCCGCGCCGGTCCTGGGTGAACGCGAAGGAGCGGTCAACGGAATCCGCTTCCACGATGGGCGCGATAGCGTCGTAGAAATACAGCGAGCCGCCCGTCAACACGCCGCGCAACGATTCGGCCAAGGCGTCCGCGGTCAGCGGGCCGGTAGCGACAATAACCTGATCGTAGCTTTCGGGAATCGCGGTGATCTCCCGCCGGACAAGGTTGATGGCCGGATGCGTTTCAATCATCCGCGTGACCATGCGGCCCATCTGTTCGCGATCCACGGCCAGGGCGCTGCCCGCGGGGACGCGGCAGGCGCGCGCGGACTCGATCACCAATGAGCCGAGCGCGGCCATTTCTTCTTTCAACTCGCCGGCGGGGGTAGAGGGGTCTTCGGACTTGAGTGAGTTGGAGCAGACCAGTTCGGCCAGATGAGCGGTTTGATGGGCGGGGGTCATGCGCGTGGGGCGCATCTCGAAAAGATCAACCGTGACGCCCGGCGCGCGGCGGACGATTTGCCATGCCGCTTCGCAGCCGGCCAGTCCGCCGCCGATAACCGCGGCGCGCTTGTTCAAACTCCGCCCGCCGCCTGTCCCGCCGGTTGTGCTTCCTCGATCTGGCGCTGGTAGCCGCATTCCTTGTTGGCGCAGGACAGGAAGGTTCCCTTCTTCAACACCTTTTTGACAAGGAAAGTGGCGCCGCATTGCGGGCACGGCTCGTTCACCGGCTCCGCCCACACGGTAAAGTCGCATTCAGGGTAGCGGTTACAGCCATAGAAGAACCGTCCGGCGCGGCTGCGCTTGCGGATCAACTCGCCGCCGCACCCTTCGCGCGGGCACTTGACGCCGGTGCCGATCTGCTTGGTGGTCTTGCAAGCGGGGTAATCCACGCAGGCGATGTAGCGCCCGAACCGGCCGGTTTTGATGACCATGGGCTTGCCGCACGTGGGGCAGACGTGCTCCGTCGGCTCGTCGGGAATTTCCGGACGTTCTTCCACCTGGCCGTCCTTGCCCAGCTTTTTAGTGCTGCGGCATTCGGGGTAGCCGGAACAGGCCAGGAACTTGCCGAACCGGCCGAACTTGATGACCATGGGCTTGCCGCACTTGTCGCATACGATGTCGGTAGCCTGCGCTTCGGCTTTCACGTTGCGCATGGAGACGCGCGCCTTTTCCAGATCGGCGGTGAAGGGATGGTAAAAGTCGTCCAGCGCGGCGGTCCACTCCTTCGTCCCCTCCTCCACCTGGTCAAGCTCCGTCTCCATCTTCGCGGTGAACTCCACGTTGACGATGTCCGGGAAGCTTTCCACCAAGAGGCCGGAGACAAGCACGCCAAGCTCGGTGGGCTTCAACCGGCGTTCCACCGCCTCGCAATATTCACGCTCCTGGATGACCTCCATGATGCCCGCGTAGGTGGAGGGGCGGCCGATGCCCTTTTCCTCCAGCTCGCGGATGAGCATGGCCTCGGTGAACCGGGGCGGCGGCTGGGTGAAATGCTGTTTCTTCTCCACGCCGCCCAGTTTCAACGCCTGCCCCGCGGCTAGGTCCACCGGCAGGCGCGCCTCGGCCTCGTCCTCCGTGGACTGGTCAACGCTTTCCTCGTACACTTTCAAAAAGCCGTCGAACTTGAGGATGGAGCCGGTGGCGCGCAGGATGTACGCGCCGGCGGCGATGTCCACCGTGGTGGTGTCCAGTACGGCGGAGGTCATCTGCGAGCTTACGAACCGTTTCCAGATCAGCTCGTAGAGGGCGTACTCTTCCTTGGAAAGATTGCCCTTGATCGAGTCTGGCGTGCGGGCGGCGGAGGTGGGGCGGATGGCCTCGTGCGCGTCCTGGGCGGACTTTTTGGTTTTGTAGAAATTCGGTTTCTCCGGCAAATAGGGCGCGCCGTATTTTTCGCCGATCACCTTGCGCGCGTCGTCGAGCGCCTCGCCGGAGATGCGGGTGGAGTCGGTACGCATATAGGTGATCAAACCCACCGGCTCCTTTTCGCCAACGTCGAGGCCCTCGTACAGGCGCTGGGCGATGGACATGGTGCGCCGGGCGTTATAGCGCAGCTTGCGGCTGGCCTCCTGCTGCAAGGTGGAGGTGATAAAAGGCGCGTAGGGGTGGCGGCGGCGCTCCTTCTTTTCCACCGAGGCGACGGAAAGCGATGCCGCGCGGATGGCGGCCTCGGCGGCGTCGGCCTGGGTGGCGGAGCCGATGGTGACCTTTTCCCCGTTAAGGTGGAAGACCTTCGCGATAAAGGCGGGCGGGGTTTGCCCTTCCAGCGTGGCCAGCACGCTCCAGTATTCTTCCGGCTTGAAGTCCTGAATTTCCTTCTCGCGCTCCACCACCAGGCGAAGCGCCACGGACTGCACCCGGCCGGCAGAGAGGCCCTTGCGAACCTTCTCCCACAACAGCGGGGAGAGCTTGTAGCCCATCAGCCGGTCCAGGATGCGCCGGGCCATTTGCGCGCGGACACGGCCATGGTCAATCTCGCCGCGATGCTTCATCGCCTCCACCACGGCCTTGCGGGTGATTTCGTTGAACAGCACGCGGTACAGCGTTTTGCCCTGGCCGATCTCCTCGGCGATATGGGCGGCTATGGCCTCGCCCTCGCGGTCGGGGTCGGGGGCCAGGTAGATGGTGTCTACTTTTTTGGCGGCGGCTTTCAGGTCGCGCACCACTTTTTCTTTGCCCTTGATAAGCACGAAGTCGGCCTTGTAGCCGTTCTCGATGTCCACGCCAAGCTTGGATTTGGGCAGGTTCTTGATGTGGCCCACGGAGGCCATCACCTCGTACTCCTTGCCCAGATAGCGCTTGAGCGTGGAGGCTTTGGCGGGCGACTCCACCACCACCAGCGATTTACCCATGAAGAATAACTCCCAGGTTAGGAGCGGGAAAACATCTTCCCCGCCGACTGTGTGACCAAGCCCTTGATTTCAAGGGAAAGGAGTATAACAGAGGCCTTGTGGGATGGCAAACCGGCCGCCTGCGCCAGATCATCAATATGCCGCTCTTCATGGTCAAGCAGATGCAATAACGCGCGCTCTTCACCGTCAAGTTCCGGGGCGCGCTTTTCAAGCGAAAGCGTGAGTTGCCCCTGGCGCGCCGCGTCGCGCACGGCGGGGGGCAGTTCGTCGAGAATGTCATCCACGGACAACGCCAGCTTGGCGTGGCCCTTCTGGATCAGCCGGTTGGTCCCTTCGCTGCGCGGGCTGTTCACCGGGCCGGGGAGCGCGAACACTTCGCGGTTGTCCTCCAGGGCGGCATAGGCGGTGATCAGGGCGCCGCTCTTCTCCGGCGCCTCGACCACCAAGGCGCCCAGCGACAAGCCGCTGATCACCCGGTTGCGCGCCGGGAACGTCACCTTGCTGGGCGCGGCGGCGCAGGGGAATTGGCTGATCACCGCGCCCTGCCCCGCGATCCGGCCCTGCAACTCGCGATGCTCTGGAGGGTAAAACACATTCAGTCCGCAGCCAAGCACCGCCACGGTGCGTCCGCCGCATTCCAACGCGGCGCGATGCGCCACGCCATCCACCCCGCGCGCCAGGCCGGAGACGATGGTCAAGCCCGCTTTTACCAGCGCCACGGTGAACTTCTGGGTCATGGCTTTTCCATAGGTGGTAGGGGCGCGGGTTCCCACCACCGCCAGCGCGGCCTCGTCTTCCTTCTTCCATTCGCCGGCCACCGTAAGTACAGGCGGCGGCGCGGCGGCGCTCGCCAGCGGCGCCGGATAGCCTTCATCGTCCATCAGCAGTATCCGGGCGGACAGTTTGGCGGCAAGCGCCGTCTCCCGCTCCGCCAGTTTCACCGGATCGCTTTCGCGGATGGATTCCACCAGCGCGGGCGCCGCGTCGCGCACGGACAGCAATTCGGCGGTGGAGGCGCCGAATACCGCGCGGGCCGAGCCGAACGCCGCCACCAGCCGGTGGTACAACGCCGGGTGCATGAAGGGGATCGCGTTTAGCGCGATGCGGCAGGCGCGCGCGTCATCCATGCGCCGCCCCTTCTTGCGCGCGAGCTGTGTAAAATTCCGAAAATCGCCGCCACGTCCGTTCCATGGTTCCGGTGACCAGTTCCAGCAGATGGTCCGCCCCCCCCGGCGCGCTCACCGCGCGGGCCAGGCGGCGCAGCCACAACGGATCGTTCCGCGGCAGGGCGCTTACCGCCTTGTCGCGGTCCATCCGCAGCGCGTCCTCGATGGAACGCAGCAGCGTGTAGGCTTCCCGCAACTCGCCGGCGGCGCCGGCCTCCAGCCAGCCGCGCCGGGCCGCGGTCCCCAGCGTGGTTATGGTAAAAGGCGCGCCGGTTTGCATGGCCTCCGGACGCTCCATGGCAAGCCATTGGCAAATGAACTCGATGTCCACCAAGCCGCCGCGCCCGAACTTGATATCCACCACGCCGCGCTTGACCTTTTGGCTGATCATTTTCTCCCGGATACGCAGCATTTCGGCGGCGGCGGAAGCCGTGGGCGGCGTCCCCGCCACGAATTGCCCAAGCCGCGCCGCCACCCGCGCCCCGAAGGCCGCATCGCCGGCGATGGGACGCGCGCCCACCAGCGCCAGGCGTTCCCACGCCGCCCCGCGTGTGCGGTAGTACTCGTCCAGCGTGGCGAAGGAGACTGCCAGGGGCGCGTTCTCCCCTTCGGGCCGAAGCCGCATGTCCACCGGGTACCCCGCGCCGTAGCCGGTCATGGTGGAGCACAGGCGGATGACGGTTTGAGTAAGCTGCGTCACATACCCGGCGGCGGCGTCCGGCGGGGCGCCGCCCGGATCGAAAAACATGAGAAGATCAAGGTCACTGCCAAAATTCATCTCGCGCCGCCCCAGCTTGCCCGCCGCCACCAGCGCCCATTGTACGCCCGCGGGAGGATCCCCCGTCTCGAACCGCGCCAGCCGGACAGCGGCGGCCAGATATTCCTCCGCCAGCAGGGTAAGCTCCCCCATCAACTCGAACCGGTCCGCCAATCCCAGTATCCGCCGCAGCCCAAGCCGCACCGTTTCCGCCGTGCGGAAAATGTTGAGGTAGGTGAGCGCGCCGCCCTCGCCGCGCCCCTGCGCTTCCATGGCGGCGAACTGGCGGGCGTAGTCCGCGCGGCTCATCGGCTGGTTCACCGGCTCGGCGATGAGCAGCCGGTCCAAAAGGTCCGGCTGGCGCAGCAGGTTGCCGGTAAGGTTTTCCGATGAGGAGAAGATCGCGGCCAAAAGCTTTATCACCGAACGGTTTGAATCCAGCAGTTCATAGAACTGGTAGCGCCCGCCGCCGCGCGCTTCCAGAAAATTGGCGAACCCCAGGATCACATGATCGGGCCACGCGGTGGCGGCCGCCTCCGCCACAAGAACGGGGCCGACCCTGTCGAACCGCGCCTGGCTGCGCTCCGAGGAGCGGGAGTGGACGCTGCCGTACCGCATGAAGTTGAGGGCGCGCGCGGAAGCTTGCGGATGGTCGAATTTCAGCGAATCCAGCCAGGCCGCCGTGGCCTCCTCGTCGGCCACATCCACGGGGAACGTTTCGGCGGGCGCCTCCTTGCGGATGAAGAACAGGTCAAAAATGGCCCGCACCCTCCGGCGGCGGCGCGCGACCTCTTCCATCAGCGTCCCGGCGGGATCCTCGCCCCCGATCCCCATCTGGCGGGCCAGGGTGGCGCGGCGCGCGGCGTCCTGCGGGATGAGGTGGGTCTGCTGGTTTTGGTGGTACTGGATGCGGTTCTCCAGCCGCCGGTAAAACACATACGCCTCCCTAAGGTCGCGGTGATGCGGCGCGGAGAGGAAGCCCAGCGACTCGCAGATGTCCAGCGCGTCGAGCGTGGAGCGGGTTTTAAGCGCGCTTCGCCGCGCGCCATACAGCATTTGCAGCGCCTGGACGATGAATTCAACCTCGCGGATGCCGCCTTGGCCCAGCTTGATGTTATCCGCGGCGCTCTTGGCGCTTTTTTTCGCGCGCTGGGACTGGTCTATTTTTTCCTTCATCCCGGCGATGGCGCCCAACGCGGTTTCGTCGAGATACTTGCGGAAGATAAACGGCTGAAGGCGGGTCAACACCTCGCGGCTGACCTCCGGGTCACCCCCGCAGTGGCGCGCCTTGAGCAGCGCCTGGCGCTCCCATTGCTGGCCCCATGACTCGTAGTAAATTTCCATGGCGCCGATGGAGTTGGTCAACTCACCCGCGCCCCCTTCGGGCCGCAGATCCACATCCACCCGGAACACAAAGCCTTCATCGGTGACCTCGCTTAACAACTGGGTGACGCGCCGGGCGATGTGGACGAAATACTCATGGAGCGGGACGCTGTTCTTGCCCCTCGTGTGGCCGTTGTCGGAGGAGTGGATGTAGATAAGGTCAACATCGGAGGAGATGTTCAACTCCCCGCCGCCCAGCTTGCCCAGGCCCAGCACGGCGAAAGCCGCGGGTTTCTCCGCGCCGCCGGTCAACGCAGGCTCTCCGCCATTTCAACGGCGCCGCGTTCGCGGTCCAGCCCGCCGCGCTCCACAAGCCACAGGATTTCCCCGGGGCGCGCCAGCAGCCAGTGGGAGAGGTATTCGCTGCCGGCGAACAGGTTCGCCAGAGGGACAAAGTTTTCCGGTGAGGCGGCCAGCGGCGGCGCCTTTTCCACGGCGCGCGCAAGCCCGTCGCGGGCGGCGGGCGGGTTGGCGGTGGCGGCCGCCGCTTCGTCGAGCGTCATCGCGCCGCCGGATTGAGACAACACATGGGCCATACTTTACCCAAACCGCGCCGGAATCGCCAATCGTCCGCGCACGCTTCCTTTTTTAATTTGCGCTACAATAGGCGGATGTAGTTACCGGCATACTGACAATCACCATAGGGTTAACCGTATGAAGCCGTTCGCCACCAAGTTCATCGCTTGCCTTACGTTCACGGCGTCCGCCTTGACGATGGCTGCCGCGCCCGCGCGGGCCGACGCCACCGCCACATGGAAAATGAAGGACCAAAAGGAGCCGATGGTCATCGAATACCGCGATGACAAGACCATGCGCATCTCCACCGGCAGGGATGCCTACATGGCCATCGTGGCGGGAAGGCTGTACCAGTGCATGAAGGAAGACGGCAAGTGGAAGGTGATAGACGTTGAGAAGATGCAGAAGGCCATGGCGGAACGGATGAAAGCCTCCGGCATGGCGGGGCTGTTCGCGCAGCAGATGAAAAAGCAACCCGCCGGCAAACCCCATGACGTCAAGATCGAAAAGCTGGGCCGCGGCGGCTCCGCCGGGGGTGTTTCCGGCGAGTGGTACCGCGTCACCGACATTGACCCCGACACGGGCAAAAAGGAGGTCTCCGAGGCGTTGATGACCGAGGACAAGCGCGTCACCCGCGTATGGCATGGCTGGATCGTGGCCATCGCCAAGAGCATGGAGGGCATGGGCGAGATGTTCGGCGGCGAGACCAAGGAGATGTGGAAGGCCATAGACGAACAGCAGAAAATGGGGATGGCCCCCATCCAGGTCAAGAACGACATGGAACTGTCCGCGCTCTCGGACGGGAAGATCGCCGATGAGCGCTTCACGCTTCCCGCTAAACCGGAATCCGGTTTCGAGGACGCCGCCCCCCCGCAAGCGGCAGGCGGCGGGAGAAATGCGATCCGCGCCGGAGCCTTCCAAAGAGGAAAACGGCGAGGAGCAGGGCGAGGAAAAAGGCTCCATGAAGGACATGATGGGCAAGAGCGCCGACGCCCTCAAAGGCTTGTTCAAATAATCCGCGGACTATCCGGGTTCCGCGCGGCATTGCAGTAGGGAGCGTTATGGCACGGCTTAAAGTTGGCATCCTCGTGGGCGGCGGCCCGGCGCCGGGCATCAACGGCGTCATCCGCGCGGCCACGATAAAACTTCGCAATCATGGCGCCGAGGCGCTTGGCATCTACGACGGGTTTACGCACCTTATCAAGGGCGACATCACCCAGGTCAAACCGCTGACCATTGATGACGTTTCGATCATTCATTTCGACGGCGGTTCGATCCTGCGGACCTCGCGCGCCAACCCGACAAAGAAAGAGGCCGATCTGCGCCAGGTCATAGACAGCCTCAATCAACTGGGCGTCAACTGCCTTATCACCATCGGCGGCGACGACACCTGTTTCTCCGCCCACCGCGTGGCCAAGGCCGCGGAGGGGAGAATACAGGTGATCCACGTGCCCAAGACCATAGACAACGACATCAACCTGCCCCACGGCATCCGCACCTTCGGCTTCGCCACCGCGCGCAGCTTTGGCGTGCAGATCGCCAAAAGCATCATGGCCGACGCCAAATCCTCCAGCCGCTGGTACCTGATCATCGCCATGGGGCGCAAGGCCGGCCATCTGGCGCTGGGGATCGGCAGCCCCGTGGGCGCCACGCTGTCCATCATCCCGGAGGAATGCAAGGATCCCCTGCTGGATTTCGACTGGCTGGTGGACACCCTTATCGGCGCCGTCATCAAGCGCAAGGCGGCGGGCCGCAACTATGGCGTGGCGATCCTGGCGGAGGGGCTGGCCGAAAAACTCACCGAGCAGCAGCTTGCCTCCATGGGACAGCTTGAGTACGACGAACACGGGCACCCGCGGCTGGCCGAAATTGACTTCGGCAAGGTGGTGAAAATGCGCCTGCGCGACCGGCTGGCTGAATTGGGCATCAAGATGACCATCGTGGACAAGGACATCGGCTACGAGCTGCGCTGCGTGCAGCCGGTGCCGTTTGACATGGAGTACACCAAGGAGTTGGGCTTCGCCGCCGCCAAGCACGCGCTGTTGGGCGGATCGGGCGACATGGTCTCCATTCAGGATGGCGTGTTTGTGCCCATTCCCTTCTATGCCATCATGGATCCGTCCACCGGGCGCACCAAGGTGCGGATGGTGGACATCCATTCGGAGGCGTATGAAATGGCCCTTGAATACATGATCCGGCTCAAAAAGGAAGACTTCAAGGACGCGAATTACGTCAAAATCCTGGCCGCGCAGACCAACCTGACGCAAGAGGCCTTCCGCGCCCGGTTCGAGCGCGTGGCGGTGCAGTTCGAGGGGCCGTCCACTTTGGTGCCGTACCAGCAGCCCAGCGGCAACACAGGGGATTAACTTCCCCCCGCGCCCCGCCGATAAGGTTGGGGTAGGAGAGCTTTGCATAACTTAATCGAACAGAGCCTGTCGTTTCTTCATCCGCTCCCCGGGGAAGAGATGGCGCGAAGCGGCGGTGAGGGGGAATAAAAAAATATACTCAACCACCCTCACCCCGCCCTCTCCCTCCAGGGAGAAAGGGAATAACTTTCCCGCGTCGCGTTTAATTGGCGTAGTGACAGTTATGCAAATCTCTCTCTGGAAAGGAGCGCGAAGATGCAGGCCAACGCCGTGGGCGCGCGGTACCCCACCTTCCCGATGAAGGGCAAGGGAGCCATTTACAAGGATATCAAAACCCAATCGGGCAATCCGCAGCGCGCCGCCTTGCAACAAAGCGCCCGCGACGGCCTCCCCCCCGCCCCGCCCGGCGGCAAGATCAACTTCATGGCGTAGGCATTAATTCCCCCGTCTTTGCCCACTTCTGCTATTCTCCTTCTCCTATGGAGTACAAACGCGAAAGCCGCGCCTCTGATCCGCACGCAATCCCGCCACAGCCCGGCGACATACGGGTGGGCGCCTGTGGCTACGACTACCCTGATTGGGCGGGAACGGCGTATCCGGCGGGCGTCACCGGCGACGCGGCCTTGGCCTGCTACGCGCGCGATTTGGGACTTGGGGTGGTGGAGCTTCCCCACACTTACCTGCGTATGCCCGAAGCGGAGGAAATGGGGCGGCTGCGCGCCCTGGTTCCGCCGGGATTCCTGTTCGCGCCCAAGCTTCCCGAATCGTTGGTAAGCCGGCTACGCGACCCCCAGGGAGGCCATGTGCGCGACGAAACGTCGGTGGAGCGGTTCCTTGCGGGTGTCGCGCCCTTGCTGGAGGCGGGGGCGCTTGCCTGCGCGGTGGCGCAGTTCCCCCTTAAGTTCACGCGCGGCAAGGACGCCGAGGATCATCTGCGGTGGCTGGCGCGGGCGCTGGCCCCGGCGCCCCTCGCCGTGGAGCTGCGCCATGAAAGCTGGATCGCCCATAGCGTGTTCGAGCGGCTGCGCGAATGGGATGTGACCTGGATCGCCGTGGACGGCCCCTACCGTCCCAGAATGGCGCCCTTCACCCCGCGGGTCACCGCCCCGCTGGCCTATGCGCGGCTGCTGGGCCGCTCGCGCGAATGGGAGCGGGGATCATCGGCGGCGCGCTACGAGTATGATTACAGCGACCTGGAACTTCGTCAGGCGCTGGATGAACTGCTGGGCATGGGGCGCCAGGCGCAACGGCTGATAGTGACCTTCGCCAACTATCCCCACGGCCACGCGGTCAAAAACGCCCTGCGGCTGCGCGAGCTGTTGGGTTTGGCCCCGGCCCGTTGAATCGTCCCGCGGTTTGCTACAATACTGTTAGGAGAAGTTCAGCAAGGAGCGCCAAATGACGACCAAGACCATCGCCATCGAGGGGATGAGCTGCGGCCACTGCGTGCAATGGATCAGCCAGGCGTTGATGAAAGTCGAAGGGGTGCAAAACGCCCGTGTGAGCATCGAAAACCAGAACGCCATAGTGGACTACGACGAAACCCGCGCCACGCCGGATAAAATGAAATCCGCCATCGAAATGGCCGGCTACACCGTAAAGTCGTTCAGTTAGGCGCGCGCCATCTCTTCAAGCGTGCGTTCCGCCGCCGCCTCCGGGTCAGCCGCGGCGATGATGGGCCGCCCCACCACCAGATAATCGGCGCCGCCGTGAAGCGCTTCGGCGGGGGTGGCGACGCGTTTCTGGTCGTCCGCCGCCGCCCATCCGGGCCGGATGCCGGGCGTCACCGTGATAAACCCGGCGCCGCACGCCGCCTTGATCGCGGCCACTTCGTTAGCTGACGCCACCACGCCGGCAAGCCCTGAATCCTTCGCCAATCCGGCCAGCCGGATGACCCGCGAGTCCACCGGACCGGCGATCCCCACCTGCTCCAGATCATCCGCCCCCATGCTGGTAAGCACGGTCACGGCGATTACTATGGGACGTTTGGCTTCCGGTTCGCGCGCCACCTCCTCCGCCGCCGCGCGCATCATGGCGCCGCCGCCGAGGGCATGGACGTTGAGCATATCCACCCCCAGCGTCATCGCGGAGCGGCAGGCGCGGGCCACGGTGGCGGGGATGTCGTGGAACTTAAGGTCCAAAAACACTTTGGCGCCGGCCTCTTTCACGGCGCGCGCGATGGCGGGGCCTTCGGCGGTATAAAGCTGGGAGCCGATCTTGAACCAATCCACGCGGCCTTTGAGGGTTTTGAGAAGACGGAGCGCCTCCTTGAGGTCCGGCGCATCCAAGGCGACAATGAGCCGGTTCCGCGGATCAGTCACCGGCGCTTTCTTTCTTTTTGGCCGGGAACATCAGCCGCGCGGCGATGATGCTCCCTTCGTACAGAATCAGCATCGGCACGGCCATGACCACCTGCGAAAACACGTCCGGCGGGGTAAGGATGGCTCCCACGATAAACGCCAGCACCACGAAATAGGGGCGCTGGCGCGCCAGCCAATCGGGCGTGACCAATCCCATCCGCACCATGAACAGGATCACGACGGGAAGCTCGAACACCAGCCCAAAGGCGATGGTCATAAGAAACAGGAAGGAGATGTATTCGCTCACCGAGATCATCGGTTTCAATCCCTCGCCGCCGTAGCCGATGAGGAACTGCAAGCCAAAGGGTAACACCGCGAAATAGCAGAACGCCGCGCCCACGACGAAAAATACCGTCCCGAAAACCACAAAATAGCCGGTGTAGCGCCGCTCCGCCCCTAACAGGCCGGGCGCCACGAACTCCCATATTTGGTAAAGAATCATCGGCATGGAGATAAACACCGCCGCGTACAGGGAAATTTTCAAATAGACGAAAAACGCCTCCGCGGGGGCAAGGAACACCAGGTCAGTCCCCAAGGGGGCGCGCACCATCTGGAACAGCCCCTCGGAGAGCGCGTATAACACGGTGAACGTGACGCCTACAGTGATAATGCAGTACACCAGCCGCCAGCGCAGTTCTTCAAGATGCACGGTGAAAGGCAGTTTTTCCTCCGGGGCGACCTTGCGGACCACCCGCTTGCGCGAATAGAGGTTTCCGGTCTGCTCGCCGGCGGGCTGGGGCTTGGCTGGTTTTTCGTCGCTCATTCCGGTTCCGTCATGGTTCGCCTATTATACATGGCCCGGCGCCCGTCACACGCAAGCCGGAAACTTTGGCGGGACCTCTACAGTTTCGCGCCGCAGGAAGAGCAGAATCGGTGGGCCGCCTGCGCCGGTTGGCCGCAGGCGGGGCAAAAACGTCCGGCGGCGCGCGCGGCGGGTTTGGGGGATGGTTCCCCGCGCTCGATCCGCTCCAGCAGCGACAGGGCGTCGGCTTCCAGTTCGGCCTTCAGCGCTTGGTAGTCGCCCTCGTCAATCTTGCCGGTGCGGTAATCGAAATCCAGGTCCTTAAGCGCCGTGTAGGCGGCGTCGCGGCGCGTGAGCAGTTCGGAGAAATCGCTGTCGGTAAGGATGGCCCCTTGCGCCTCCGCCGTCTCCTCGCGCAAAAGCGGCCAAGCGATGACTAGCAGCGCGGCCCCCGCCAGCGCGATCTCAAACATCAACAAACCCATACGTCTGTTTCCCGGTCAGGCGTCGAAATCCCGAAGCTCGTTTTTGAGTTTTTCCGACAGCGCGGCGCGCGCCGGATCGGCTGGCGCGCGTTTGGCTCCGGCGGACGTTTCCGCGCGGGCCGACTCACCCTTGCGCGCCCAGCGCCGGGCGATGCTCCCCACCGCCACCCCCGCCGCCGCCAGCGCAAGGAACGGCATGGCGTAGCCCACCAGGTTAAACCCCTCCTTGGGCGGTGCGGAGCGGATCACCTCGCCGTATTGGGCGATAAAGGATGACACGATGTCGTCATACGTCTTGCCCCCCGCGATCATCTCCCGGATGCGGGCGCGGGCGGGAATGGCGAACGAGCAGTCGGTGTGCGGACAGGTCTTGATCGTGGCGTTGCACCCGCACAGACACATCAGATCCGTGCTTACCCGGTCGAACAGCGCTTGGGGTTCCTCGGCGGCCGGCGCGGGGCTGGCGATGAAAAATCCCGCCGCCACCGCCAGCGCGAACACGGCGCCGGTAAGTGAATACCTCATATTTCGATGATAACACAGTGGGGGAATTGGCGCTTTACCGGGAGCGGGTCTCAAAAAAACCCAAGGCAAGCCACGCCACCGCCGCGGCCATGGGGGCGTAGAAATACACGGAGCGCTCCTCCTCCAGCCCCAGGCTGATCTCCGCGAATTCTAAATAGGCCAGCGATGACACGGCCAGCCCCACCCCCGCCGCCAGCGCCCCGCGGACAAGCCACCGCGCGGGCGAGGACCCCTGGCGGTCCGCCAACGCCGCGCCGAATCCCAGCGCCAGCGCCATGGGTGTGTGCGTTACGAGGCCGTAGGGGAACCAGATGTCATTCTCGATGAAATGGGCGGTGAGGCGGTAGTCAATGATGAAGCCCACGATCCCCACGCCAAGCCCGATCAGCGCCGCGCGCCGCCAGACCCCCACACCGTACCGGAATACCATCGGCCCCGCCACGGACGCCGGCCCCGCCAACAGCCAAAACACAAGTTCGTACCACGACAACGACGGCAATTCCACGTTATCCGCGATGAACCGCGCCGCGGTGGTCGCCAACAAGGCGCATACGGCGGCCACGCCCGCCGCGGGCAGCGGCAGGTGTTGAAGCCGCTCGGCGATGGTCAAGGGATCCGGCACGGCGATGGGCGGGCGGAAGGGCGAGGTGGAGGAAAAGTCCTCCAGCTTTTTGCGCTCCGCCTCCATCTGCTCCTTCTGCTGCTCCATCCGCCGCTTTTCGCCTTCCAGCTTGCGCCGCTCGTGCTCCACGCGCATCTTGAGTTTGCTGACCTTGTCCTTCTCATCAATCCCCAGGTAGCGGCCCAGCGCCGCGTGAAGCTGCTCGGCGGACTGGTAACGGGCGTTGGGCTTTTTCTCCACGCATTGGGCGATGATGTTGAACAGTTCGCGGTCCACCCCGTCAATGTAATCGGGAAGGGTTTCGCGGTGATGGGTGATGATCTCCTGCGGCGTGGCGCCGCGGAAGGGGTGCCCGCCCGCCAGCAACTCGTACATGGTTAACCCCAGCGCGTACAGGTCGCACCGGGCGTCGGCGTGGGCGCCGTCGAATATTTCCGGCGCCATGTAGGCCAGCGTCCCGGCGATCTCTGGGCGCTCGCCGGAGCCGGCCACCAGGGCGCGCGCGATGCCGAAGTCCATCAACTTCACCTCCTTGGCGGTGGTGATCATGATGTTGGCCGGCTTGATGTCGCGGTGAACCACGTTGCGCTTGTGGGCGTAGTCCAGCGCGGCGCAGATTTTATAGGCGATTTGCGCCACGGACTTGGGATCAAACCGTTTGCCGGGCCGCCGCGCGGCGAGGTACTTCAAGTCGCGCCCCTCGATGTACTCCATCAGCAAGAAGGCGTACTCGCCGTCGCGCTCGAAATTGATCAGCCGCATGATGGCCGGGTGGGTGAGCATCATGGCCACCTGCGCCTCCTGCTTGAGCCGCTCTACGGCGGCCTCGTCGCGCGAGACGTTGCGCTTGAGCAGTTTGACGGCCACGGGGCGCGCAAGCTGCTCGTCCTGGCCGGAGTACACCACGCCCATGCCGCCCTCGCCCAGCTTGGACTTGATGCGGTAGCGCCCGCCCAAGGCGGAGCCGGGCGCCACCTCCACATACTCGCCGCGGCCTTCCGTCTGCTGGGTGGTGAAGGTCTGGCTGATGAGTCCGGCGACGTCGCCGTCTTCCTGGGGAGGGGTCATGTCAGTTCATTGCCGTGGTCAAATATCCGTACATTATACACGGCGCGAAGGCCGGGTCGGGTATCATGAACGGTCATGGAACGCGAACTCATCACCTTGGGGATCGAGACGTCGTGCGACGAGACGGCGGTGGCGCTGTTGCGCGGACGGGCGGAGATTCTGGCCTCCGTGGTGGCCTCCCAAACCGATCTGCACGAAAAATACGGCGGCGTGGTGCCGGAGTTGGCCTGCCGTCGCCATGTGGAAACTCTGCCGCTATTGGTCCGCGAGGCGTTTGCGCGGGCGGGCATCGGCAAGGAACAAGTTGGGCTGGTGGCGGTGACGCAGGGGCCGGGGTTGGTGGGGGCGCTGCTGGTAGGCCTCTCCTATGCCAAGGCGTTCGCGTGGGCGCGCCGCCTGCCTCTGGTTCCCGTCAACCATATCGAAGGTCATCTGGCGGCGGGGTTCGTGGCGCGGCCGGATACGCCGTTGCCCGCCGTGGCGCTGATCGTCTCCGGCGGGCATTCGGAATTGTTCCACATGGAACGCCCCGGCGCGCTGGTCAAACTGGGATCAACCCGCGACGACGCGGCCGGCGAGGCGTATGACAAGGTGGCGCGCCTGTTGGGCCTGGGCTATCCCGGCGGGCCGGTGATGGACCGGCTCGCCCGCGAGGGGCGCGCCGTGTATCCCCTGCCGGTGGCGCTGCACGGCGCCGATACGTTGGATTTTTCCTTCTCCGGGCTTAAAACCGCCGTCAAGAATCTGGTCCGGGCGCTGGAAAAGGAGGGCGCGCCGTTGCCAGTGGCGGACATCGCCTCGTCATTCCAACGCGCGGTGGTGGAAGCGTTGATCCGCAAAACCCGGCTGGCGCTGGAGCGCGTCCGCCCCGCGTCGCTGATCGTGGGCGGCGGCGTGGCCAGCAACAGCGCCTTGCGCGCCGCCGTGGAGACGCTGGGCAAAGAGAGGGGCGTTGTGGTGACGGTTCCGCCGTTGGAATTATGCGCGGACAACGCGGTGATGATCGCCGCCTCCGGCGCGATGCGCTATCTTGCCGATCCGGCCAATCCCGCCTGGCGCGACTTTCTTGCGCTCGACGCGCTGCCAAGTTGGCCGGTGGGGGAGTAACTATTTCGCAGCAATTTATGCTCTATTGTAGTTCCAAGCCTAGCGTCCTTTGTTTGGGCGCAACATATCTGTCTAACCGCTCCTTGAAAACCAATGCGTCTGGCAGTGGCAACCGCTCTAATGCGCGAGGTTCGACTTTAATGGCATCGCCACCGTATGACTTCCCCACCTTGCGTAGATTAGCAATAGTTTCTGGATTGGAGAGTACGTTCCAAAGTTGTTTGTTGAACTCTTTAGAGTTGTGATGAGGATAAACACAAAGAAAACTTGTCAATGGAACCACCGATGCGCGATTTCGTATAAAACGAGCGCTTCTTCGACCAAGATAAGCAAAAATGAAAGGAGGAACTTCACGTCTTTCCATCCGATACCAAGGTTTCCGAGTCATAATAAGCGCTCTGCTGGGCAATCCTATTTTTTCTCCCACCTTAAGGTACTTCTGTACGCTTAAAGAAAGATCATGTAAGGGTAAATCGCCAATGCTTATCAGGCGCGTAGGTCTCTTACTGGCCTCCAGTCGCTCTAAATCAATTTGATCAATTGTTTCACCCTGTACGTCCCTGGTTCTTCCAATCGCTTTTACTAACAAGTAATCCGGGATGCCAAGTTCCTTGGCGCGAGCATGCGTCATGAAAAAGAAATCATTGGCGCCGGTGGCGATGCCGCGCATTACCGATGCAAAATCTCCTAACGTAAATTGAGTACAACAGTCCGTTGGAGGCCTCGACAAGCCAGTAGACAAACCTTCGGAAAGCGATCTCCGATGCACCTTTATTCGTGGTAACTGCATCCCTTGCTGTCCAGTTACAACAGCAATTAATCCCAGTGGGTCGCGGTCATCGCATTCAATCCAATCAAACTGGGCTGTTGGTTTCTCATTTTGGATGAGAAACACGAGGGCGTTGGTGTCAACGTCAGGAAACGGGGTAATTTTTGACTTGAAAGTGATGACGGCGTCCAACTTATAAAGCGAGCATATCCATTGCCAAAGCGCATGAGTAAAAATACCTTCGCAGATGTCCGCCGAAACAATATAAGCGAGCCGTCCCCCAGACGCCAATGCGTTAAGCGCCCTGATCAGGAAATACACGTGTAATCCAGCCCGTCCATCAATATGCCGCCCAGTCATTTTCCGTGCGAAATCACCCAACTGGCTTTTCAGTGAAGTTGAAATCCGATGATGGCGGATATAGGGAGGATTCGCTATGATGGCCGGAAACACATCTTGTCGTGAATCCAGAATGAAATCCCTTATTTCAACATGACGTAAATCTTCATCATCCAAGCCAGAATTTTTTGCTCGAATAAGCACATCAGCATCAACGTCGCGCCCAATCAATGTCAGGTTAAGGCGGCTTACTTGCGCATAACGCTTCGCCGCCCGGAAAAATGCGCCCTCACCAAGCGCGGGGTCAAGTAGCTGATTCGGTCTATCTTGCAGGACGTATGCAACCATGACATCCGCGATCCAATCTGGAGTCCAAAATTGTCCTTTTGCACGAAGGGTTTCGCGTAATACTCCAGTCCTAGGCAATCTGCGTTGTTTCTTACTCGCAAAAGGCATTTACTTTTTCTCCAACAATTCCAAAACGGAAAACGCTTCTTTGCTTAATTGTGACCGCCCACCAACAAATCGAACCCCGCATTCAACCGGCAAGCGCAACGCTCATCCCGTTAAAGACTTCCAGCGGCGTTTTGTAGCCAAGGCATTTCCTCGGACGGTTATTGAGCCAACGCTCGACCTCCACGATCTTATCGTCACTCACGCTATCCACGTCC
>JACQZB010000087.1 GCA_016207925.1 Nitrospinota bacterium
CGCGCCGCGCAGAAGCAGCGCCGTGGCCGGCGCGGGCACCGGCAGCACGCCATGCTCGCTTTCCACCGTGCCCGAGCCGGTGTTGACCGCCGAGGCGTACACCTTTTCGATTCCCAGATAGACCATGCCCGCCGCCGTTCCCACGATGTCCACGATGGAGTCCACCGCGCCGACTTCGTGGAAATGCACGTTCTCCTTGGGGACTTCGTGGACTTGCGCCTCCGCCGCCGCCAGTTCGTCAAAAATGGCGATGGCCAGCTTTTTCACCGGCGCGGACAGCCCGCTTTTGACGATGAGCCGGTGGATGTCGCGGTAATGGCTGTGGTGGTGATGGTTCCTGGACGGCGCCACGCGCACGCGGGCCTTGATGCAGGCGATCCCCGCGCGCATAACCAGCGATTGGGTGATGGTATAACCGTCGAGCGGAAGTTTTTTAAGTTCCCGGCGCAGCGTGGCCAGGGGCAGGCCGGCGTCCAGCATGGCGCCCAGCGTCATGTCGCCGCTGACACCGGAGAAGCAGTCGAAATAGGCGAGTTTCATCGTTCCACGCTTTCCGGCAGGGAGTTGATGCGGGCGGCCAGGACGCCCGCGCCGAACCCGTTGTCTATGTTCATCACCGCCACGCCGCCCGCGCAGGAGTTGAGCATCGCCAACAGCGCCGCCACGCCGCCGAAGGCCGCGCCGTAGCCCACGGAGGTGGGCACGGCTATCACCGGCCTGCCGGTAAGCCCGCCCACCACGGAGGCCAACGCGCCGTCCATTCCCGCCACCACCACGATCACCCGCGCCGTGGTCAGCCGCCGCGAATGGCCCAGCAGGCGGTGGATGCCGGCCACGCCCACGTCGTACAAGGTCTCTACCTTGGCCCCCATAACTGACGCGGTGAGCGCCGCTTCCTCGGCCACGGGTATGTCCGAAGTCCCGGCGGAGATCACCAGCGCATCGCCGGTTTTTTTCGCGCGCGCCGGATCCACCACGATGGCGCGCGACCGGGGATGCCACGTGGCGCCCTTGGCGAACCGGCGCAGGCGCTTGTACACGCCCTCGCTGGCGCGCGTGGCCAGCAGCGGCCCCTTGGGCGCGCGGGCAAGCATCTGGCGCGCGATGGCGATCACGTCATCGTCGCTTTTCCCTTCGCAGTAAATCACTTCGGGGAACCCCTGCCGCAAGCGGCGGTGATGGTCTATGGTGGCGAAGCCCAAACTCTCCGCGGGCAGGTGGCGCAGGATTTCCACCGCTTCGCGCGGCGCAAGGGCGCCGGAGCGAACTTGTTTAAGCGTGTCGAGCAGGCTGTCGTGGTCCATGGCTGTTAAAACTCCGCCCGCGGCGCGCGGTTCATCAAGTCCGCCACGGCGCGGCCCGGCTCCTTGTTTTCGTACAGCACGCGATAGACCTCCTCGGCGATGGGTGTTTCGACGCCGAATTTGCGGGCCAGCCCCACGGCGGCGCGGGCGGTGGCCACCCCTTCGGCCACGGCGCGCATTGAGGCGGTGATCTGGCCTATTTGTTCGCCCTTACCCAGCCGGAACCCGACGGTGTGGTTGCGCGACAGGTCGCTGGTGCAGGTAAGCGTCAGATCTCCCACGCCCGCCAGGCCGGAAAAGGTGCGCGGGTCGGCCCCCATGGCAGCGCCCAGGCGCGTGATTTCCGCCAGCCCGCGGGTGATAAGCGCGGCGCGGGTGTTGTTGCCGAACCCAAGCCCGTCGGCTATGCCCGCGGCGATGGCGATGACGTTTTTTAACGCCCCGGCCAATTCCGCGCCGATTACGTCGTGATGGATGTACAGCCGGAACCAGGGGGCGGACAGCGCCGCCTGCGCCCGGCGGGCGGCTCCCTCATCGGCGCTGGCCAGCGTGGCGGCGGTCGGCGCGCGGCGCACGAACTCGCGGGCGAAAGTGGGGCCGGTCAGGGTTACGCTCGCCGCGGCGGCGCGTTTTCCCAGGACGGCTTCTATTATCTCCACCGGCAGCGCCAGGGTTTCGTTCTCTATCCCCTTGGCGGCGGAAACCAGCGCCGCCTCCGGCGGAATATGCGGGGCGAACAATGTCAGGGCGGCGCGCATGAACTGGGTGGGTATCACCAGAAGGACGATCCGCGCGCCGCGCGCGGCCCCGGCGATGTCGCTGGTGGCGCGCAGGCTCTGCGGCAGCGTGACGCCGGGCAGGTAGGCGCGGTTCTCGCGGGACTGGTTGATGGTGTCCACCACCTCCGTCTCGCGCGCCCATAGGGTCACCGGCGCGCCGCGCTCCGCCAGCGACCAGGCCAGGGCCGTGCCCCATGCCCCCGCGCCAATCACCGCCGTTTGAATATCTTCCGCCACGTCCGCCGTCTCCTTGACGCCATTATACCCGCCCGTGTGCTAAAATACCTTCCATCCCCATGAGGCCAAATTCTCTTCTTTTTCTTTGGAAAGAATAAAGAAGCAAAAAGAAACTCATCATGTTTCATGGGTGGGCCGTTGGCCCGCCCATGAAACATGGCCAGTTTTCTTTGGCTCCCTTTCTTTTCCAAAAGAAAGGGAGAGAATTTCGCCCACAGGGGCATGGAAGGTATAGTGATGCGGCGGGTGGGGATAACGACGACGGTACCCAGCGAGGTGATCTTCGCGGCGGGCGCGGCTCCGGTGGACCTCAACAATCTGTTCGTGGGCGACTTCAAACGCTCCACGTACATCGAGGACGCGGAAGTGGCCGGATTCCCCCGGACCACGTGCGCGTGGATCAAGGGGATGTACGCGGCCTGCCTGGACCATGGGGTGGGCGAGGTGATCGCGGTCACGCAGGGCGACTGTTCCAACACGCATGTGCTGATGGAAATCTACCGGATGCGCGGCGTGCGCTCCATTCCGTTTAATTTCCCCTACGGGCGCGACCGGGAAATGATGGCGCGGCAGATGGCGCTGTTGTGTGAACACTTTGGCGTCACCCAGGAGGCGGCGGAGCGGTGGCGGGAGCGGCTGAACGCCATCCGCGCGCGGCTGTGGGAGATTGACCGGATGACGTGGGAGGACAACACCGTCACCGGCGATGAGAACAACCTGTGGCTGGTGAGCGCGTCGGATTTTGACGGCGAGCCGGAGGCTTTCGAGCGGCGCGCGGAGGAGTTCATCGCCCGGGCGCGGGAGCGCAAGCCGCTTGAGCATCCCCTACGGCTGGCCTACATCGGCGTGCCGCCGGCCATCGAGGGGTTGTACCAGTTCGCCGAGGAGCGCGGCGCGCGGGTGGTGTTCAACGAAACGCAGCGCCAGTTCGCCATGCCGCTGGGGGGCGCTACGCTGGAGGAGCAGTACCTGCGCTACACCTACCCCTACGACATCGGCCCGCGCATCGAGGACATCCGGCGCGAGATCGAACGGCGCCGGATTGACGGCGTGATCCACTACGTCCAGTCCTTCTGCCACCGGCAGATGGAGGACCTGATTTTCCGCGAACGGCTGGGGCTGCCGGTTCTGACGGTGGAAGGCGACGCGCCGCGCGAGCTGGACGCGCGCACGAAAATACGGCTGGAGAGCTTCATCGAGATGCTCGCCGCACGCAAGGGGGCCGCGCCATGGGCGTGACCCTGGGGGTGGACGCGGGATCGCGCGAGGTGAAGTTCGCGGCCTACGGCGACGGCGAGGTGGTGTTCCGCGCGAAGGTGGACACGGTGCGCTTCTACCTCACCTGCCGCAACGGGGCGGGCCTGGACTTGTCCAAACTTCCCGAACTTGCGGGCGCGCCCCGGTGGCGCCGGATCGTCGCCACCGGCTACGGGCGCAACAACGTCAACATTCACGGCGGCGCCACCCTGCCGGAGATCATGGCGCACGCGCGCGGCGCGGTGTGGCAGACGGGGTTGACGGATTTCACGCTGGTGGACCTTGGCGGGCAGGACACCAAGGTGATCGCCGTCAAGGGCGGCGCGGTGGACGACTTCGTGATGAACGACAAGTGCGCCGCGGGGTCGGGCCGGTACCTGGAAAACATCGCGCGCGCCCTGGGCGCCTCGCTGGACGAACTGGGCGCCATGCGCGGGGAGGCGGCGGCGCTGTCGGCCACCTGCGCCATATTCGGCGAAAGCGAAGTGGTGGGGCTGGTGTCCGAGGGCGTGCCGGTGGAGGTGATACTGGCGGGGGCCAACCAAAGCGTGGTAAAAAGGCTTGCGCCCATGATCGCGCGCTACCGGCCCCGGATCATCGTCGCCACCGGGGGCGTGGCGAAAAACGGGGCGGTGCGCGCCATGCTGGCCGAAGCGGCGGGGGTGGAGGTGATCACGCCTTCCGATCCGCAGCATAACGGCGCCATCGGCTGCGCCGTCGCTTGACGAAACGTATGTAGGGACACGGCTTGCCCTGCCCGCGAAAGGGCGCGGCAAGCGGTGTCCCTACACCTTATTGGGGGAATGTATCGTGAAAACCTTCGCCGGGTTTGTGAGCCTTTTCGAGTACGACGCCATCAGCAACCGCAAGCTGCTTGATTTCCTCGCCTCTTGCCCGGAGCCTGCGCCGCGCGCCCTGGCCATCGCCGCGCACCTGTGCGCCGCGCATGAAATGTGGCTGAGCCGGCTGGAAAAGGGGATGGACGCTCCCCCGCCGGCCCTTTGGCCGGAGCCAAAACCGGTGGAGAAGACCAAGGAAAGTTTCGCCGAGGTGGCGCGCCGGTTGAACGTGTGGCTGGCCGGGGCGGACGACGCGGCGCTGGCCGCCCCCGTCAGTTACCGCAACATGAAGGGCGAGCCGGTGACCAAGCGGACGCACGACATCCTCACTTCCGCTTTGCTGCACGCGGCGTATCACCGCGGCCAGATCGCGCTTTTGGCGGGCAAGGGGGAGATGCAGGCGCCGTTTACCGATTACATTTTCTCCGCGCCGGATGCGTGAGAGGGGGGCGCGCATCGCCGCCGTCCTTGCGCTGACGCTGGCGCTGGCGCTGGCCGCGCCCGCGCGCGCCGAGCCGCGTTTTGAAGCCAGCATTGTTCCCGTAGCGCGCGGGGCGGGCAAGCCGCACGGCGCCTCGCTGGTGGAGCTTTCCAACGGCGACGTGCTGGCCACGTGGTTCGCCTCCGTGGAGGAGACCACCAGCGACGCGCGCATTTACGGCGCCGTATGGAGCCGCGCCACGGGCCAATGGGGCGCGCCCCGCGTGATCGTGGACAAGGGGTACGCCAAATCGCTGGGTAACACCGCCCTGTTCCGCGACGACGACGGGGTCATCTGGATGTTCTTCGCCGCCGTGCGCGTGGGGGGGTGGAGCGGGGCGATGGTGGACTACATCCAGACGCGCGACGAAGGGAAAACCTGGGGCGCGGGGCGCACGCTGGCCTGGCGCCTCGGCCACCTGCCGCGCAACCCGCCCATCCGCGTGGGGGATCATGAGATGCTGGTCCCGTTATTTGAAGATTTCTGGTACGAGGGAGGTTTCACCGGCTCCTACACCGCGCGGATCAGGTACCGCGACGGCGAAATCCTCGATAAAAGCTTCGCGTGGACGGACGATCCGCTGGCCATCCAGCCCACGCTTGCGCGCCTTAACGATGGGCGCATCCTGCTTCTGGCGCGCGACAAGTCCGATCAAGTCATCCGCCGCGCCTACTCGCATGACGGCGGCCGTACGTGGGAGCCGGTGGCCATGACCGCGCTGCCCAACCCAGGCGCGGGCATCTGCGCCCTGTACCTCGATGACCTGGACCTTGTGCTGCTGGCCTACAACCACGACCGCAAGGAGCGCAACCCCTTGTCGCTGGCGGTCTCCGCCGACGGCGGAATGACCTTCCAGCGGGTGGCCGACCTTGAACATGACCCGGGGCGGCCCAAGGCCACGTTCGACTACCCCGCCCTGATCCGCGCGCGCGACGGGACGATCCACGCCATCTGGTCGCACGACAACCGCGCCACGCTCAAAAGCGCGCGCTTCAACGCGGTATGGCTGATGGAGCGGCTGGCGCGCTGATCACCGCCAGCGCGCCACGCCGATGCGGGGGCACATGAAGGCCAGGCGGCAGCGCGAGCAGAACGGGGATACGGGCTTGCACAGGTTCTGGCCGAAGGTCACCAGCAGGTCATTGAACTCGATCCAGTATTCACGGGGCAGCTTTTCGCGCAGGGCCGTTTCGGTCTGATCGGGGGTTTTGGTTTTGACGTAGCCCCACAGGTTGCAGATGCGGTGCACGTGGGTGTCCACGCAGATGCCCGGTTTGCCGTAGCCGAGGGTCACCACCAGGTTGGCGGTTTTACGGCCTACGCCCTTGAGCTTGACCAACTCGTCAATCCCGGCGGGAACCTTGCCGCCGTGTTGTTCCAGCAGCGTCCGGCAGACCGCCACCAGCGTTTTGGCCTTGGTGCGGTAGAACCCCACGGGGTAGATCAGCTTTTCGATTAGGGGAACGGGCAGGTTGGCGATGGCCTCCGGCGTGCGGGCCGCGGCGAACAGGCGGGCGGAGGCGGCGGCGGTCTGCTCGTCACGGGTGCGTAGCGACAGCAGGCAACTGATGAGCACATGGAACGCCGGGCGCTTGTTGGCGCGGCTGTAGGTGGTGACCACAGGCTCGCGCCACTGCTTCACTTCCCCGCGCAGCAGGATGACGGCGCGGTGGATGTCGAAAGGGCGCGTCAGCGTCCGCCGTTGCCCAGCTTTACCGCCCGCGCCAGCAGGCCGTCGAGATGCTGTTTTTCCCATGCCATCGCCTCGGGGTAGCCTTCGAAGGCGCGCTCGAGTTTTAAGAACTCCCGTCCATGCAGGGCGCGCCGCGCTGCCCTGCTTCCGTACACGCCCAGTTTCTTATGCAGCATTTCATGGTACACCACCAACTCGATGAACAGCGGCGGGACGAACGCCGAGTCCAGGACAGGGTGGATGCGGATAAGGTTCAGGCTTTCATCGAAAGAGCCGTACTGTATGGACCGGCGCCGCCGCGCGCCCGGCCGGCGCGCGGGCGCCTTGCCCCAGGTGATCTTGACGGCCAGCGCCCCGTCGAAATAGCGCCGGTTGAGTTTGCGCGCGATGCCGCCAAGATGGTAGTGGCGGCCCCGGGACCGTGTTTTCACTTTGCCGGGGGGCGCTCCGGCGGGGACGCGGTTGATAAAGGCGCGCGCCGCGCCGGCCAGCGTGGGCGATTTACCGGAAAGAAAGGCGATCACCTCGCGTAGCACCGGCTCATCGGCCAGCGCAAACAGGCGCGACAGGCGCACGCAGGACTTGCCGCGCTGGCGGGTGACGCTGATCATGGTTTTACGGTTGTCGGTGAAGGTGACGCTGGTGTTGGCCCCCAACTCGCGCGTCAGGCGGCCCGCCAGGGCGTACTCCAGCAAGGCGTGGGAGCGTCCCATGGTTCATTCTTATTTTCAACAGGTTCTAATTTAACTATAATCGTACCGTAACACCGGACGCGAAAAAAATAAACACCCCATGGCCAAGGTCACGAAAGAGGATGTAAAAAAGTATTTCGACGAGGGTGTGTACCACTACAAACGGGGCAAAGCGTCGCGCGCCATAGAATGTTTCAACGAGGTGGTCAAGCTCGATCCCGACCACGCCGCCGCCTACAGCATCCGCGGCAGCATCCTGTCCTCCCTGGGCCGCAAGGAAGAGGCCATCGCCGAGTTCGACCAGTCCATCCGCATCAATCCCAAGGATGCCGCCGCCTACAACAACCGGGGCAACGCCAAGGCGGCGTTGGGGCGCAAGGAGGAGGCCATCGCGGATTTCTCCCGCGCCCTGGAGATAGACCCCGCCTACGCCCTGGCCTACAACAACCGGGGCAACGCCAAATTCGCGCTGGAAATGAAGGTGGAGGCCATCGCCGATTACGACATGGCGATAAAGCACAACCCCCACTACGCGGTGGCGTTCCACAACCGCGCGTCGGCCAAAAGCGCCCTGGGGCGCAAGGAAGAGGCCATCACCGACTACGACATGGCCATCGCCATTGATCCTACGCTGTCGCGCTCGTTCAACAACCGCGGCAGCGCCAAGGAGGACCTGGGGCTGACCCACGAGGCCCTGGCCGACTATAACGAGGCGATACGGCTTGACCCCAAGTACGCCGTGGCGTATTACAACCGGGGCAACGTCCGTTCGCTGTTCGGCAACCTTAAGGAGGCCATCAGCGATTACGACGAGGCGCTGACCATATACCCCAGCCTGGTGCAGTGCTACTGCAACCGGGGCAACGCCAAAAGCGCGCTGGGGATGAAGGATCCGGCCATTGACGATTTTTCCACCGCCATCCGGCTGGATCCGAACTACGCCACCGCCTACTACAACCGCGCCAACACCAAGAACGGCCTGGGCCGCAAGGAAGAGGCCATCAACGACTATTCCGAGGCGTTGCGCCTGGAGCCGAACCTGGCCCAAGCCTACTATAACCGCGGCAACGCCAAGACCGACCTGGGGCGCTACCGCGAGGCTATCGTGGATTACGCCGAGGCGATCCACCTCGACCCCAATTACGCCAAGGCGTATTGCAACCGGGGTTTGGCCTACTCCAAGCTGGGGGAGAAGGAGGAGGCCCTGGCCAACTACACCGAAGCGGTCCGGCTGGACCCCAACTACCCCATCTCCTACCACAACCGCGGCAGGGTGAACTACGACCTGGGCCGGCTGCCCGACGCCCTGCGGGACTACGCGCAGTTCCTCAAACAGGCCGACGACGGCTACGCCGCGCTCAAAAAGGCCGACCGCGCGTTCCTTGAGGAGGTGAAAAAAGCCTCGGAGAGCAAGGATCCCAACGTCAAACCGCCGGAGGCGCCGGGGATGGCGCTGGCCGAATTTTCACCGGAAATCTCCGCCAGCCCCGTCACCGAAACCCGGTCGGAGGCGATATTTTTTCTGGATATCCGCGGCTCCACGCAGATCATCAACACCTACGGCGGCTACCACTTCTTCGCGATGTTCAACTACCTGGAGAACATTTTCAAGAAGCAGGCGACGCAGCACGGCTGCGTGTTCTTCAAGGGCCTGGGCGACGGGTTCATGGCGGTGTTCGAGGACAACATGGGCGCCGTGCGCACCGCGGTTTCCATCATGCGCGAGCTGGAGCGCTACAACAAAACCGCGGAGGACAAATCGCGCATCCATGTGCGTATCGGCATTGATTTCGGTGAAACGAAAGTGGCGCCGGATCATGACCGGTACGGCATCCCGGTCAACGTGGCCAAGCGGATCGAGGGGCTTACGTTGGAATCGTTTGGCCAGATCATTGTCCCCAAGGAGGAACTGCCGCTGTACAACCGCATCCTGCTTTCCTACATCGTCTATAACTCCATCCGCAAGGACGCCAACATCAAGTGCAAGGAGATGGGCTGGGCGGAGTTCAAGGGGCTGGAAGGCGTGCGGTACGACATATTCCTGGTGGATTGGCAAGCCAGCCGCGACGTATCGCAGGATTCCTGACACCGCTCCTCGCGCCCATCAGCAATTCCTTGTATAATCGTGAGATGCAAGTGGCGCGGACTTCCTCCAGCAAATGACCACCAGAAAGGCCAAGCAGCTTTTCGACCAAGGGGTGGATCATTACCGCCGCGGCGCCTATACCGAGGCGCTTGAATCCCTTTCCCAGGCGATACGGGCGGACGCGCGTCTGGCGCAGGCGTACAACATGCGGGGCAGCGCGTATTCGGCCATGGGCCGCCGGCGCGAGGCGGTGGGTGATTTCGACCAGGCCATCGCGATTGATCCCGCCTACGCCATCGCCTACAACAACCGGGGCAACGCCAAACTGGCCATGGGGGCCCTGGACGAGGCCATCCGCGACTACAACGAGGCCGTCAAGCTGGACCCCACCTACGCCATCGCCTACAACAACCGGGGCAATGCCCAGTTCGACGGGGGCGCCATAGAGCTTGCCCTGCGCGATTACGACGAGGCGATCCGGCTGGATCCCAAATACGCCGTGGCGTACCACAACCGGGGCAAGGCCAAAACCGTGCTGGGCCTGCGCCGCGACGCCATCAACGACTATTCGCAAGCCATCCTGCTCAACCCCGCCTTCGCCCAGGCGTACAACAACCGGGGCAACGCCCATGACGAGTTGGGGATGAAAAACGACGCCATCGCCGACTACCAAAAGGCCATTGAACTGGCCCCGGACTACGCGCTGGCATGTTACAACCTGGCCAACGCAAAATTTTCCGTGGGCCGGCGCGAGGAGGCCATCAGCGACTATGACCGCGCGCTGGCGCTGGATCCCAATTTCGCCCCCGGCTACAACAACCGGGGCAACGCCCGCAGCCACCTGAACCGGGCGCAGGAAGCCCTCGCCGACTATGACCGCGCGCTGGCGCTGGATCCCAATTTCGCCGAGGCGTACTACAACCGCGCCAACGCCAAGCATGAGTTGGGCAAGCCGGAAGAAGCCATCGGCGATTACGACGCCGCCATCCGCCTGGATCCCCGCTTCGCCAAGGCGCTGTACAACCGGGGCAACTCCAAGTCCGACCTGGGCCGGCGCCAGGAGGCCATCGGCGATTATGACGCCACCTTGCGTATTGATCCCTCCCTGTACCGCGCCTACCATAACCGCGGCAAGCTCAAAAGCGAAGTGGGGGACAAGGAAGGCGCCATCGCCGACTATACCGAGGCGATCAACCTGAACCCCGCCAACGCCGGCGCCTACCACAACCGCGCCAAGTCCCGCTTGGACCTGGGACACGAGGCCGAGGCCATCGCCGATTATGAAACCTTCATCCGCCTGGCCGGCCCCACGTTGCAGGCCATCGTGGACAAGGACCGCAAGTTTTTAGAGGAGTACCACCGCGTCAAGGCCAGCGGCGACCCCCAAGCGCCGTTGCCGGAGGCGCCCGCCGCCATCGCCACAACACCGCTTAACCAGGTCTCCAGCGAGGCGGTGATGTTTTTGGACATGACCGACTCCACGGAGATCATGCAGACCTATGGCGGCTTTCACTTCCACACCCTGTTCACTATCCTTGAAAAACTGTTCGACGCGCAGGCCCAGGCCAACGGCTGCAAGTTCCGCAAGGGCCTCGGCGACGGTTTCCTGGGCGTGTTCGAGGAGGGGCGCGGCGCCATCCGCGCGGGGGTGAACATCCTGGCGGAAATTGAGCGCCATAACGCCGCCGCGAAGGACAACATGCGGATCAACATCCGCATGGGCGTGGACTTCGGCGAAACGCAGATCGCGCTTGATGGCGACCGCTACGGCATCCCCGTCAACGCCGCCGCGCGCATCGAGGGGCTTAAAGCCGAATCGTTCAAAAGCCTGACCATCCCGCCGGAGGAGTTCCCGCTCACCAACCGGCTGTTCATCTCCTACGTGGTCTATAACGTGGCGCGCAAAAGCCCCGCGCTGGTGTGCAAACCCGTGGGCTGGGCGGAGCTTAAAGGGCTGGAAGGGCTGCGGTACGAGATTTACACCGTGGACTGGCGCGCCACCAAGGAGAATCTGGACCGGGGCGTGTGAGCGGACGGATCGGGGACTTTATCCCTCCGCCAGCGGTTTTTTCGGTGTCTTTGAGCGGTACAACTCCGCGCCGCAGGTGGCGCACACGTGGCTGTTGAGGATTTCCTTCACCGTGCGGCTCATCTCCCGGATCGCCACACTGCGCCCGGAGCATCGGTGGCACCGTATCTCCCCTTCGACTCCATGCCGGCGGCGGTACCAATCCAGGTCGCGCTCTTCGGCCCATGTGTGGCCCCGGCGCTCCTTGACGAACATGGCGACAAGCTTGATCAGCGACACCACCGCCAGGATCACCAGCAGCCGGTAGTACAACATCAGCGGGGAGTACATCGGGAATCAGTAGGTGGCGGGAGCGGTTATGCGGAAAGCCACTTTTGCACGATGCTTTTCACCTGCGGCGGCACGGGGGGATGGACGCCCAGCTCCTTGTCCAGCAGGTCCATGCCGCCGGCGTCGCGGCAGATCATCACATGGGCGTTCCTGCCGTCGTCCGATTTTTTGAATACCCACTTGCGTTGGTAATTCCATTGGGAGTCGGCGTATTGTTCCACGATGGTGATCATGTCGTCAATGATCTCCACCGGCTGGGCGTTGCGGATGTAATCGGTCATGCCCCTCTCGCGGACGCTGGCGCCCGCCCCCTCCACCTGTTGTCTATTAGTATAAGGCAATCGCGCCGCGTTTGGCGAATCGCGGTTGCGCGATATAATCATCGCAACACAGGAGCGCGTGGGATGCCGACCTATTACGAATTGCTGCACGCCGCCGAACAGGGCGACGGCGAGGCGATGTACATGCTCGCCGAAATGTTCCACCACGGCTACGGCGTGGAAAAAAATCCGGAAGAGGCCGCCCGTTGGTATCGCGAGGCGATGGAAAACGGCTACACGCCGCCCGCGGGCGCGTGGAGGATAGAGGAGGACGCGGCGGAGCCAGCCCCGCGGCGCCGTCCGGAAGACCAGCCCGGCGATAACGGATCACGGACGATACTTACCTCCATGGCCTTGGTGGGCGCGATGTTTTTTGCGCTATGGGCGTTCGTGGTGGTCACCGCGCGGGTGGGCTTATTTTTCTCGCTGGTGATTTTCACCCTCGCCGGCGTGGTATTGTGGGGGATGTTCGGAAAGAAGGGGGCGGGTGGTTGAATCGCCGGATAGGAATTTCACGATTCTTTCCGTAACACGCCGCTCATTTTTTATTTCGCATTCCCAGACAACCAGCGCTTTCCATCCGGCTTTCCGCAACGCGGCCAAATTTTTCCTGTCGCGCTGTTGGTTGCCCGCAAGCTTTTTCCGCCAGTAGGCGACGTTGGATTTCGGTATCCGGGAATCCACGCATCGGGATTTTGCATGTTGGTGCCAAAAGCAGCCATGGATGAAAATCACTTTGCGGCGGCTGGAAAAAACCAGATCCGGTTTTCCGGGCAATCCTGCGCGATGGAGCCGGTAGCGGAAACCCAAGCGGTGAACAATCCGCCGGACGGTCAACTCCGGTTTCATGCCCTTGCCGCGAATCGCCCGCATGTTCTTGCTGCGGGCGGTTTTGGAGAGGCTATCCATCCTCCAACAAACCGCGTGTCTGATCCGGGAACTTACGCACAAGCCATTTCAGCAGCTCAACCTGGTCCAAAGCGGTTGCGCGGCGCGCTTGGGCAAGCAGTTTTACCGCGGAGGGGCGCTGAAGCGTGATGTTGGATGCCCCTTCGTTGCATACGGAACAAAGCGCCCGCAAGTTGCCTGGATCATCCGTTCCGCCCAAGGATTTGTCGAGAATATGGCCGATGTGAAGCCGGGTCTTGCGTTCGGGATTGTAGGGATGCGGTTCTCCCGCCACGGCGCCGCACATTTGGCAGGTGAAGCCGTTGCGGTCAAGGACGAACGCCCGCGTTTCCTTGGAGATCGCGCGATCGAAGGCGGGTTTTGGTTTCGGATCAAGCAGCAGGTATTGGCCCGGCTTAAGGTCGCTCCGGTCATTATGGGTGAGAATCTGGAAACCTTCCTGCGTCCGCAGTTCCCGGATTCTACGCTCCCATTCGGCTTTGCCGCCGGAAACTTTCTGCAGTTCTGACGAGTTTAATACCTTGCCAAGGTTGTTTAGGAAGTGGGAGCGAAGTTTATCGCGCGCTCCCTGACGCCCCTTTTCTTCGTTTGGCATGGATTACGCCCGCAGACGGAGGGATTTCCGTGCGGTAAGGCAGGCCCGTAATCGCTCCCCCACCGCCCGCGCCACGGGAGGGGGGAAGGCGTTTCCAATCTGGCGATACATCGCGGTTTTGCCGCCGGAGAATAGCCAATCATCCGGGAACCCTTGCAGGCGCGCCACCATTCTGTTGGTCAGGCGGGGCATGCCCACGAATGTTTTTTCAGGCGCGTCGTTGGCGATTCCCAATCCATCCACGCCAAGCGTGGCCCAAGCGCGGCGGGCGCGCGTCGGCCCCAGGTCGGGACCGCCGTGCTTGTGCGATCCGCCCACGATGGTGGGGGCGATTTCGTCCGCCTGTTTTTTCCAGCGCACGGCGCCTTTCCAGCCGCGGGACGCCATCAGTTCGTGAAGCAGTTCCCCAACTGTGGGCGCAAGACGCCCCACCGGCGCGGGCCACGAAAAATCATCAAATAGTTCCTTGATGACCCCGATGAACACCACGCGGGGACGTAATTGCGAAACGCCGAAATCAGAGGCGTTCAAGAGGCGCCACGAAGTTTCGTACCCCATCTTTCGCAGCGAGCCGGAAACATGGTTCCGGTAATCTTCAAAAACGGCGTCGAGTATGCCCCGGACATTTTCGATCATCACCGCCTTGGGGCGAATTTCATCCACCAGCCGGATCATGGCAGGAAAAAGGTTGCGCTCGTCTTCGGAACCAAGCTGCTTGCCCGCCACGGAAAAGGGGGGACAGGGAAGGCCGCCGGAAAGCAGGTCAACGCCATGATAGCTGGCGCCCTCAAATCGCTTTAGATCGGTTTCCACCACATTCCAGTGGGGGCGGTTTAAACGGAGTGTAGCGCAAGCGTGTTTATCCAACTCCACGAGCGCTACATGTTCAAACCCGGCTTGCTCCAGCCCCAAGGCTTGCCCGCCCGCCCCGGCGCAAAGCTCAACGGAAGTAAGCGCCATCAGTCCCAATGCCCCGCGTAGAAGACAAAGATATTAGGATCATCTGCAAACTGTGTGGGTAAGTTATCATAATTCATCCAGCATGCAGGTGAGTATTTTGAGTCGGAGGTACTCTTCGTCCCGTAGGCCGTAGGCCCTTCTTTGGATGACGCGAATCTTGTTGTTGAGTCCCTCTAC
>JACQZB010000088.1 GCA_016207925.1 Nitrospinota bacterium
AAAAAACCGCGCCGGTGTAAAAACCGGCGCGGTTTTCTTTTGCGGGAACGGCGTGGGTCAGAAATCCCCGAAATCCTCGTCCAGCGGGATAACCTCTTCCGCCTTCTTCTTCGGCTTGTCCCCGCTTTCGGCTTTGGCGGGCGCATCATGCCTGGCCGCCGCCTTGGGAGCGGTATGCCGCGCCGCCGGTTTGGGCGCCGGGCCTTTGAGCAGTTTGGGCGCGCCCTTGCGCGGCGCGGCTCCCCCGGCATGGACGGCGCGCGCCCCCGCCTCGTTCCCCTCCACAATCCGCGTAAGGTCCGCCACCACTTCGTTGAGCTTCTCCGCCTGCGCCGAAAGCTCCTCGGACGCCGCCGCCGACTCCTCGGCGTTGGAGGCGTTCTGCTGCGTCACCTTGTCCATCTGCGTCACCGCCGTGTTGATCTGGTCCACCCCCTGCGCCTGCTCGTGGGAGGCCACCGAAATCTCGCCCACCAGATCCGTCACCTTCTTCACGCTCTCCACGATCCGGTTCAACGCCTCGCCGGACGCCTGCGCCATCTCGTTACCCTCGCCCACCCGCTTGACCGACTCCTCGATCAGCGCGCTGGTGTCCTTGGCCGCCGTCGCCGAGCGCTGCGCCAGGTTGCGCACCTCCTCGGCCACCACCGCAAAGCCCTTGCCATGCTCGCCGGCCCGCGCCGCCTCCACCGCCGCGTTGAGCGCCAAAAGGTTCGTCTGGAACGCGATCTCCTCGATCACCTTGATGATCTTGCTGATCTCCTCGGAGGAGGTGTTGATCGCCGTCATCGCCGCGATCATCTTGCCCATCACCTCCGCGCCCTGCTCGGCGGCCTTGCGGGTGGCCGAGGCCAGGTTGTTGGCCTCCGCGGCGTTGTCGGCGTTCTGCCGGGTCTGGCTGGCCATCTCCTCGAGCGCCGCGGAGGTCTCCTCCAAACTGGAGGCCTGCTCGGTGGCCCCCTCCGCCAACGACTGGCTGGCGGTGGAAATCTGCCCGGAGGCGGCGGCCACCTGCTCGGCCCCGCTGGTCAAATCCGTCACAACGGTAAGGATCGGGCGCGAGATCGCCCGCGCCAGCCATACGCCAAGGCCAAGGGCCATAACCACGGCGGCGATCAGGGTTACGATCACCAGGATGGAACTGAAAGTGGCGTTTGATTGGGCTTGGGCGTAAGCGTCGTTCGCCACGGCCACATTAAGTTTAACGAGGTCCTCAAGCCGCTTGTTGGAATCGCGGAATGTCTCGGCCACGGGGCCAAGAACCTGCTCCTGGTTTTCCAGCATCAGCTTATCCGCTTCGCCGGCGATGTCGTGTATCTTTCCCATGTAGTTTTTCAAATAGCCGGCGGAAGAATGCAGTTCCGGAATCAGGCGGGCGGCTTCCGCGCGGTTACCCCGCGCCATCAATTCCGTGATCTGTTTGGCGGTGGCGTAGAAACGTTTGAACGGCCCCTCGACCATCATCTGGGCGTCCTGCATCTGGGGATCGTCCGTTTTCAACGCGGTGAACCACATCCCGAAGCTGGACTTGGCCGGATCAACGTTGCCCTTGAATTCCTTGCTCCCCGCCACGAATCTGGAAAGGTCATCCACCAGCTCCATCTGCTCAACGGCGCCGGCCTTAACGCGCCACTTTACGTCCATGGCGTCATCGAGTTTGAAGTCGTCGAACTTTCTGGAGAGGGCGACGCCTTTGTCCAACTCCGCCCGCCACTTTTTCCAGACGGGAAGGAACTCCTCCCACATTTTCGCCTCTTCGGTGGTCTGGGGCAGGGGCGCGTAGATGTTGAATCCGTCGTCGGCTTTTTTAAGGAACTCCGCCATGCGGGTGTATTGCTCCTTTCGCTTGGCGATCGGCAACTCGCTGATGGTCAGGGTGCGCATGGCCATGCCTGCGCCGGACTGCCCCCCGGCCATCATCAATAGCCCCTGGACGGAAGGAAGGCGCACGGCCCCCACTTCTTCCAGTCCCCCCTTCACGCGGGACGTTCCGAACAGACCGACCATCCCCGTGACGGCGGTGATGGCGGCGACAACAATGAATCCTGCGATTAATTTTGTGGAAAGTTTCATGACCCTCGCTCCAGGATAAGCGCGGCGAAAATTCAGATTACCCATCGGGATATCCCGCGCGCAACTCCGTCGCCCGTTGCGCGGCCCTCACTATGAGGGCGCCCTCCCATGCCGGAATTATAGCCCAGCGCCGGGGCGATGCAAACTGAATCATGTTTTACCTTGACAAGAACCGGGAAAAGCAGCGTAATAAACAGTTGCGGAACGGCGGGGCTGGCTTGCGGCGCTTTCGCGGTCAATACGCTTGCGGAACGCTGACGTAGCGCGCCGGGACATTAGTTATGGTTGTGGTCTCTAAACGTTTTGGGAGGAGGTCTTTCCATGAAAAAACTCGGTATTGTTCTGTTGGCCGTGGTGGCTTTTTCCGCGTTCACGGGTCCTGCGTTCGCGGGGGCGTTCGGTGATCTCAAAATGAAGGCGACCGACGCCAGGGAATCGCTGGTGGCCATGCTCAAGAACAAGGATAAACGAGGCCCTGACCAGCAGAAGCTTGTGAAGGACACCGCCGACGCGGTGAGCGCGGCGCTGGGCAAGTTGAAGGCTCCGGCGGGGAAAGAGGCGCAATTCAAGGAGCTTTCGGATAACTGGAACGCGTTCAAGAAGACCCGCGAGGAGGAACTGGTTCCCGCCATTCTCGCCGGCAAGCAGGAAGAGGCGGACAAGATCGCGACGGGGATACAAAGGGAGCGCCTCAAGAAGGTCTTCGACATGTGCGACGAGTTGGATAAATAACGTCCATTTCCGGGAGGGGGCCTGCTCATAAGCTCCCTCCCGTTTTACTCCGCCGCCTCCACCCGCATAGTGGTTGACAGGCGCGCCTGGCGCCGTCAAACTGTCTGTCTTTCAAAAGGAGTTATCAGGCGTGAACAAGCGGCATCCATGGTTCGACATATCGCTCGGCGACCGGGCGCCCACCTACGTCAAGGCGTTTATCGAAATAGAGCGCAACAGCCGGCTCAAGCTGGAGCTGGACAAGTACACCGGCTTTTTGAAAGTGGACCGCGTCCTGCACGGCGCCGTCCACTATCCGCACAGCTACGGTTTCATCCCCTGCACCTACTGCGACGACAAGGATCCGTTGGACATATTCACTCTCTGCTCGGAGACGATCCCGTCGGGAACCATCGTGGAGGCGCGGGTTATCGGCGCCATGCGGATGATTGACCAGGGGGAACTGGACGACAAGATCATCTCCGTGGCGGCGGGCGACCCGGCCTATACGGAGATATTCAACATCACCCAACTGCCCGCCTACCAGCGCTACGAGCTGAAGAAGTTTTTCGAGGAGTACAAGACGCTGGAGAATAAAGAAGTGCAGGTGGAGGAGTTCTTCAACCACGACGAGGCGGCGGAGATCGTCCGGCGCGCCAATGAAGCGTTCCTCAAGGAACGCGACGCCCTGCTGGCGGAATACAATCCGGGCGAGTGACGCCCGTTACGGCCGCGCCAGCGCGTCTATGGCCGCCGCCAGTTTGCGATCCCGTTCAGTAACCGTGTTCCCCGCGTCATGGGTGGTGGTGGTGACGGTCACTTTTTTATAGCCGATCAGGATGTCCGGGTGGTGGTTTTGCCGCTCGGCCTCGCGCCCCACGGCGCTGGCGAACTCCAGCCCCGCCAGATACGTGGGGAACGTAAAGGCTCTCGACAGCGCCCCGCCGGTTTCTTTCCATCCGTTGTTCATAAGTTCATTATATGCGGGATGGGAGGGTAAGCGGGTCAAATAGCCCGGAATTGATCGGCGGACAACCCGGTTAGTTATAGAATTTTTCGCTCCACGCCGTAATGCAGTTTTAGATACCGCGCCACATCCTGCTGGCTGTATCCATGGGCGCGCACGGCCAGCGCGATGTTACGGTTACGCTTCGCCCGGTTCGCCGCGCCGCTAAAAAGCGCATTCAAGTCAGGCCGCGCCGCATACCTTTGGGCGCGCGTGATTTCAATAACCGGCTCCACCTTATCTAAATACGCGGCTATCCGCTTGAGATACCCTTCGTCCCCCAACGCGACCATCCCACGCGCCTTTTTCCATAACGGCTCCGCGCCCATCCCCGCGCGGACGAACGTCCGGTACTTTTTCTGCGCGAGCCTCTTTTGCCTGCCGAACTGCGACAATATCCAATCCGCCTTAAGGCACGGATGCGGCTTTCGCAACCCCGCCGTTCCAAGGTAACTGCTCCACGGCCAATGTTCCGGCGCCTCCACGGCCCGGGCACGCACGGGATTGAGCGCGATATACCGCGCCGCCTCCAATAAATGACTCTCCTTCTGAATCAGCACGGACTTGTAGCGCCCCTGGAAAACGTGCCCCACCCGGTTATGCGCCCGGTTGAACGATTGCGTGTACATGCCGTTGAGTTGGCGCATTCCTTGGGAAAGGTTCGCGTCCGGCGTTTCGACGAGCAGATGGTAATGGTTGTCCATCAGGCAATACGCATGGATGATCCAGTTGAAGCGTTCGATGGTTTTTAGAAGGATTTTCAGGAAA
>JACQZB010000052.1 GCA_016207925.1 Nitrospinota bacterium
TCACCCGCCGAAAGGGTCACTTGCTGATGGTGCGTCAGGTTGACCGGCTCCGGCAGCGTTCCCAGCCGTATCTTCGGTCCGCTCAAGTCCAGCAGGATGCCCACCTGCTTGCCCCGCTTGGCCCCGGCGCGGCGGATGGACTCGATGACTTTGCGGTGGGTTTCGTGGTCGCCGTGGGAAAAATTGAGCCGGGCCACGTCCATGCCGGCTTCGAGCAGTTTTTCGATCATCTCCGGCGAGTTGGTGGCCGGGCCGATGGTGCAGATGATTTTTGTTTTCCGGGCGCGTTTCATGTGCGTGGTGACCTCCTGAAAGTGTCAGCCTGCGCGTGCGCGGGCGCGCCACGGCGCGGGATAAGCCCTCCGCCCGCGGCGCGCCGCAGTATCAATCCGCGTTGGGATTGGTGTCCGCCGCCGCTGGGGGAGTCCATGCGGCTGCGTCACTGATCTCGGTCTTAAGGTCAGGCGCCACCATGACCTTCGGGATGTATTTCGCCACGTCCTTGGCGTTGCCGGCGCATCCAAGCTTCTTGATGTAGAAGTCGAACTTGGCTTCCATCTCCGCGCCGATTCCCGCGCGCGCGGCTTCCGGCAGCGTCCACAGCTCTTCCTTGACCAGCCCGAAGCCCTTTTTGCGGGTTTTGTAGATGAACTGCTCCTCGGTCATGTTCGGCTTGCGTTCATCCCCGAACCGGTCGCGCAGCCCCTTGTAGATTTTCGCCCGCAACGCTTCCGGCAGATGTTTGGAGTCGTAAATCATGTTCTGGAAACCCGTCGCCAAATGGATCTCCGAGGTGTTGACCTTGGGGAACTTGTCGAACAGGTCGTCGGGCAGGGTGGAGGCGCCATGCTGCACCGCGCCGGAGATGTGGTATTTTTCGCGGGCCAAGGCGCCCAGCTTCTCCAGCGTGTTGAAATCGAGGGCCACCTTGGCGATGGTGCCGTCCGGCAGCGGCACGCCGCCGTGCGACGTGCCGGTCTGCACGGATACCTTGCTGATCCCCTTGATTCCCGCCTTGTTGACCAAGGCGTTATAGCCGTCCATGTAAGCCTCAAGCTCCTCCACCGTGGAGTTCTTTTCGCCCACCTCGCCTATCTCCCCGCCCACGGAGACGGTGACGTCTTTGGGTTCCTGCGAGCGGACATGCTTTGTCAGCTCCGCGCCGATTTCGAAGTTGAGCCGCTGTTCCTCCGTGAGGTTGGATTTGGACAGGTCAACCAGGGTGGAGGTGTCTATGTCAATGTTGTAGAACCCGGCGCGGATGGCTTCCGTGATGAGGTTCCGCACGGAGCCAACTTCCTTGTCCCGGTCGGCGTGGAATTTTTTGGCGTTGATCTGGAAGTGGTCGCCCTGGATGAAGATGGGGCCTTGATGCCCCTCCTTGATGGCGGCGGCCAGCATCACCGTGGCGTACTCGGCGGGCCGCTGGAAGGTGTAGTCAATCTCGCTTTTGGCGATTTCGATGATGAACGTGCCGGAGCCGTTCTTCTTGGCGGCGCGGATCAAGGCGCGGGCCACGTCATAGGTCAGGCCGCGCAAGTTGACGGCGGGGACGGTGTAGCCTTTCACCTCGCCCCTGCCCATGGCATCGTACAACCCCTGGATGGAGGCGGACCATACCCCCAAGCTTTGCCCGGCGCTTTTTATCATCCAGCGGGCCGTGCCGCGGACTTCGGCGCTGGGGCCGAACGCGGCGTTATAGATCAAACGGTCAATCGGCCCGGCGCGAAAGGCATTCGCGCCGGTTACCGTCACGGTGTCGCCCACCGTCGCGCATCCGTTGACGATGGCCTTGAGCTGATCCACGTTGGCTGCTTTCATACCTGCCTCCCAATCTGACGTGACCACGCGAATACGCGATCACGGTACGTTACCCCATCCGGGGCGGAATTGTAAGCGGATTGCGTATCGCCTTCACTTTACCCCGTGGGTATTGAAAAAACCGGAATACCGCATGTCGGCCCCAAGAATATGCACCTCCAGCCAGTCGAGCAAAAAGTCCAGGTCGCCCTCGCGCAGGGGGCCGCCGCGCTGGGCCAGCCGCTTGCGGAATTCGTGCAATTCCTTGAGCAGGAAAAGGTGTTCCTCGGCGTGGAGCGTATAGTCGGGATAATCAAGATTCCTCATCATTTCTTCCTCGCGGTCGAAATGATACACGGTGGCCTCAGCCAGCGCGTCGAGCAGGTACAACGCCACGTCGGCTTTTTCTTCCTCCTCGATGGCTTCGATAATCTGGCGCAGGTAGCCGAACATGTCGCGGTGCTGGTCGTCGAACTCCGCGATATTCACCAGGTAGCGCTCGCTCCAGGAGGGGAGTCCCTTTTTACCCTCGCCGGGCGTCTCAACGGATGGTGTGATCATGGATGTACAGTTTACCTTATCGTGGCGTTTGATTGATTACGCCCTCCCTTGTACAACCATTGTAGTGTCGCGCCGGTGGCGAGTAAAGGGCCACAACGCCGCGGTAGTGCGTCAGTTTGAATTATTTTTGGAAAAGCGTGCGGCAAGGTCCTTCGGCTTTGCCTCAGGACTTCAACAATAAGCGTGAGATGCCTTTACCGGCGCCATGAGCGGAGCGAAGGGCCTGTCAGCGGAGCGAAGGGCCTTGCGGTTCAGATTTCAAATTGAGACACTGCTAAAGCCGCTTGACAGCGCCGTGCTCAGGACATAGCGTACCATTATCAAGTTCGATTGCGTGGGTCTGCCATGATGTGGCGCGCGGCGGTTATCATATTCCTGCTTGCGTTTCTGCCCACAGGCCCGGCGCGGGCGGAGGAGATCGCCGGATCCTTTCTTGCCCCCTTCTCGCTGGATTTGGAGGCGGGCGTCAAGCGCTCCATCTGGAGGCCCGATTGGCTAAGCGGCGGGCTTCGGCTTTCCGCCGAGGGGCTGGCCGCCTGGGATTTTCACCTCACCGCCATGTGGAAGGAGGCTCCATTCCTGTTCCTGCGGCACGAACGCCCCTTCGACAACACCCCGCGCCAATCGGCCATGCTGGAGCGCAACAAGACGCAGGTCAGCGGCATCGAACGCTTCTCCATCGGCGTGGCGTTCTCGGCTTTGGCGGAACTTATGGAGGTGGAGAACAAATGGGCCAAAGCGCTGCTGTCCGCCCGCGTGATTACCACGCAGGAAACCTTTTTCAGCGACGCCGCCGCCGTTGATCCCTTCCTCTTTGTCGCGCTTGATACGCCCGTGGAGCCGCTGGAGGGCGGCGTGGTGCGCTTCCATGGCGCCCCCCTTATCATGCCCGGCGAGATGGTGTCGTTCGAATCGCATTTCTCCGACATGGAAATCACCGCCGCGCTGCCGCCGTTGTGGGAAGGGCAATGGTTCGACATCCGCCTGGGCTACTTCGAGGCGCAGTGGAGCAAGCTCTCCGAATGGGACAAAAGCTGGCGCACGGTGGAGGACGATTACCAGGTGCTGTTCGAGTCCAAACTGTCCACCCAGGGCGCGATGCTGGAACTGGAGACGCCGGACCGTTCCGCGCCCGGTTTCGGCGGTGATCTGCGCGTCCGTTACGGATTCCGGAACCAGATCAGCGACGTGGTACAAATCCGGCCCGGCGAGACATTGCTGCACGGATCGGTGTACGCCGATCTCTGGTACCACTGGCGGCGCGGGGAGGAGGGGGCCAGGGGCTGGGCGGTTACGGTGGGGGCCATCTATGACCGGCGGCTATGGGCCTCGCGCATCGAACCGATTGTGAAGGCCGAATGGCCCATATTTTTCTATGGCGGCCGGGTGGAGTCCGATTTGATGTTCAAGTTCTACGCCCGCCTCTGGCTGGGGATATGAAGGGTGTCTTGTTCGCGGTGGATAAAAAAGGGGAAAATGTCAGAGTCATCACCGCATACTTTCCGGACAGGGCCAAGTGGACTAACGATATGAAAAGGAGACGCAAATGAAATGCCATTAGTGCAGAGCGGAGATGTCGCCGCAAGTCACCGACTTGCCGTTCAAGCTGCACGATAACGCCATCGTCATTTTGAAGGGATTGCCCGTGATGCAATGCGGGAATTGCCGCGAATATCTTATTCAGGATGAAGTCATGGCAAAAGTGGAAAACATTTTGTCCAAGGTCAACGTTTCATCGGAGTTGGAGGTCGTCAGATTCGCCGCGTAGCGCCGTGCCTGTGCCCGCGTTATTTCCCAATTTCCGCCGCGAAGTGTGATATACAATAATTAAAGGTTTTGAGGTTCAATTGACAACGCCTTGAAGCGCTCCGTGCGGGTCTTTGCCATTGAGGGGTCCGGGTTCGGACGCGGCGCATTAAGGTGAGCCATTACATCGCTTCATGGGTTAATGGATAAGTACACACTTATCTGCTGCGCCGACGGTAACCCGGTCAACACCGCCGGCCCGTTCGATTTCACCGGGAACTGCCACCCCAATTCCCTTATCAAGCCGCTGTACCGCAAACCCACGCTCAACGTGGATGCTGACCGGCCCGGTTTGTGGAAGTACATTGACTGGCTGCCGGTGCGGAACCAGAACAGTTATGTGTACGGCCCAGTAACGTACAAAAGTAAGGGGCTGGCCAGGGAGTTGGGGCTGGAGAACCTGTGGATTTCCTTCTCCGGCTATTATCCCGACCTGCGCGCTTACTACAAAACCTGCACGTTCAAGGAGCTTCACGCCGTTGTGGCGATCCAGTACGCGCGGGAGAACGGCATCGAAAAACTGGTGATGGCCTCCGCGGGCAACACGGCGGTGGCGTTCGTGTACATCGCGGAGATGCTCAAATTCCCCGTGGTCTGCGTGGTGCCGGAAAAATGCATGTGCGGGGTGAACATCCCCAACATGCTCATCGAGCATTCGCGCATCGTGATGCTCGAAGGCGGCGACTATTCCGACGCCCTGGACATCACCAAACGCCTGGCCGCGATCAAGGGCTACACGTACGAAGGCGGCTCGCGCAACTTCGCCGTGGCACGTCAACGAGTTGTTCCAGCGCGACGGCGCGCATGGCCGCCACCTTACCCGGCTTCACTTGGCGCAGAATGTCCCCATGGTACCCATGGTCAGCGCATGGAACGCCGGACGCGACCAGATCGTCCCGGAGAAGGACCTGCCGCAGATCAACAACATCCTCGACGTGGTGGCCGCCCGCGTACTGTCCACCAAATATCCTGCCTATGGCGTGCGCGGCGGGGTGTACGACGCGCTCAAGGCCACCGGCGGACAGATGTACGCCATCACCAACGACGAGGCGTACGAGTCCGCCGAATTGTTCAAGCGCGTCGAGGGGCCGGATATTCTGCCCGCCGCCGCCGTGGCGCTGTCCGCCCTGCGGACGGCGGTGCGCCGCAAGGCCGTCCGCCCCTACGACGCCATCATGCTTAACATCACCGGGGCGGGCACGGAGCAGCGCCTGCGCGACTTGAGCGTCCTGCAGATCCGGCCCAACGCCACCATCACCCCCGCCGTCACCGACGACGAGCTTGCGGCGCTTAAGGTATGACGCCCGAGGAAAAGATCATCGCCATCCTGCGCCGCCATGGCGTGGACCTGGTTCTGGCCCTGCCGTGCGACCGGAACAAGAACCTGTACGAGGCGATGATCCGCCAGTTCCCTTCGGTGGAGCTGTCCCGCGAGGAGGAAGGGGCGGGCATCGCCGCCGGAGCGCTGATGGCCGGGGCACGGCCCGTGATGCTGATCCAGAACTCCGGGCTAGGCAACATGATCAACGCCCTGGCCTCGCTCACCCGGCACTATAACTTTGCGCTGCCCATCCTGATGAGCTGGCGGGGACGTGAGTCGGAGACCATAGAGGCGCAGCGCTGGATGGGCGAGTATGTTCCCCGGATCATGAGGGCCATGGACATTCCGTGTCACGAGATCCGGACACCGGGGGAGATTGACCAACTCGACGCAACCTTAAGCGGCGTATTCGCGCACGATGAAATTCGCGGCTACCTGTTCGAGCCGTCCGTGTGGAAGGGGAGCGCGTTCGCGCCGCGACCGGCGCCGCCGCCGGTGTTCACGCCGCCCCGGCCTTTCGACGAGCCGTTCCCGGAAGCCAGACTGACGCGCTTTGAACTGCTGCAAGAAATCAGCGGCGCGCTGGCGGGCAAGGCGGTGGTCTGCAACCTCGGCGCGCCGTGCAAGGAGCTTTATGCGGTACGCCACCAGCCCTCGAACTTCTACATGCTCGGTTCGATGGGGTTAACCACACCCATCGCGCTGGGCATGGCGCTGCGGACGGACAAAACCGTGGTGGCCATTGACGGCGACGGCTCAGTGCTGATGAACCCCACCACCCTGGCCACCGTGGCCCGGTACAATCCCGGCCATCTCATCATCCTGCTGGTGGACAACGGCGCCTACGGCTCCACCGGCGACCAGACCACCGCGGCGGCCATTTGCTCCGACCTCGGCGCCGTGGCGCGGGGATTCGGCGTAGCCAACGTAGTCCGGACCGCCGATTCCGCCGCGGTGGCGCGCGCCATCATGGAACATGACCGCAAGGGGACGCTGTTCATCCACGCGATCTGCCGCCCCGGTTCCGCCCAAGTCCCCAACATTCCGCTTACGCCCGCGCAAATACGCGAGTCTGTATCCGCGTTCCTGCGTACCTAGGAATGGGCGCCGTGGCCACGCTGCGCATCGGCCATCTTTCCACCGCGTATCACAGCGCGCTGGTGATGATGGGACGGCGGATGCTGGAGGCGCGCGGAATTACTCCGGACTGGCAACTGTTCGGTACCGGCCCCCCCATCGTCAAGGGATTGGAGGAGGGGCGGCTGGATATGGGCTACATCGGCTTGCCGCCGGTGATCATCGGCGTGGCGCGCGGCGCGCGGATCAAATGCGTCGCAGGCGGGCACGAGGAGGGCACGGTGTTCATCGCCCGCACCAAGTACAAAAGCGCCGCCGAGGCCGGTTCGTTGCGCGCCGCGTTAGGGCAGTTCGCGGGCAAGGCCATCGGCAGCCCCACCAAAGGCAGTATCCACGACGTCATTCTGCGTCACTTTCTCGCACATGAAGGGATGGAGGGGCGCATCGAAGTCCGCAACTACCCATGGACGGACTTTGTCGGACAAGCGATGGAGAAAGGCGAAATCGAAGCCGCCGTGGGCACGCCCTCCTTGCAGGTGTCGCTGTCATTGGTGTCAGGTCTGGACATCAAGCCAATCGTCCCTCCGCATGACTTGTGGCCGCATAATCCAAGTTACGGCATCATCGCCACGGAACGATTGATGAAGGAGCGGGCAGAGACGCTATTGGAGTTTCTCCGCGCCCATAAAGCTGCCATCGCCTTTATAAAGCGCCATCCGGACGAAGCGGCGCGTGTTTCATCCGAAGTGGTGGGGGTGGTGGGGGCGGAATTTTTCCTCTCCGCGTATCAGGTAAGCCCGCGCTACTGCGCCGCGGTAACCGATGACTACATCGCCTCCACCATGCGCTTCGCCCGGACGATGCACGCACATGGTTACATCGCCCGCGACGTGACGGTTGCGGAGCTTTTCGATCTTCGATTTATCCGGGAAGTTCACCCGGAACCGGATCATTACTGATCGCGGCGTCCGTCCGCTTACGCTTTTGTCAGCGTCAGCAGGGTGATTTCCGGTGGCGCGGAAAGACGGTTGGGCGGTCCCCAATACCCCGTGCCGCGGCTGACGTGAACCCATCCTTCGCCCGCGCGGCTTAATCCCGGCGGGTAGGGGTGGATCAGCGGCACCACCATGGTGTAGGGGAAAAACTGCCCGCCATGGGTATGGCCGCACAAGGTCAGGTCCGCGCCCGCGCGCGCCATAGCGTCCACGCTGCGCGGCTGATGAGCCAGGCCAAGGGTGAAATCGCGCTCCCGCGCCCCCGCAAACGCCTTTTCGGGATCGCTGGCATGGCTGGGGGAGTATTGCCAGGCGGAGTAATCGGTGACGCCGGCCACCAACAGCTTGGCGCCGCCGCGTTTCACCACGCGATGTTCGTTATTGAGAATGGTAAAGCCCATGCCCGCGGCGTGGGCTAGCCAGCCCGGCAAGTCCCAATAATATTCGTGGTTGCCGGTGACGAAAAACACCCCCAGCGGCGCGGACAGATTCTTCAGCGGCGCCACGTCGTCACCCATCTCCTCCACGAATCCATCCACCAGGTCGCCGGTGATGGCGATCAGATCCGGCGACAGCGAGTTGGTGATCTCCACGATGCGTTCCACATCCGCCCTGCGCAGCGACTCGCTTACATGAATGTCGCTCAATTGCGCGATGGTCAATCCCTCCAGCGCGGGGCTTAATCCCGGCGCGATGATTTTCACCTTGCGCTGGACGGGCGCCTGCCGCGCCTGCGCCCTTCCCAGCACGGTGAAGCCCCCGGAAGCGATGACGATGCCCCCGTTGAGCAGGACCGAAAGCGCCCGGCGCCGTTCGGGATCGAAATCGGGGCTTCCCCCGCCGATGCGTTCGATCAACCCGCTAAGGCCCATCAAGGCGTCCTTGAATAAAAGGAAGGGCGCCAGGATCAGGATGTAGCTCGCCATGGTGAAGGTTAACGAATACAACGGGCCGTAGTAGAACGGTTTTGGCAGCGACAGCCGCGAGGCGATAAGCAGGGGAAACAGCAGGCACATCGCCGTCAACGCGGCCCACAGCAGCCGCTTTATTCGCGGGGGATACGCCAGCGGCCCGATCAGCCGCCAGCCAAGGTACAGGTGGATCAGTATCCAGATGGCGACGACAACTGCGAAAAACATCATGTGGCCCATTTTATATGGTTTTGTGTTTGATGGTATGGACAAAAATGGAGCGGGTGGAACCCCGCGTAGGCCCTATCCGCGGAGGGAAAGCTCGCGCGCCGCGGGGGCGCGCTTCAATTTCTCGCGCAAGGTCACGCGCGAAATCCCCAATAGGCGCGCCGCGCGGCTCTTGTTTCCGCCGCACATATCCAGCGCGCTTTTCACGTACAGCGCCTCTACGTCCTCCAGCGGCGCCCAGCCGCCCGGCAAGGCGAACACCGGCGCGCGCCCGCCGCTTTCGGCCAGCAGGGGCGCCAACGCCGCCGCCGTGATCACGGGCCGTTTCGCGTCCGCCAGCATCAATACGCGCTCCATGACATTTTTCAACTCGCGCACGTTGCCCGGCCAGGGATATGCCACCAGCGCCGCTAGGGCCGCCTCCTCCAGGACGCATTCGTCCCTGCCCAACGCCCTGCGCATGGACTCCAGAAAATGCCGTGCCAGCACCGGAATATCCTCCGGCCGGTTCCGCAAGGGCGGCAGATCAATCCAGACCGCGCCGGGCCGCGCCGCCAACGACCGGCAATAGGCGTCATCCTTTTCCGCCAGCGCGAACAGGCGCGCGCCGGACTCCACTTCGAAGTCCGCCCCTTCGGGCCGCGCCATGCCTGTATCCAGAAAACGGTTGAGCCGTTCCTGGATATGCCCGGAAGGCGCGTCTATCCAGCGCAGCGCCACGGCGCCCTCGCTCGCCAGTTCCAATGCCCCGGGCGCATGGCTCCGCCGGCCCTCCGGCGCTTCCACAATATGGCCGAACAATTTCATCTCCACCGGACCGGCGCGCTCCTGGCTCCAATCAACGATGAACAACGGCGCTTCCCGCCGCGAGGAGAGCATGTGGATGGACGCCGCCGCATGTGACTTGCCCGTTCCGGTTTCCCCAGTGATGATAACCGGATCGCCGGAGAGGGCCGCCTGGGCGATAAACTCCTTGGCCTGCCGCATCATGTCGCCTTCGCCGATGAACCCAGCAGGTTCGCGGAACGACGCGCGCTCGCTTCGCAATGAGCGGTTTTCGCGCAACAGCGACAATATCTCGAACGCGCGTTCCACCATCGGGCGGATAACTTCCGCCCGCGCCGGTTCAGGGGCGAGACCAAACGCTCCGCGCGCCAGCGCTCCCTGGGCGCTCGCCGCCGAGTCCGGCGGGCAGGTGAAAATCACAAGCGAACCCGGCCATGCCCCCGCCGCCATGGCCAATTGCGGTGCGCCGCCGTCTCCCCCATTTGGACAATCAGCGTATTCCTTCCCCCCAAGGAACACCTGATTTTATAACCCCATTTCCATCGCCGCTGACGCTTCAATTTACATTGAAACAGCGGCAAGGGTAAAAAATCATATCATGGATTGGCTTTAGTATCACACTTTTATTGACGCTAAAACCGCACTGATTTTAGGTTTTAGCCTGACAATGAAAGGCGGGTGGTCAGGAACTTTCTTGTTCAAGCCGAGCGGTTGATTTTCCCAGCCGGATGACAAGCGCCAACCCCGGCAACGCCAAGGCGGCGGTGAACATGAAAAATGATCCCCAACCCATAACCTCCACGGCGACGCCGGAAGTGGAGGAGAGCGCGTCGCGCGAAAACGCCATCAGCGCGGTGAGCAGCGCATATTGGGAGGCGGTATAGCCCCCGCCGCACAGGCTTGAAAGGTAGGCGACAAACGCGGATGTGGCCATGCCGCCGGTCACGTTTTCCACCGAAATGGTGATCATCAACATCCCCAGATCGCGCCCGGCCAATGTCTGCGCCACATACGCCAGGTTGGAAGCGGCCTGGAAGGCTCCGCAGACCAAAAGCGAGTTGATAAGCCCCATCCGGCCCACCACCCATCCGCCGATGATGCCGCCGGCGATGGTGGCAAGCGTCCCGTACACTTTGGTTATCTCCGCGATCTGGGTTTTGTCGAACCCCATATCCACATAGAAGGGATTCGCCATGGCGCCCAGATAAGCGTCGCCCAGCTTGAACAGCGGGATGAATAGCAGAATCACCGGCCAGCCCGGATTGCGTGATAAAAAATCACGGAACGGGGCAACAAAGGTTGTTTCAAGCCATGCGCCATGCGGGACGGACGGACGTTCGGCGGCGCGCGGTTCGGGAGAAAGCAGAATGGTGACCATTCCTACCGCGGCAAGCGCCGCCATGAAAGCGTACACCTGGCCCCAGGTGAACATGGTGGCCAGCCATAGCGCCCCCGCGCCGCTGGTGAGCATCCCCGCGCGGTACCCAAGGGTATAGGTTCCCGCCCCGGCCCCTTGGCGGCGCTCATCGAGCGATTCGATGCGGTAAGCGTCAATAATGATGTCCTGGCTGGCGGAGAAGAACGAGACCAGCGCCGCCAGCGCGGCAGTGAGCCACAGGTTTTGCGCCGGATCGGTTTGCCCCATCGCCAATATGGACAGCATCAACAGCGACTGGGTGACCAACGCCCACGACCGGCGCTTGCCCAAGGCGGCGGTGAGCCACGGGATCGCGGCGCGGTCCAACAGCGGCGCCCAGGCGAACTTGAAGGTGTAGGGCATCCGCGCCAGGCTGAACGCGCCGATAAGCGCGATGGACACCCCCGCGTCCTTAAGCCAAAAGGAGAGGGTGGAAAATACCAGCAACAGCGGCAGACCGCTGGAAAATCCCAGCAGCGCGACCACGATCACCCGCCGGTCAAGATACATTTCAGCGAATGTCAGCCGCCCGTTGGTGGTGTTCATCCCGCGGTCACCATCGTTGTCCCAGCGCCGCCAGCCGGCGCCCGCCGCATTCGCGCCGCGCCAGCGGCGCAAGCCCAAGCCGTTGGTAGAACCCCGTGTTGCGCGCATCCGCCGCCGTCACCACATGAACGCCCGCCGCGCCCCGGCGCTTCATGTCATCAAAAAAACGGCGCGCCAACCGTGAACCAAGCCCCTGTCCCCGTAACCGCGGATGAACATTGATATGGAAGTGGGCGGGATACTCATGGAACCAATCGCTGAACAGCGGATAACTTTCCGTCCGCGCAAACCAGGGCGCCGCGCGGGCGCTGTCCGCGCAGCCGGTAAGGTAGCCGCCCGGCGAACCATTCGCGCTGATGGTGTACACAAGCTCCGGCTCGTGCTCGAAATAATACGAAGTCCATACATTGAAAAACATTTCCATTTCCCCGCCGTCCGCAAAATCTTTTGTTGTGGACGACAGGAAAAATATTTCGCGCAGCGCGGGAATGGAGGCGACATCCAATCCGGCGGCGATAGCGAAACCGTCCACGCGGCCGGTCAGCGCGCCACGTGGTTTTTGCCCACGCTCTTGGCGCGGTACAACGCCTCGTCGGCGGAGGAGATAAGCGACTTGAGCGTGTCGTCCCGGCGCATCTGGGCCACCCCCAGCGACGCGGTGACCGGAGGCGTGTCTTTCTTGAAGCAGATTTCGTCCCCGCGGGCCACCAGGGCGGCGCGCAGCCGCTCGGCGATGGCCGCCGCGGCGTCAATCTCCGTCTCCGGGAACAGGATGGCGAACTCCTCGCCGCCGTACCGGGCTATCATGTCCGTGGGCCGCAGGCTCTGCCGCAGAATCTTGGCGATGGTTTGCAGCGCCCGGTCGCCGGCAAGGTGGCCGAACCGGTCGTTGAACACTTTAAAGTTGTCTATGTCCAGCATCGCAAGGCTTAGCGGATGGTTATCCGTCTGGCAGCGGGTGATCTCCCGCTCAAACATCTCGTCCAGCCAGCGGCGGTTGTGCAGCCCGGTCAGCGAGTCCACCGTGGCGAAATGCTCGAACTGGCGGCTGATCTCGATGCTCGACAGGATCATGTCGTTCCCTTCCCGCAGGCGGCAGGAAAGGATGAACAGCAGGTTCTTGGCCACCTCGTGCGACGAATTGATCATCGAAAGCAGCGCCACATGGCCTATCACCAACAGGTGCGTCCGCTCCGCCGCCAGCACCCACGCCGACGGCATCTTGTGGTCCACGATGGACATCTCGCCCGCGCACTCGCCCGGCCCCAGCGTCACCAGCGGCGGCGCCACGGGCGGTGCGAGATGCACCCGCAGCCGTCCGGTGACAATCAGGTACAGATGGTTGTTTTCTTTTTCGGGGGAAAGCAGCAACTCGCCGGGATTGAGCCAGCGTTCCGAGCAGGTTTCGAAATACCCCTCGATGGACTCCATCGCCGCGTTGTTGAACAGACGCATTGAGAGCATCAACTCATGATCGTAGGTTATTTCCGGTCTGCTCATCCGTGCCCTCGCAATCGCACAATAATACCAGTTTTGGAAATACAGGTCAGCAGTTGAAATGAAAGCGTTCACCTGTCCTGAATCAGGCCGATAAAAATCGCTTTATGTGTCGCGAAACAGGACGGCGCGACGCGCCATCGCCCCTTGGCGGCATTGAACCTGTTTTAAATCATGCGCTTGCGCTAATGACGATACTGGCGCCATTTCTGCTTTTATATATGACTCAAGTCGTCTGAAAAATGCGACGGCGAAAGGCAGTACGGACCTTCCCGGGGTCCGATCGCAATCTCCTCTCAAAGGCGGGGTCGCCACCCACGGCCCCGCCACTTTTTTTGTCCGTCCCACTATAAAATAAGAATGTCAATCAGGTGACCGCGCCAGTATGATAGGAGCGAATCGTTCCACCTCGCGGAGCAGGATCATGGATGTCAAACGCGGGTTCTTGATACGGCGTATAACTGGCTTCGCGGTGGTGGCGGCGCTCGCCGCGCTGGCCGCCTGTTCGGACTCCGGCGGCGACGGGGATTCGGGAAGTTCCAACGACTTTGGTTCCATCGCCCGCGCCTCGATAGGTTCGATCACCATCAACCCCGGCGAAACGGCCACGGTCAAACCCTCCGCCCAGCTCAACCGCAAAGCGGCTTTCACCCAGGGCGGCGGGTATGTCAACGCAGTTACGTTCGACAGCGACCAGCCGATTGTGATTATGCGAATGGGGACTAGTGGCGCCGATTATTTTGATTGCGCCGTACCCGGTTCGTCATGCACGGGTATTCTGAGCGTTGCGTATTTCTACAACTGGGCGTGGAGTTCCAGCGACACCACCCAAACCCTTGTGATGCCGCCGATGTACACGTTAGCCGATCTTTTTCCGTCCGGCGATTATGAGTTCAAGCTGTACAACGCCGGCTCCGGCGCCGCTACGGTCAATGTCTATCAGACACGCAAGAATGATTCGAACTTTTCCTCAGGCCAGATTGACCTGAACTTTTTCGTCTATCGCGCGGGAGAGGATAACCCGGTAATTCCCAGCCAGGCGGAGGCGGAAAAAGTCGTGGGTTACATCAACGACATTTTCGGCCAGGTGGGCGTCAGCGTGGGAACGCTTAACGTGGAGTTCATTGACGACACCAACGCCGTCAACCAGGTGCTCGACGATAATGGCATGGAGGCGTTTTTGGCGCAGGCGTCGCGCGCCACGTCCGGGCGTGGCGACAAGGGGATAAACTGTTTCATCTTGCCCCGGCGCAAGGGCGCCGATTACCTGATGTTCTGGGTGTTTGATACCGATTTGGTCTATTCCGGAAACGCGCAGACGACGCTGTCGCCCATGGAAGGCCAGTTGATCAACACCTTCCCCTCGGTGAATTGAGGTGGTGAACGTGAAGAACAAAAATTCGGGAGGATTTGACATGATACGCAAGCTGATGATCGCCGCGCTGGCGGCGCTGATCGTGATCCCCGCCGCCGCGTGGGCGCAGGGAATCGTGGTGGAGCGCGAGGAGATGATCTCCGTCCTCTCCGGCTACCACGGCGGGCCGGGGGCCGAATATTGGCAACGGCTGGATCCGGCCTCCACGCGCGCCACCCTGCGCGCCATTATCGAGGACGAGTCGGTATTTCCCGTGGCCCGTTCACGCGCCATGCGGGCGCTGACCTACGTTGACGGGCAGGCCGGCGAATACCTGGGGTCGCGCGCCGCAAGCGAAAAGAACACTTATCTGCGCGCCTCCGCATACGACGCCCATGCCCGCGCGGCGGGGGAGGGGGCGCTGCCCGCGCTTACCGGCGCGCTCAACGACAGCGACGCCATGGTCCGGATCATGGCCGCGCGCAACTTGTCGCGCATCGGCACGCCGGAGGCCAAGCAGACCTTGCGCCGCGCGATGGAGTCGGAGAAAAACGGCGTGGCGCGCTCCATCATGAGCCGGTCGCTGAGAGAGGATAAATAGAAGCCTGTTTGAGGAACTTGTAGGGGCGCAACATGCTGCGCCCCTACGGCCTCCGTACCCCCTCACCAGCGCTTCGCGCTACCTCTCCCCCCGGGGAGGGGGTGAGGAATTGACGGACGCCGCTCTATGATGGGTTACGCAAGGGGCTTCTTCTCTAATGCCAACACCACGCTAAACGCCAGCGCTCACGCCGCCCGCCTGTGATTCGTGGAGTTGGCCGCAGGCGGCCATGATATCGGCCCCGCGGCTGTCGCGGATGAACGCGGTCAGGCCCGCGTCGGCCACGGTTTTGCGGAACTTTTCCACCACCTCGCGCGCGGGGCGCTTGAACGGCGCGCCGGGGACCGCGTTGTAGGGGATCAGGTTTATCTTGCTGGGGAACTCCTTGGCGATCTTGATGAGTTTGCGCGCGTCCTCCATGGAGTCGTTCACGCCGGCCAGCATGACGTACTCCAGCGTGATGCGCCGCCCGCGGGGCAGGGGGAAGGCGCGCAGCGCCTGGATAAGCCGTTTAAGCGGGTACTTGCGGGTTATGGGCATCAGCCGCTCGCGCAGTTCGTCGTCGCAGGCGTTGAGCGACACGGCCAGTTTCACTCGGGGGAACTCGCGTCCGAGGCGCTCTATGTTGTTGGCCATGCCCGCGGTGGACAGGGTGATGCGCCGCGCGCCGACGATGGTGAAATCCTCGTCCGTCATCACCCGCAGGGCGCGCAGCACGTTGTCGTAGTTCTCCAGCGGCTCGCCCATACCCATCAGCACCACGTTGGTCACGCGGCCTTCCGGGGACAGGCGGCGCGCCTGTATTACCTGGTCAATAATCTCCGCGGCGCCAAGGTCGCGGATAAAGCCGCCCGCGCCGGTAAGGCAGAAGGCGCAGCCAAGTTTGCAGCCCACCTGGGTTGAGACGCACAACGTGCGCCGCTTCTCGTCCGGGATCAGGACGCTTTCAATGGCGTGGCCGTCGTCCAACTCGAACAGGAACTTGACGGTGCCGTCGGCGGAGACCTGCCGGGCGCGTTCCTTTATCTGGGTGATGCGGGCGGACTGGGCGAGTTTGTGGCGGAAGTCCTTGGAAAGATCGGACATGGCGGAAAAATCGGAGACGCCGCGTTCAAATATCCAGGCGCGGGCCTGCCGGGCGCGAAACGGTTTTTCGTCCAAACCGGCCATGAATTCGACCGTTTCCTGAAGGGTAAGCTGCTTGAAGTCAATCAGAGTTTCATCCATTATTTTGTGCGGTGTGGCGGTTAATATAAGCGGATTGATGTGATATGATTATCCAATTGGGGAGCACGGGAAGCAATGGAAATTTCGCGTCTCGTTTTGGGCGTGGCGTTTGCGGGTGGGTTGGCGGCGATCATGGCCGCCTGCGCCTCGCACCCGGTTGAGACCGCGTTTGAGGGAGAACTGGACGCGGCCCAGGCGCGCAAAGTGACCATCGAGTACTGCCAAAGCTGCCACGTCCACCGCGAATTTGACGCCTTGGCGCATCTGGCCGCCATCCCCCTGGAATACGAAGCGGAGCCGTACCGGTCCGCGCAAGATTGCAAAACCTGCCATGACGCCGGGCGCGATATATGGGGCGACCTGTACCGGGTCACCCGGTTCCCCGGCGGGCGCCTGGTGAAATCGCCCGGCTAACCAGCATGAATAAAAACGTTACCGTAGGCATAATCGGAGCCGGTGACGGCGCCAGTTTCCTGCTGGAGATGTTGCAGGAAAATCCCCATATAAAGATCGCCGGCCTCGCCTACCGCACCCGTGACCGGCCAGCGGTAAAGCGCGCCGAGGAGTTGGGGGTAAAGCTTTTCGACGACTTCCGCGAACTGGCCGAATTGTCCGAAGTTGAGATCATCGTTGACGCTTCCGGCAGCCATGAAGTGGAAGAATACCTGGCGCAGAAAAAGTCCTCATCGCAGCTATTGACGCCGTTGGGCACTTGGCTGTTGTGGCGCCTTGTGGAGGAGTTGAAACGCAAGGAGCGCGAGACGGCGCAAAGCCTGGCCGAACAGCAGGTGCTATACAGCGCCGGGGTGATGCTCGCCTCGGCGGCCAACACCAAGCAGACGCTGGACATGATTATGGAGTCGGCCCTGTCCATCACGGGGATGGCGGCGGGCACGCTGGCGCTCTACGAAGAAGAGCGCGGCGTGATGGAGATCAAGGCGTCGCTGGGTTTCAAGCAGATACGCCTGCCGGAAACCTATGAATGGAAGGTGCGCCCCGGCGGATTGACGGGCCATATCCTCTCCAACAGCCGCCCCACGGTGATCCCCGACCTTTTGAAGGTTCACGATTTCGACACCGGCCCGCTGGTGGAAATGGGGGTGCGCAGCCTTATCGCCACGCCGCTCAAGGTATCCGGCAAAATCGTGGGCATCCTGTACGTGGACGATTTCCGGGCGCGGGAGTTTTCCGACCGCGAGGTCAACATCCTAAGCCTTTTGGCCTTGCAAGCCGCCGCCGCCATTGACAAGGCGCTGCTCCTGGAAAAGGCCGAGTACATGGCCACCACCGACGGCTTGACCAAGCTGTACAACCACCGCTACTTCGTCCGGGCGCTGGAGAAGGAAGTGCGCCGGGCGGACCGGTACGGCGCGGCGGTGTCGCTGTGCATGTTGGACGTGGATCATTTCAAGAAGTTCAACGACACCTACGGCCACCTGCAGGGCAACGTGGTGTTGACCACTTTATCCAAGATACTGCGCCACTCCGCGCGCGAAACCGACATCGTGGCCCGCTACGGCGGCGAGGAGTTCGCCGTGATTCTCACCGAAACCGATCCCGTGCAGGCGCGCCTTGTGGCCGACCGCATCCGCCAGGAAGTGGAGGAGGCGTATTTCCCCGGCGAGGAAAAACAGCCCGGCGGCAAGCTGACCGTAAGCGTGGGCGTGGCCACATACCCCACCGACGCGCGCGACCCCATGGACCTTATCGAAAAGGCCGACCGCGCCCTGTACCACTCCAAGGAGCGCGGGCGCAACGCGGTGACCTCCTTCGAGGAGATCGGCAAAGCCCAGCCGGCAAATAACCAGTAAAGCTTTCCGCGGCTTGGGGTGTTTGTCCGGTACGCAAAAATTATGTTTCCCGCCATTGGCGTGGTACAATTCCCCACGGAATTTTCCCAGGTGGTCAAGGGGAACGCATGGGAGTTTTTGGGGGAAGACTTCCTTGGACGGCGTACGCCAGCGCCGCGGGCCGGGCGGGGCGCGCCGAAACGCTGATTACGCTGCGCAAGACGTCCGGCAAGCCGCGCCTTGAATCACTGCATGAATTGCCCGGGCGTCCGGACGGGCGCCGCGCTGAATATTTCCGCTGGCCGCTTCCTATCGGCCTTTTGCGCGGCGCGCCCCTGGTTCTGAAAATCGTCAATCTCCCGGCCTTGCCGCGCCGTGAAGCAAAGGCGGCGGCCCGCTACGCCGTGGGTGACTCGCTGCCGTTCGCCCCGCGCGACATGGCGCTCGACGCATGGCGTGTGGGCGATCAAACGCTGGTAGCCTGCGCGCCGCGTGACGCGCTCGCGGAACAGGCGCGGCGGAATGCCGTCAGCGGATTCACCACGGTCCCCGCCGCGCTTGCCGCCCTGCGGCCTCCCGGCGCGGCGGGCGGCGCCGAATTGTTCCTGCTCGCGGACGATAACGTGGCGGGAGTGTATCTTCTGGAACGCGGCGCGCCGGTGTTTATCCGTGAATCAACCATTCACCGGGACGCGCCGCTGGCCGTGGAAATCGCCCGGTCGCTGGAATACCTGCGCGCGCGGCGCATGGCCGGTCCGGAGACGAACGTGTGGATCGTGGGCTCCCGCGCGTATGACCCGGAATCGCTTCAGGCCATGGAATCGGTGTTGAATCTTCGCCCCCATCCCTTCAATCCCCTGGCGGAGACGGTGGAGGCAAGCCCGGCGCTGGCCGCGGCCATCAGGGGGCGTGAAGCGGTGTTTGCGCCGCTTATCGGCGCGGCGCTTGATGGCGGCGCGCGCACTCGTCTTGCCCCGCCGCGCGGAGCGATAATGCGACGGGCCGCCCGGCGGCCGGTGGCGGCGGGAATCATCGCGGCGCTGATCGCCCATTTCCTTTTGTGGGGATGGTCAAGGGCGCAGCGATGGGATATGGAACAGGGGATTGACGCCGCCGAAGCGCGCCTGGCTCCGCTGGCGGACGCCGGAGCCAAAGCTGGGGAATTGGCCGCGCGCATCGCGCAGGCTCGTGGTGAAATCGCCCGGTTGGAGGGGGAACTTGGAGCTATGCCGTCATTGCGCGGCGCGGGAATTGACTGGGAGGCGGTGTGGTATGAACTGGCGCGCGTGATGCCGCCGGGCGCGGCGCTGACCAGCGTTTCGGTGACGGTCAACGGCGATGGGGCGCGCGCCAGTCTCCGCGGCGCCACGCGCGGGGATGGTCCGGGGGACATCGCCGAACTGCGCCGGCTGGTGGAAGGGCTTTCCAAATCGCCCGCGTTCACCTCCGTCAGCGTGGGCGGCGCGGCGCCCGCGGGGCCGGCGCGGGACCGGCTTTCGTTTGAAATCCGCGCGCGGATCAACGAGGGCGCGTCGAGTTTCGCCCTGCCGGCCCACGCGCGCGAGGAGGCCGGATCATGACGGCGCACACCGCCTCGCCGCGTGGAAGGGCCGCGCTCGCCGCCGCCGCGTTCTGCGTGACCCTGCTGGCGGGATGGGCCGCCGTGGCTCAGCCGGAGCGGGAACGGCTGCTTGCCTTGCGCGGGAAGCTTGAAACGGCTCATGCGCGCGAAACGGAGGTAACAGCCAACATCACCAGGATTCCGGCGCTTGAACGCGAGGCGGCGCGGCTTACGGCGCGGCGGAACGGTCTGGCGGCGCGGCATGAACGCATGACGGACGTGATGGCGCGGGGGGCTTCGCTGGATGTGGCGCTGGCCGCCGTCGAAGAAGTGGCGGCCATCGGCGCGCTGGAGTTGAGGGAGGCCTCGGCGCCGGAACCCGGCAGCAAGGAAAACGGCGCGTCGTCCGCGTTCTGGAGCGCGCCGTTGACTGTTACCGTGGCGTGCGATTACCGCGCGGCGGCGCGGCTGCTGCAAAAGCTGGCGGCCTCGCCCGCGGCGCTTTCGCTTGACGCCGTAACGTTGACCAATGGCGGGACGGGCGCGCCGCCGCTTCTGCTCACGGCGCGCATGACCATGTATGGGCGGCGGGGAGGGGGATCATGAACGCCCGGCTGGCCGCGGTCGCGCTGGCGATGGCGATAACGCTGGCCCCGGACGCGCGGGCGGGGTGGAGCCGGGACCCGTTCGTGTTCGGCGCTGACGCAAGGGATGGAAACAGCGCGCCGCCGCGCCTGGAGATGATCCTCATCAAGGAAGGCGAACGGGTCGCCGTGTTCAACAGCGAGCGGATGCGCGCCGGGGACGTGGTGGAAGGATACGTCATCGTGGAAATCACGCTCGACGCCACCCGCAACTTCGCGGATCCGCTGACGGAGGACCGGCTCTTTGGGTGGCACGCCGCCCTCTTCCCAACCGGCCGCACCGGCATGACCAAAACCCCGGATCGCCGCCGCCTGCATGGCGGCGCTGGCGCTTTGTGGTTGTAAAACCACCGCGCCGGAAGCGCCGTCCGCGCGCCCGTCATTCACCGCGCCGGTGATGGGCGCGGAGGAGCGCGGCCCGCTGCCGCCGGAGTTTTTCGTCACGGCGCCGGAGGGCGGCCAGCGTCCGGATCCCGGCGCGCCGCGCGACGATGATCCGCCGGAATTTACGGTGCGGCTGGACGAAATTCTTCCCGCCATGGGCGCGCCCGCGCGCGTGTCGTTGAATTTCCGCCAGGCGCCCGCGGGCGTGGTGGTGGGCACGCTGGCGGAGGCGTCGGGCTTCAACTTCCACCTTTCGCCGGCGGTCTCGGCGCAAACGTTGGCGGACATGACCCTGCGCGACATTCCCTGGCCGGAGGCCCTGCGCGTCATCACACAGGCCAACGATCTGGCCGCCACCGTTGACGGGCGCGATGTTTTCTCACAACCGCGCGGCGCTGCGGAATTGACGCGCGACAAGGTGATCGTGGTCATTACCCGCGCCGAATATGACCGGAGCCGCGAGCGCGCCCGCGAGGAGGCCGACCGGGCGGCGGGCGAAGCGGCGCGCCTGCGCGCGGTGGAGCAGGATCAGGCGGCGGCGCGCCTGCTGGACGGGCAGAACCGCATGGCCACCGCCAGCTACCGGTTCCGCTACGCCGACCCCACGGAGGCGTTGGCGTATCTGGAATCATTGTATGGGATCGCTCCCGCCGCCGAAAAAGGCAAGGATGAGGCCGCCGCCGCATCACCGGCGCCCTCTCCCGGCGCCATACGCTTTTCGCTCTACAAGGCGGAAAACCTGCTGACCGTAACCGCCCCGCCGCGCGAGATGGAGCGCATCATGGCCCTTGCGCGGGAGATTGACACGCCCGCGCGGCAGGTGTTCATCGAATCGCGCATCGTGGAAATCCAGCGCAGTTCCATCGCTGAGTTGGGCGTGCGCTGGGGCGGCTATGTAACGCGCCAGACTGACCAGGTGTTTCCCGCATCGGTGGGTGTGTACGGCGCGGGCGCCGGGGGCGACGTGGTGGCGCTGCCGCCCGGCGGGGCGGTTGATCCGGCCACGGGCGCCATGCTGGCCGATCCCGCCGGCGGTTTGGTGGGCGTCACCCTGGGCGGGGTGAGCGGAGCGGAGCTTTTACGCGCGCGGCTCTATGCGCTTGAGCAGGCCGGGGTCAGCCGCACGCTGTCCAATCCCAAAATCATGACGGTCAACGGCGGAGTGGCGGTGATCAAGTCCGGGCGCGAAATCCCCTACCAGTCCAGTTCCGCCAACACGGGAACCACCGTGCAGTTCCGCGAAGCGGTCATCTCGCTCACCGTGCGGCCCAGCATCATGGACGACCGGCGCGTGCGGCTGCGGATACAGGCGAACAAGAACGAGGTGGATCCCACGCTGTCGGTGCAGGGGACGCCCGCCATCAAGAAGAAGGAGCTTTCCACCAATGTAGTGGTGGAAAATGGCGGCTCGGCGGCCTTGGGGGGAATGTTCGAAATGGAGGATGGGGATTTTTCCGATAGGGTACCATGGTTCCACGATATTCCTTTCCTTGGATGGCTGTTCAAGAACAAACGCTCGGTGGACAACCGGCTTGAGCTGCTGGTGTTCATCACGCCGACCATCGTGGAGGAGGGGCGGTGAGCCTGGCCGCGCTGGCGTTATGGATGGCCGCCGCCGCGCAGCCGGACGCGGGGTTCGTGGACGCCGCGCGCCTGGTGGGGGAAGCGCGCGTCATGGGGCGCGCGGGAGGATTCGCCTCCCCCGGTTCGCTGTTGACGCTGGATGTGGACCACGCCGCGGTGGTTCCGGGCGACCGGCTGCTGTTATACGAACCCGCGGAGGAGGGCGCCGGGCTGTACCGGCCCGTGGGCGCGGTGACGGTGGTTCCGGAAGGCACGGGCGCTGTCAGCGGTGTGGTGAGCGCCGCCGCGCGCGAGTTGTCCGGAAGGATGCTGCTGGGTTTCAGTCTGCCCTTGGAAATCCAGTTGACGCGCCATCTTCCATTTTTTGACAGTATCGCCCGCGCGTATCTCGCCAGTCCGCCCCGCGCGCCGTTGGCGGTGGCGGTGGTGGACGTCACCAATCCGCGCGGCGAACGCACCGCCGCCGGCGACCGGCTGCAAGACGGCGTGGAGCGGGCGCTGTGCGCGCGGCCGCAATTCGCCTGCGTACCGCGCGAGCGGGTGGAAACTTTCTTGCGCGAGGAGGGGGCCGCCACGTCGCGCGCGCTCGACGCCGCGGCGCTAACGGATCTGCGCGTGCGTTTGGCGGCGGATGTGGTTATCACGGGGCATTATCACGCCATGGAACCGGGCGGCGTGGAGTACGCGCTGCGCGCCATGGCGATTAAACCGGGCTTGGCCCCGCGGTCGCTGTGGCGCAAGGGCGTGTTGACCGCGCAGGAGTGGGGCGGAGAGGCGGATGAGCGGGTTACGGCCGGCTTTCAGCCGCTCCGCCGGGCGCGGATCACCGTCAAGGCTCTGGAAGCGGCTACCGTGGAGGGTGTCAAGGCGCGCCGTGTGGCCATGGCGAAGCTTGAGGAACTTTATCCGGGGCGCGAACTGGACGGTCAACGATACGCGCCCCCCGCCTTGTCGCTGACCATTGGGGACCGCGCGGTTGATTTGCCCGGTCCCGGCGCCACCTACAGCGCCCTGATCCCGGCGGGATTGGCCGCCATAACCATCGCGTACCTGCCCCTGCCGCTGGACATGCGGATGGAAGCGGGACCGCCGCCGCGCCCCTTGACCGAAAAGGTGAATGTAAGGATCGAGGAGGGCGAGGAATTGATCGTGACGTTGGTTCCGCGCGAGGAGCGTGGGTATGCGATCCTGGCGGTGAATTATTCAAAAGTGGGGGAAAAAGGCGCGGGGACGAGGTAGCTGACCGTCAGGCTTGCGCGCCGCCCTCGTCTTTGTGATCCACGGTTTCGCGGAAATCCTTGCCCGTTTTGAAGAAGGGCACCTTCTTGGCGGGCACATGCACCTTCTCGCCCGTCTTGGGGTTGCGCCCCTCCTTCTCCGCCCGGTTGCGGACGCGGAACGATCCGAAACCCCTGATTTCCACCTTGTCACCGCGGGCCAGCGCCTCGATGATGCTGTTGGTGAAAATGTTGATGATGTCTTCAGCCTGCTGCTTTTTGATATTGATCTTTTCAGCAAGCTTTTCGGCCATCTCGGATTTCGTCATAAAGCTCCTCTTGATTCTGGGCGGCGGCGCCGCGGCGCCAATGTGGCCCCCTGCGTGACAGGGCGGGTTAACTCTAGCAAATACATTGCTCTTAAGTCAATCCCGCCCGCGGGGCCTAATTCATGTCCTCAAAATTTTCCTCGAAATGCGTGTCCACGTAGTTGTCAATCATCTCATTGAGCCGATCCTGGAAATAATCAATATCCGCGATATCGGTCAAATTGTCGAGGAAATGCCGGGTCAACGAATGGACAAGCGCCTCCACCTCCTCGAGGGAGAGGGACTCGTCCACCATGCTTTCATTTACGGAGGCTACGATTCTGCTGATTTTTTCCTGATCCATGTCCTGGTAATCCTGAAAATGTGACGCTCCAATTATAACCTTGGGGCTTTTTGATTCAAGAGTTTTTCAAGGGAGGGGCGATTATTCCGTTTCACCGAAAATCGCCTTGAGGTTTTCAAGGTCCAGAATGGTGATGTTTTTCCCCTCCACTTTGAGCACACCGTTTTCGCGCATCTTCTTCAAGCTGCGCTCCACCACCTCGAACGAGGTGCCGATGACTTCGGCCAGGTCCTGACGTGTCATGGGCAGGTTGACCTCGATGCCTTCCTTTGTCTTTTTGCCGATCTGCGACCCCATCCTGACCAAAAAGCGCGCGAGGCGTTTTTCCACCGATTGCACCGCCAGCGAACCGAGGTTGTCGGCGAATTCCCGCAGCTTGTTTCCCAGGCCCACGATCATGCGCAGCATGGCGTCGGGATTGGATTTAAGGAAGTTTGCGAACACCTCGCCGGGTATGGCGCCCGCCTCCGTATCCTCCATGGCGATGGCGGAGGCAGGGTAGGGAAGCCGGTCAATCCCCACTATCTCCGCCACGGCGCCGCCCGGCCCGAAAATGCCCATGATGGCGTTTTTGCCGTTGGGAAATTCCTTGACCACCTTCACGCGGCCAGAGGCGATGACGTACATTTTCCCTTCGGTTTCGCCTTCATTGAACAGCCGGTCCCCGCGCTTGTAGGTTCGCCAGATGACGTGGTTCTCAAGCTGCCGGACGCGCTCGTCGGGAAGCGCGCTGATCAACCGCCATTTACGAAGTTTATCGCTCATGCCCGGACATCCACCCACTGTTTGAACGATTGTAGCACGATATGTTTTTTCAAAAGCAATGAACCGCCGGCCCGCGGCGCAGCCGCGCGCGAGTTTTTTTCGCGCCCGTCATGCGGCGGCGTATAATTTCCCGTTTTACGCCATCCGTATGATTTTGGTCATACGGTTTGTCGTTGCCGCCGGTCATCATGATTAGGCAATGCGGTAATTATTGGGAGCGGTTTCGATGGATCGTTACGGCAGATTGTTCATTCGCGCGTCGCTGGTGTACCTTGGGCTGGGCGCGTTTTTCGCCATTCACATGGCGTTCGCCGACCACGGCATGGCGCAGATACGTTTCCTGCACGTCCATGCGATGCTGGCCGGATTCATGGCGATGATGATATTCGGCGTCGCCTACCACATCCTGCCGCGGTTCAACGCCAAGGCCATCCGTTTCCCCGCGTTCATCCCGGCGCATTTCTGGCTCGCCAACATCGGGCTGGTGGGCATGGCCGGTTTATACGCCGCGGGGGCGTTTTACGCCGGCGGCGCGCCGCGGGCGCTGTTTGGCGTATTTGGTTCGATGCAGGCGCTGGGCATGTTCATGTTCATCGCCAATATCTGGGGCGTACTGGGCGACGACCGGGTCCCCGCGTTGGTAAACACCGCCGCGCCCGCGACCGAAGCGCCTGCGCCCGCCGCGAAGCTAGATATGGCGAAACCGGAAGTAAAGCTGCGGCCCTCGATGAAAATCGCGGAAATTCTCGATCAGTACCCGCAGTTGGAGCAGGCGCTGGTGGATGAAGGGCTGGGTGATCTGGCCAATCCCGCCGTGCGGCAGAGCGCCGCGCGGGTGGTGACGCTAGAGATGGCGGCGCGCAAAAACGGGGTGGATCTGTACCCGCTTCTGGCGCGCCTCGAAGGGCGCAGCCTGATGAAGGTATCCGCGGCCCCGGCGCCCGCCCCCGCGCCTAAGCGCAATGGATTCAAGCGTGGCGACGCCCCCACGTTACAAACGCTGATCGGGGAACTGCTGGAAGTCTATCCGGAAACAAGGCCGGTAATTGAGCGTCATTATGGCTCGTCGTGTTTCACTTGCCCCGGCCAGGCGACCGAGACGGTGGAGCAGACCGCCGGGATGCACGGGATGCCCCCGCAGAAAATACTTGACGAAATCAACGCTATCATTAAGAATTCCATTTAGGTAGAACAATATATCTCCAGCCTGTCGCATGGTTAGGCGCTTGCCACAACAACGCTGAACGGGAACGTTCAGCACGGGTTATGAAAGCCCCGCGGGGCCTTCGATAGCCCGGCCTTCGCCGACGGACGGTTCTCCCTTATTTCATAAACGCGGTAAACGTATGTCCATGACACGAAAAATAGTGGTTCCAGAGTGGCGCAACGCCACGGCGCCTTGCGGCGGGCGGCAGGGATGCCCGGCCTATACCAACATCGCCGGGGCCTTGCACGCGCTGGCCATCGGCGACGTGAAGCAGGCGTGGACGATCATGATGGACAGCCACCCGTTGCGCGCCACACTGGGCAGGGTGTGTTACGGCTTTTGCGAGAAGCCGTGCAACCGCGGCGAGTTCGACTCCCCCATTTCCATCCAGATGCTCGAGGCGGCCATCGGCGACTACGGGTACGACGCCGGGTGGCGGCCCGCCATCGCGCCAGCCAACGGCAAAAAAGTCCTTATCACCGGATCCGGCCCTTGCGGCTTGACGGCGGCCTGGTTTTTGAACCTCCACGGGTTCCATGTGGAAATATTCGAGGCGGAAGACAAGCCGGGCGGCATGTTGCGCCACGGCATCCCCGCCTACCGGCTGGACCGCGCCACGCTGGATCGCGAGATCGAGTTCATCCGCTCCTGCGGCGTGAAGGTCAACCTCAAGCAGCGCCTGGGCGTTAATGAGATCGAGGCGATGCGCTCCAAGAGCGGCGGATTCGACGCGGCCATCGTCGCCGCCGGAGCGGGCCTGTCGCGCGCGGCGGAGTTCGACGGCGAGGACCGCGCGGTCAAGGGCTTGGATTTCCTCAAGCAGGTCAACACCGGCAAGCTGCGGGCGGGCGCGCTGAAGGGCAAGCATATCGTGGTGATCGGCGGCGGCAACGTGGCCATGGACGCCAGCCGCTCGGCCATGCGCCTGGGGCCGCGTTCGGTGACGGTGCTCTACCGCCGCACGGAGGCGATGATGCCGGCCCACGCGCATGAAATCCGCCAGGCGCGCGAGGAAGGGGTGGAGTTCGCGTTCCTGGAGGCGCCCGCGTCGTTCCACGGCGCCACGCTCAAGGCGCAGGTGATGGCGCTTGGCGCGGTGGACGCCTCGGGCCGGCAGGCGCCCGTCCCCACGCGCAAGACGCATGACTACCATGCGGACCTGCTGATCACCGCCGTGGGGCAGAAGTGGGACACCTGGAAATTCGCCGATACCCGGCGCGTGGTGGTGGCCGGCGACGCGCGGCACGACTCGCCGGGCACGGTGATCCACGCCATCGCTTCGGGGCGGCGCTCCGCCAACGCCATCGCCCGCAACCTTACGGGGCGCGAGTTGTTCGCGCCGTTGGGCGAGGAGGTCACCTACGGCAAGATGAACGTGGCGCGCTATTTCACGCAGGCGATGCGCCTGCGGACGTATGCGGAGCGGCCCGAAAAGCGGGTGCAGTCGTTCGAGCCGGCGGAGCGGATCGCGAGCCTGGAAGAGGCGATGATCGAGGCCAAGCGCTGTTTCCGCTGCGGCACGTGCCTGGGCGGCGTTGATTCAACCTGCGACTGGTGCTTCCGCGCCTGCAAGCGCGAGGAGGGCATCGTCAAATACATGAAGCCCTGGGATCCCACGGGGCCGTTCTACGAGCGCGGCGCCGGGTGCGACACCTGCAGCCGCTGCTGGGAGGATTGCCCGCGTCACGTGGTCACCCCGCATGATAGGGAGGTGGAGGAATGAATACCGGCGGCGCCGCGCGGCGCGGAATTTCACCGGGCGACTGCGGCGCCAATGGCGTGGGGCCGGGCGCCTGCGGACTGTACACCGCCATCGGCGAGGTGAACCTGCACGCCGCCCTGCAGGCCGCCAAGACCATGCAGGAGCGGGGCACCTTCGGCGCCGGGATCCTGCTGCGCGGCTGCTACCCGAAACGCAAAAACTACTTCGCGTTCCACGTGCTCTTCCGCAACCGCGAGGTGGCCCGCGAATTGGAGCCGCTGTTCACCGAGGAAAAAGTCGGGATGCGCCACTACGGCGAAATGGAGCCGCTGGTGGACGCGGAAATGTACCGCAAGTATGATCTGCCGGAAATGCGCCGCTACTTCATGATCCCGCCCGGGCAGGACGTGATGCTGCGCCGCAAGCACACCGACAACGAGTACGAGTACGTCCGCCGCGTGGTGGAGGAGTACAACCAGACCCACATGGGCCAGTCGCGCATCTTCTCCTCCGGCAAGGACGTGGGCAACTTTTTGACCGCGCTGACGCTGGAGGACACCATACGCGCATTCAACCTGTACCAGTACGAAAGCGCGCCGTTGACGGCCATCATGGCTCACATGCGCTGGCCCACCAGCATCGTGGACACCGGCGTGTGGTGGGGCGCGCATCCCATCAGCTTCCTCAACTCCGCGGTGGTCCATAACGGCGATCTTTCCTCCGCGCAGTCCAACCGGCAGGGGTTGGAGGCGGCCGGAGTGGAGCGCATGGTGGGCACCGACTCGGAGGCGATCCTGCTGGAAGTGGACGATCTGGTGACCCGCCGCGGCTTTTCCATGCGCGAGGTGGAATGGGTGATGTGCCAGAAGTTCCCCAAGGAGCTTTCCGCGCTGGAGCAGGACGAACGCCGGGACTACCTGAAAATGGTGGGCGACCCCATCCTGTCGCGTTACAAGATGAGCGGGCCTTCTTCATTCATCGCCATCGTGGGTGACAAGGTGATCGCCGGGCGCGACCGCGACGGCCTGCGCCAGTTGTGGATGGGCCGCTCCGATGACGGCAAAACCGTTATCTGGGGTTCCGAGGAAAAAGTGATCTACCAGACCGCGTGGATGGTGGAAAAACGTTTTCGCGCCATCAACTGCGAACCGGGCAAACTGGTGGCGTTCGAGCTTTCCGGCGAGGGCAAGATCAAGGATTTGTACGGCGAAACGCTGGCGCCCCGTAACGCGGAGATGCCTATATGACAACCGCCATGGAAACAAATTCCACCCTGCGGCTCGACAGCCGCGAGATCGTGTACGACCGCCCCCTCAAGGTGGGCATCGGCCAGATGGGCGGCCCCTACAAGGTCACCGTGGATCCGGACAAATGCGTATGGTGTTTCACCTGCGTCTATCAGTGCACCCACAACATCTCCGACAAGGCGCGCAAAACGGGCGTGTTCGAGGGGGTGACGGTGTTCCTGGACGAGAAGAAGCGCCGCCTGCCCGCCACCGCCGCCGAAGGGGCGTTCCTGCGGCAGGAACTGCGAATCATGGATCTTGACTGCTGCAACTGCAAGCGGTGTGTGGCCATGTGCCCCACCAACGCCATCACGGTGGACCACAGCCCCAACTGGGACGTCATCGGCACGCCGGAGAACAACGCCACGGTCATTTTCCAGAACCTCTCGCGCTCCGAGGGGAAGAAGATGACCAGTTCGATGCAGGAGTACAGCCAGCCGCCGGATTACGAGGATTTCCACATAGACGCCTCCATCATCCTCAATCCGCAGCGCGACAACCGCAACGAGTTCGCCGGCCAGCTTTCCCACTGCTACCTGGGCAAGCATCCGGAGCGGCGCCACCGGGTGCATCTGCCGGTGTTCGACTCGCACATGAGCTACGGCTCCAACAGCCACGAGGCCATGCTGGCGCGCATCCTGGCCAGCGTGGAACTGGGGCGGCCCTTTTTCGCTGGCGAGGGCTACCTGCATCCGGACTTCGCCCCGGCGTTCAAACATTGCATCCTGCAGTTCGGCACCGGCGGGTTCGGCCCGTGGGTTGATCTGGACCAGTTCCTTGGCATATCCATGAAGTACGGCCAGGACGCGAAGAAAGGCAAGGGGGGCAAGCTGCCCGCGCCCAAGAACGACTGGGAGATAGCGCTGATCCGCTGCATCGAGCCGTACCGCGACGTCAACAGCCCCAACCCGCAGCACTTGCAGTACTCCATCGAGGAGCTGCGGATGCGGATCGCGTCGCTGCGCGCGGCGCTTGGCCCCAACAAGCTGGTGGGCGCGGACATATACGGCACCATCTGGAACATCCAGCACATCGTGGTGGCCCTCGCCCGCGCGGGTTTCGATTACATCACCCTGCGCGGCGGCGGCGGCGGCACGGGCGCCGCCTCGATCACCGATCTGCAGAACCGCGGCCTTAACACGCTGTACATCGGCAAACTGGCGCACGACGCCCTGGTGGAAGAGGGGCTGCGCGAGTCGGTGTCGCTGATCGGCGAAGGCTCTTTCCTAAATCCAAAGATGGCGCTGATGGGCCTGATGGTGGGCTATGATTTCGTGGGCACCGGCACGCGCCACCTTATCCCGCTGGGCTGCACCATGTGCCGGCGGTGCCACACGGGCCAGTGCGCCTGGGGCATCACCAGCCGCCCCTGGGGCCACCGCATTGACCCGGAGGAGGGCGCGCTGCGGATCGTGAACATGATGAAATCGTGGAAGCGCGGCATGGAGGGCCTCGCCGCCGGCTTGGGCTTCACCACCCACGGCGACGTGGTCGGCTCGCGCATGTTCCGCTACCACGGCAAGAACCCGTTGTTGTATGAAGCCTTCGGCAAAGGGCCGTTCTAGGAAAATCCCATGAGTGATACCGCGCAGACTCCGGCGAAAAAATCAAAACCGGCCAAGACCGTGACGCTGAACGCCACCACTCCGTTGGAGCAAGTGGCCGCGCTGGCCTCGGGACGCCGCGCCGTGACCATTGACTGCGGCGTGCTGGCCATGGACGGCGGGTACCTTAACCAGATGATGAAGGCCGCGCGCGGCGCGGGCGTGGAAGAGTTCACCTTGCTCAATGTATGCGGGCAGAACATCGTGGGCACCGGTGTGGCCGGCCCCTGCCGCATTGACGTGTACGGGCTGATGGGCAACCATTCGGCGGCGTTCGTGGACAAGGTGACCATCAACACCTACCCCACCACGTTTCCCAACGGCGTGTGGTGCCCCGGCGACGCTCAGGTGGCCATCGGCAACACATCCAATCCCAAGGAAATGAACATCGGCGGCTCCGTGGACGACCTGTTCGCCAGCTACTGCCCCTCCGGCCTGTTCCGTGTGGCCGGGCAGGGCGGCAACCGCTGCGGGCTGCGCGCGGGCGCGGGCGTGCCGCATGTCTGGCGCGAGATTGACTACTCGCAGTTCGCCGGGTTGTCCGTGGAGGGGACGAAGGAAGAATTGCTGTACCGCTACCAGCAGCGCCGCGCCCGTGTCAACCGGATCGGCTTCCAGCAGTTCCTGTTGGAATATAAACAGAAGGTGGAGGACCGCCAGCCGCCGGTGATCGTGTTCGGGCGGCGTGTGCGCGACTACTTCATGGAATACGCGCAGGGTTCCATCGGCGTGATCCTCAACGTGTACAACGTCCCCAACCCGGCGGGGTACTACATCTGCTCCGGCATGACCGCGGGCGCCGTGTTCATCCGCGGCGACATCGGCCCGGAGCGGCTGGGCCACGCGGTGGTTTTTGGCGGATTGACGGATATGGATCGGGAATTTCTCAAGACCCAGATCGAGGCGTTCTACGACACGTTTAACCGCCACCTCACCGACTCGTACCAGGAGAAGCTCGACGAATTGATGAACCGCTTCGCCAAGGAGGCAGCCGAGGTCGTTGGCGAGTTCCTGAAAATCGTTCCGGGCGTGGATACGGACTGACCGCCGCGCTGTCCGCCATTCCGGCCGTAGGGGCGATTCATGAATCGCGCCACCCCCGCGTTCGCTCCGTTGCGCTATACTTTCTCCGGATGGGCAGATTAACCGGGAGCGCGGCATGGAGACCAGGGAACTGATCGCATGGGGCGCCGGCGGCATGGTGGCCGGCGGCGATGTCCACGGCGAACGCTACCAATACTTCAACCTCGCCAGCGGCCTGCGCCTTGATATGGACGAGGCCCAGGCGCGCACAAGCGCCGCGTGGACCATTGGCGTCAAGCGTTCGGTGATCTGCGTCAACAGCGGCGTGGCGGGGCCGGGCGCCGCGCGGCTGGCCTGCGTGACGCCGCCGGTGGACGTTTCGCGCGAGGAATTCGCCCGGCTTACCGGTGACGATTTCAAAAAACGCTTCGACGCCGTTACCGGCGTTCCTGACGGCGCGGAATTCCGGGAGGAGGGGGTTGAACCGGCGATTTTCGGTTGGCGCGAACGGCGCGGGGAGCGGTGGGCCGCCCCCGCGGGCAAGGGGTGGAAGCTGCGGCTGGCGGATGGTGAAAGTTTCGCCAAAATGCGGATCCGCGCCATTGGGGACGACACGCTGACCGTCACCATCGAGTACGCGTACCAGCCGGCGAAGGAAGCGCCGCTTACTGAAGATCGCCAGGCAACCATCCGCCCCGGCGAGGCGTTCAGCTTCCGGCGGGGGGCCGCCGCGGCGGCCGAAGCGCTTGGCTGGGACCTGTTGCACGGCGGGGAAAAGCTGTTTCTCAACAGCTCCGTGTCCGGACCGGGACGGGCGGGCGCGCTCGGCTCCAACAAATACGGCGCGCTGTGGAAAACAATCACCAGCGCCGGGGACAGTGTGGCCTATTTCATGGACGAGTTCGGCGAGGCCTTCCGTTCGCCCAAGTGGTACCGCTACAACATAGACGGCAAGCACAACATCCATCCCAACGGCGCGGTGTACGTCCTGCGGGCGCCAGAAGGCGATTTCAAGATTCAGATATACCACTACGATTTTTTCGACACGGAGGATCCCGCCAAGGGGAGCCTGCGTCTGCGGTACGCGCGGTTGTAGGGGGGGGCGGTGAATTTCCCGTTGGGGTACTACGAAGCTCTGATCATCCTTGTCACCGCCGGGGCGATGGCGGTGCTGTTCCGCGCCCGCTACATGGGCCGGCTGGAGCGCATCACCGCGCGCGTGGAGGATGCGGCCGACAACCTGGATGTCCGCGTGGAGGAGGACAAGGACAGCCCGTTGAGCGAGCTTGCCGGGGCCGTGGACCGGGCGCTGGCGATCCGCGCGGCGGACATCTACCACCTGCGCGGAACCATGGAGGAGTTGGAGCGGGCTGACGGGGCGCTGCGCGCCGTCATTGACAAGGGTCTGGCCGTGGCGGGCGCGGGCAGCCCGCGCGAGGCATTGCGGTTGGCCGAGGAAGCGTTGGCCCAGATCACCGGCGCGGCGGGCGCCTGGGTGCTGCTGCGCGACGGCGGCGGGCTGACGCGCCTGTCCGCGGCGGGCGAAACGACGCATATCCCCCTCAACGCGCCGGGAATATTCGCCCGCGTGGCGCGTGAGGGTGAGGCGATGTTCACCAATAATGTGGAATACGAATCCGCCTACGACCCCGCGGCGGACGGTTTTCCCGGCGGGCCGCGCCACGCGCTGTTGGCCGTCCCCGTGCGGTGGGGTGACGCCACGTTGGCGGTCGCGGCCTTGGGTGACAAGGCGCAAGGGTTCGCCGATGAAGACATGGAAACCGCGTCGCTTTTCGCGCGGTTCATCGCCCTGGCGCTGAAGGGCCGGTGAAAAGGCCGCCGCGGGGAATGCGATAATCGTATAATAGGTCCTACGAACCTTGGGTGGGGATGGCGCTTATGGTAACAGGCAAGACCGCGCTGGTGGTGGACGATTACCACAGCATGCGCCTGACCCTCAAGGAGCATCTTCAGGGTTTCGGCTTTTCAGTGATGGAAGCGGAGAACGGCCTGCAGGGGCTGGAAATGGCCCGCAAGGACCCGCCCGATATAATTTTCACCGACATCGTGATGCCCGTCATGGACGGCCTGGAGCTATGCCAGGAGCTTAAGAACGATCCGGCGCTGGTGGGCGTCCCCGTGGTGGTGCTGTCCACCCATGCCGACGCCTCTTACATCCTCAAGGCCATCCATAACGGCGCCGACGACTATGTGCCCAAGCCCATCGAAGCCCCCCTTCTTAAGAAAGTGGTAGCGAGGCTGCTGCATGACTGAAAAGGACGTAACCCTCGACCGGATGCTGGTCAAAATCTCCCATCTGGACCGGTTGCTGGGGCTGGTGGGGGAGGTGATCATCACTTCCAACTCCATCGCCACCACCAACCGGCGCATCCAGGAGCATTACGACCGCAAGGCGCCGCTGGACAAGCTTTCGATGGACATGATCAAGGCGGCGGAGGAGTCGAGCAACCGCATCTCCTCCGACCTGCATGGGCTGGTCATGGACATCCGCATGGTGGAGATCAAGGGCACGTTCCAGCGGTTCCGCCGCCCCATGCGCGACATGGCCAAGGAAGCCGGCAAGGAGGTGGAATTCGTCACCGAGGGGGAGGACACCCTGGTGGACAAGACCATCGCCGAAAAACTGTACGATCCTATCAACCATCAGATACGCAACGCCATTGACCACGGGGTCGAGGACCCGTTTGAGCGCCAGCGCGCGGGAAAGCCCGCCAAGGCCAATGTGCTGTTAAAGGCGTACCAGCGCGAGAACAACATCTACATCGAAATCCGCGATGACGGACGCGGCATGGATCCGGACGCCATCGCGCGCGCCGCCGTCGCCCGCGGGCTGGCCTCGGAGACGGAGACGGCGCGGCTTTCCCCGGAAGATAAGCTTCGGTTCATTTTCCAGGCCGGATTCTCCACCAAGGAAAAGGCCAGTACGCTCTCCGGCAGGGGCGTGGGGATGGACGTGGTCCGCAGCAACATCGAGGAGCTGGGCGGCGAGGTGGTGATAGACACGCGCATCGGCCAAGGCAGCGTGTTCATCTACAAGATTCCGCAAGTCACCGCCGTGAATATCCTCGACTGCCTTACGGTGCGCTCCGGCGCCAACCTGTTCGCGGCGCCCATACTCAACGTGGTCTCCACGGTGCGCGTGCCGCGCGCCAAGATACATGTCGCCTTTGGCAAGGGCAAGTCCATCACGCACCTGGGGAACATCATCCCGCTGCACGACCTCAATGAGTTGCTGGGCGAGTCGCCGCTGGATCACGCCGGCGACGCCACCATCGTGATCCTGGAGGCCAAGAAGGGCCGCCTGGCGGTGGAGGTCAGCGAGTTTTTGGCGCCCGAAAAGCTGGTGTACACGCCGCTGGGAAGAATGTTCCACGTGCAGGGCGTCTCCGGCGTGACGGTGATGAGCGGCAACAAAATGGGGCTGGTGATTGACGCGGCGCAGCTTTTGGACCGTTCGCGCGGCATCGCCGCGGATGTCGAGGAGGAGGGGTCGGTCAGCGCGCTGGTCAAGAAGATCAAGGAGGGCGGCATTCAGGCCGCCGCACCGCCCCCGCCCGTGGAAAAGGCGCCCCCCGCCGTTACGGCGGCGCCTGCCGGCATGGTGGAAGCGGAAAGTTTCGGCGACCGCAAGGTGCTTTCCTCGGATGTGGGCAGGGAAATCGCCCACCGCGAGGAGTTCCTCATGGAACTTGAGGAAATGCTCAACGCCGCCGGGGGGGAAATCCTTTCACTGGAGCAAAACCCCAACGACCGCGAACTGCTCAACCGCATCTTCCGCGCCTTCCATTCGATGAAGGGCAACCTGATGATGGTGGGCCTTACGGAGTTGGGATCATTTATCCACGAGGTCGAGGCCATCCTGGACCGGGCGCGCTCCGGCGATCTGACGGTGGACAGCGAAATCGTGGACATCCTGCTCGACGGCGCCGACGTGATCGGCGCGGCGCGCCAGGCGCTGGCGCAGGGCAAAGCGCCCTCCATTGACACGGGCTTGCTCAAAACAATCGAGAAGTTCAAAAAACCGCTAGAGAAAAAAGAGGCCCAGATCGTGGACGTGAGCCAGCGCACCTTCCACCTGGGCGCGCTGGAGCGCTTTAACCTGCTCGCGCGCCGCCAGGCGGGCCAGTACGTCTATCAGGTATTCCTTTCCTTCAAACCGGAGTACCAGCAGCCGTTCCTCGTGGCGCTGCTCATCCTGCGGCGACTTTCTGATATCGGCCTGATTTTCGGTTCCGTGCCCGCCGTGGAGGAGATTGAGAACCAGAGCGTGGGCACACAGCTTAAGGTCATGTTCGCTTCGCAGTACGACTCGGAAAAACTGAAGGAGTACGTCGAGTCGCGGTTGGTGAAGTTCTACGACGTTACCGATTTTGAAATCCTTAAAACGTTCTGACAGCCATGGCCGACATCATACTGGCGGGAAGCTCCGACGAATCCCTGGGCGGCGTGGGGGATATCCTCGCGGCGCGGGGCGAAAAATGCGAACGGCTGGAGCTTGACCTGACGCATCCCGAATTTATCAGCCGCGTGGCCGGTCTGCGGCCCGCCGTGGTGCTGGCGCGGTTCCATGAGGGCGATCTGGCCTCCATCAAGGCCATGCAGACCATGCGGATGGCCACCCGCTGCGTGCAGGCCATTTTCATCACCCAAAAACCGCTGTCCGCCCCCATCCTGACGCTGATGTTCAACGAGGGCGCCTTTGGCGTACTGCAGGAACCGCTGGACGCCGCGCTGGCCTGGCAGCTTATCCGCCAGGCCATCAAACGCAGCAAATGGGAACGCGATGAAATGGCGCGGGACGAGGAACTGCGCCGCCTTAACGAAAGCCTGCGCCAGCGCGCGGATATGTTGGAAGGCGAGACCGCCCGCGACCATGAAACCATTGACCGGCTCGAGCAACTCGCCTATCTATTGATCGCCGACCGGGGCTTCAAGCCGCAATCGGTGCAGGCGCTCATTGTCTCCAACGCGGAGTACCAGCGCGGACTGCTGGAGGAAGAATTCAAAAAGCTCGGCTTCGTCACCCATACCGCCAAGACCGCCGGCGAGGCCATGCCGATGATAAAGAAACAGTCGCCGGACATCGTGCTGTCCGACCTGGAACTGTCCGACATGTCCGGCATGGAGTTCGGCAGGAAGGTCAAAAGCGAGCAGGGTTATCCCCGCACCCATTTTGTGATCATCACCTCCTCGCCGGAGAAGGTGGACAAAATCATGTCGCCGGAGACAAAAGTGGATGATTGCGTGGTCAAGCCCCACGGCGGCGGCAAGTTGTACACCATCGTCGCCCGCGCCGCCCTGGGCCTGCTGGAACGCTAGATTCTTACCCCGGGCAGAAGCCGCGCCACGTTGACGCGCATGGCGTCCTCCGCCTGCGCCAGCGTTTCTTTCGCCACGGCGCGGGCCTTTAGCGTCCCTTCGCGCAGTACGCCGAGCACTTCGTCCCGCCGCGGCTCCCAATACGCGCGCCGCTCCAATAGCGGATCGAGGCGCGTCATGATGTGTTTCGCCAGATGTTTTTTGCAGTCCACGCAGCCGCGCGTGGCGGTAGTGCATTCCTTCCACGTCACCTCGTTTTCGCCTTTGGGCGAGAAGGCAAGGTGGAAACTGTACGCCACGCATTTATCCGGATCGCCCGGATCGCTCCGCCGGACGCGGGCGGGGTCGGTGACGATATTGGCGATTTTGCGCGCCATCTGCTCGCGGCTGTCGGAAAGGTAAATGGCGTTGTTGTAGCTTTTGCTCATTTTGCGCCCGTCAAGGCCGGGCAGCTTGGGCACTTCGCTCATCAGCCCGTCCGGCTCCACGAAGACCTTGGCCTTGTAGATGTCGTGGAAGCGGCGGACCAACTCGCGCGTCAGTTCAAGGTGCGGCAACTGATCTACCCCCACCGGCACGAAGCTGGCCTTGTACAGCACGATGTCCGCCGCCTGCAAAACGGGATAGCCCAAAAAGCCGTAGGTGTGCAGGTCGCGGTTCTCCACCTGCTCCATTTTTTCCTTGTAGCTGGGCACGCGCTCCAGCCACGGGATCGGCGTGACCATCGAGAACAGCAGGTGCAGCACCGCGTGTTCGGGGATCAACGACTGGATGAACAGCGTGCAGCGTTGCGGATCCAGCCCGGCGGAAAGCCAGTTGACGCCAAGGTCAACCAAGTTCTCCTCCAGTTGCGCCGTGTCCTCGTAATTGCTGGAGAGGGCGTGCCAGTCGGCGGCGAAATAAAAGCAGTCGTATTGGTCTTGGAGTTTCACCCAATTGGAAAGCGCGCCGAGCAGGTTGCCAAGGTGCAGCTTGCCCGTGGTCTGCATACCTGAAAGCACTCGCTGCTTTGTCATAAACACCAAATTACGGATACAACAAAAACGAAAGGATAACGTTCAAAAGCGGTAAAAGCGTCCAATTTATAATATGAAACGGGTTGAACAACAAGAGGAAAAGCAGGATCGGCAAGCCATACGGCTCTATGCGGGCGTAGGTGAGCGCCTGCTTTTCCGGCAGCAGGCCCACCAGGATACGTCCGCCGTCCGCCGGAGGCACGGGGATAAGATTTATCAGCGCCAGAATCACGTTGATGTACACGCTGAACGTGAGCATCAGGAACAGCACGTTCAGCGTCCACGAGTCCGACCCATGGGCGGACATGAACGTTTGCGTGTACGCTTCCGGATAGAACATCGCCAGGGTTTTGTATGCGGCGGAACTGGCCACCGCCAGCGCCATGTTGGTGAACGGCCCCGCGGCGGCCACCCACACCATGTCCCGCTTGGGGTCGTACAGACGCCCAAAATCCACCGGCACCGGCTTGGCGAACCCGAACAGGAACTTGAATCCCATCAAGCTGGAGAGCATATACAGCGCCAGGGGCAGCACGATAGTACCGAACCAGTGGATGTGGGCCAGCGGGTTGAGCGTAAGACGCCCCATGCGCGCCGCGGTGTCGTCGCCGCGCAGGAAGGCGACATAACCGTGGGAAATTTCGTGCAGCACCACGCCTAAAATCGCGGGCGGGGCAATGACCAAGACCGCTTCCAGAAAATTGGGCAGCACAGAACTATCCATATTTTCAACTCTAACACATCCGCTTCTTGTGTCATGGGAAAACCGGGGTTGAAGGCACTAAAGATACCATTGATGGAATCGGGGCGGAAAAATTTTCCGCATCCGCGCGCCCTTTGGCCCAGACGCGCCGGGAAACTGAAACGCCAGTGTTTAAGCGATGTTGGCAGGCAGCGGAGCAACGTATTGAATAACTGAAAGTAAAAATCGCTAATGGGGTGTTTCCCCCGATCCGATACATAAGGCGATTCGTGGCCCGCGCCACGGCATGGAATTGGCTCTGTCATGGAGTGACAGGGTTTAAGCGCAAGGAGGATACGATGCTGGGGTTGTCGTTATTCAGGATCGGAGGGAAAAACGGTAAGGCAAGCCGCCGCCCGGGCGCCATATCCTTGGCCCGGCATATTATTGAGCGCGCCTGCCGCCGGTCGGTACATACGGAAGTCACGGTCAAGGGAACCGGCAAGCGCTATGGCTCGTTTTTTGTCGCGATGAACCCCGCCAACTCCGGCGAGTATTACCTGGACGCGCTGGCGCCGCACTCGATGCACGAGTTTTTGACTCCCGGCGCAAGCGTGCTGGAGCTTGATTTTGACATTCGCGGCACGCGGTACCAGCTTGAAAGCCTGTATCGCGGAATCGAGTTGTACGAAGGGTTTCACACCTTGCGGCTGGAGATTCCCCCGGCCATCCGCGAAACCCAGCGGCGTGAAGCCTATCGCGTCCGCCCGCGCATAACCGATCCCGCGCGGTTGGAGTTGGCCGGCGGCGAAAAGATAAACCTGCACGACATAAGCGGCGGCGGGGTCAGTTTCACTCTTGACCGCAAAATCGCGCCCGGTCAGATGCTGTCGGCGCGGCTGCGCCTGCCCGGTGAACGCGCGCCGCTGAACCTGAAGATCGAAGTGGTGGCCTGCGAGACGCGCAATCACAACGGCGTCACGGCGGCGCCGGGGATGTGCCTGACGCGCGGCAAGTTCGCGGGGCTTTCGCTGGACGAAGAGCGCCGCGTGTACAGCTATGTGCTGGACCGCGAGCGGGAGTTGCTGCGCGTATTCGGCTGATCCGATGTGTATCCCGCGTTGCCAGCCGTTATCCCGCGCTGGTATCATGGCTCCCATACCATTCACGCGGGATACATCATGGACAGCTATTATCACTCCAGGGATCTTGCGCGCTTCGGCGACATCGGCAAGGAAGCCCCCGAACTGGCCAAAAAGTTTTTTGACTACTACAACGCGGTGTTCGCCGAGGGTGAACTGACCGAACGCGAAAAAGCGCTCATCGCGCTGGGCGTGGCCCACGCCGTCCAGTGCCCCTACTGCATAGACGCTTATACCCGCGCCGGACTGGAAAAAGGCGCCAGCCCCGCCGAATTGACCGAGGCGATCCATGTGGCCGCCGCCATACGGGGCGGGGCCAGCCTGGTCCACGGCATCCAGTCGCGCAACGTCATGGACAAGCTTTCCCTGTAACCGGCGCATGGATACCATGGATTGCGGCGGCGCCCCCGCGGGCACCTTGCCGTTCAGCCAGGCGTTGGCGGAACGCGGCGTCACGCTCACCCGGGCGAAAACCACGGCGCTGCAGGTCAACATGGGGCTGGTGTGCAACCTCTCCTGCCGCCACTGCCACGTGGAGGCGGGGCCGCGCCGGACGGAAAGTATGGACGAAGCCACCGTCCGGCGAACGGCGGACTACGCCGCGCGCGGAGAATTTCTTTCCGTGGACATCACCGGCGGCGCGCCGGAGTTGAACCCTCACCTGCGGTTATTGATCGGGCTTGTCCGGCCGCACGTCCAGCGGATCATGATCCGCACGAACCTGACGCTGCTGCGCCGTCCGCCATATAGCAAGCTGATAGAGACCTTCCGCGAGAACCGTGTGGCGGTGGTCGCGTCGTTTCCCTCGGTCAACCAATCCCAGGCGGAGGCGCAACGGGGCGACGGCGTGTTTGATGACAGCGTGGACGCGCTGCGCGCGCTTAACGCCGCGGGATACGGGGCAGGGGATACGGGGCTTGACCTGATGCTGGTGGTCAATCCTTCCGGCTCGTTCATGGCGCCCCCGCAGGAGGCGGTGGAAAAACGTTTCCGCGAAACCCTTGCGCGCCGGTGGGGGATAACCTTCACCGGCCTTCTCGCCTTCTCCAATGTCCCCTTGGGCCGGTTCGGGCGATGGCTGGCCGAGTCGGGTAATCTGGAAAGCTATTACCGCAAATTGGACGAGGGATTTAATCCCTGCGCCCTGGCGGCGGTGATGTACCGTACGCAGCTGCGTGGCTGGCCCCGGCTTCTCCTGCGGCGGGGCGATCGCGCGGTAGGGGCGGCTCGATGGGCCGCCCGAATCGGGCGAGGCGGCGCCTCGCCCCTACAGAGGATGTGTGAACGGAGAAATTGCGGGGGCGCAGAATGCCGCGCCTCCGCCAATTCATACATCCGCGCCTTTCCGCGTTACCCTGTACTCCAGAATCGTGCAATACAGGGCGGGCAGCGCGATTAACGACAGCAGGGTCACACTCACCATGCCGCCCACCATGGGGGCGGCGATGCGCCGCATCACTTCGGCGCCCGCGCCTTCGCCGAACATGATGGGCGCCAAGCCGCCCAGGATGGCGAACGTGGTCATCATGATGGGCCGCACCCGCCCAATGACGCCCTCCAGCGTGGCCTCGCGCGCGTCCTGGACGGTATTCCACCGCCCCGCCGCGCGGCGCCGCTCAACCGCCAGGTTGATATACACCAGCTTGAGTACGCCGATTTCCGCCGCCACGCCGGCCAGGGCGATAAAGCCCACCCCCACCGCCACGCTGAAATGGTAGCCCAGCCACCACATCAGGTACAGCCCGCCGATGGCCGACAGCGGCAGCATCAGCATCACCAGCAGGCTTTCGGTGACCGCGCGGAAGTTCAGGTATAGCAGGATGAAAATCACCGCCAGCGTAAGCGGCACGATAACTTTAAGCCGCTCCGTCACGCGCTCCATGCTCTCGTATTGTCCGCTCCACTTCAGGCTGACGCCGGAGGGCAGTTTCACCCGTTCGGCCACGCGCGCCTTGGCGCCCGCGACAAACGTGGCCATGTCCATCCCCTCGATGTCCACGTAGATCCAGGTATTCAGCCGCGCGTCCTCCGTCTTTATCATCATCGGGCCGGAGGTAAGCTCGATGTCCGCAAGCTGCGCCAGGGGGACCTGGGCGCCCATCATGGTGGAAACCAGCGTCCGGCGCAGCCGTTCCACGTCGTCGCGCATCTCGCGTCCATAGCGGACGTTGATGGGGTAGCGCTCCCGGCCCTCCACGGTGTATCCGATGGTCATGCCGCCGATGGCGCTGGCGATGACCTCCTGCACGTCGCCCACGTTAAGCCCATAGCGGGCCGCCGCGCCGCGCCGCACGCGGATGTCCAAAAACGATCCGCCCAGCGCGCGGTCGGCGAACACGCTGCGAAGCCCCGGCAGCCCGCGCAGCGCCGATTCAATCTCCACCGCCACCGTGTCCACCACGGCCAAATCCGGGCCTGCCACCTTGATCCCCACGGGGGTGCGGATGCCGGTGGAGAGCATGTCAATGCGGGTTTTGATCGGCATGGTCCAGGCGTTGGTGACGCCGGGGAAGCGGATGGCGCCCTCCATCTCCGCCATCAAGGACTCGGTGGTCACGCCGGGCCGCCACTGCGCGCGGGGTTTGAGCTTGACGATGGTCTCGATCATGCTCAAGGGGGCGGGGTCGGTGGCGGTTTCCGCCCGGCCCGCCTTGCCGAACACCCGTTCCACTTCCGGGAACGTTCGCAGAATGCGGTCGGTGTGCTGGAGTATCTCCCGCGCCTTGGTGACAGAGACGCCCGGCAGCGTGGTGGGCATGTACAGGATGTCGCCTTCGTCAAGGGTGGGCATGAACTCGCCGCCCACCTTTGTCAGGGGCAGCCACGTGGCCAGCGCCGCCGCTAGCGTGACCGCCAGCACCGCGCCCTTGTGGTTCAGCGCCCAGTGGGTGACGGGCCGCACCAGGGCGATGAACGCCAGCGTCAGGGGGTTCATCCGCTCCGGAACCATGCCGCCCCGGATGAAGTACACCATCAGCGCCGGGGTGAGCGTGATGGCCAAGATCGCCGCGGAGGCCATGGCGAAGGTTTTCGTATAGGCCAGCGGCTTGAACAGCCTGCCTTCCTGATCCTCCAGCGTGAACACCGGAAGGAACGAGATGGTGATGATCATCAGGCAGAAGAAAAGCGCCGGGCCGACCTCCTTGGCCGCGTCAATCATGATGTCCGCGCGGGGCCGTTTTCCCCCCTCGGCTTCCAGTTTCTTGTGCGCGTTCTCGATCATTACCACCGAGGCGTCAATCATGGCGCCGATGGCGATGGCGATGCCGCCCAAACTCATGATGTTGGCGTTGATCCCCATCCAGCTTATGGCCATAAGCGCCATCAGGGCGCCCAGCGGCAGCGTGAGGATCGCCACGAAGGAGGAGCGCAGATGCATCAGGAACACCATGCACACCAGCGCCACGATCACGCTTTCCTCCACCAGCTTTTCCTTGAGGAACTCCACCGCGCGCAGGATCAAGGCGGAACGGTCGTAGGTCTCCACGATTTCCACCCCTTCGGGCAGGCCGCCGCGCAGGCGCTCGATTTTCTCGCGGACCAGTTCGATGGTCCTAAGCGCGTTTTCGCCGAACCGCATCACCACCACGCCGCCTACCGTCTCTCCCTCGCCATCCAACTCGGCGACGCCGCGCCGCAATTCCGGGCCGATGGTGATGTTGGCCACATCGCCCAGGTAAATAGGCGTGCCGCTTTCATTGGAACCGATGGTAACGCGGCGCAGGTCCTCCGGAGAACGGATGTAGCCGAAGGAGCGCACCATGAATTCGGTCTCGGCCATTTCCAGCAGGCGGCCGTCCACGTCCTGATTGCTTTTCTTGATCGCCTCGGTGACGCGCATCAGCGGGATGCCGTAGGCGGAAAGCTTATTGGGGTCAACCTCCACCTGGTACTGTTTGACGAAGCCGCCCACGCTGGCCACCTCCGCCACGCCGGGCACGGTTTGCAGCTCGTAGCGCAGGAACCAGTCCTGCAACGAGCGCAGTTGGGCCAGATCGTGCTTGCCGGAGCGGTCCACCACCGCGTATTCATACACCCAGCCCACCCCGGTGGCGTCCGGACCCAGCACGGGGTTGGCGGCGGCGGGCAGCCGGCCCGCGACGCCGTTGAGGTATTCCAGCGTCCGGCTGCGCGCCCAATACAGGTCCGTGCCCTCCTCGAAAATGATGTACACAAAAGAAGTCCCGAAGAACGAGTAGCCCCGCACATTCTTCGCCTTGGGCACCGCCAGCATGGCCGTGGCCAAGGGGTAGGTGACCTGATCCTCCACCACTTGCGGCGTTTGGCCCGGATAATCGGTATAGATGATTACCTGCACGTCGCTTAAGTCCGGTATGGCGTCCAGCGGAAGATGCTTGACGATGTAGTAGCCCGCCACGGTGATCATGACCGTGGCCATAATCACCAAAAAACGGTTGCGCGCCGAAGCGGTGATAATCGCGTTGAGCATGGCCGCCTCCCTCAATGGCCCGCGTGGCCGCCGCGGGAGGGAGCGCCCCCCTCACCGGCGGATGGCGGCGTAATCATGTCCATGCCGGACATGCCGTTATCATCCGTTGGAGCCGTCATTTCCGGTTCCGGCGCGGACACCGGCGCGGCTGCTTGGCCGCCGTGCTGATGACCGGCGTCTGGCGCGCCGCCCATCTTGCCGATGGCCTCGCGCAGCTTGGATTCGGAATCAATCAGGAACTGCGACGAGGTGACCACCGTCTCGCCCTCTGACAGGCCGGAGAGTATTTCCACCTCGCCGCCGCTGTCTATCCCGGTGGTGACGGGGCGCGGCTCGAACCGCCCCCCGCCCAGGCTGATGAACACCAGCTTGCGCGCGCCGGTGCGGATCACCGCCTCCGAGGGGATGACCAGCGCGTCATGCGCCTCGCCGGCGCGGATCGCCACATCGCCGTACATGTCGAATTTCAAAACTCCGTCGCGATTGTCGAATTCAACCCGCGCCTTGGCGGAGCGCGTCTTGGGGTCCAGATAGGGATAGATGTAGGTGATCTTCCCTTGCAGCGCGCGTCCCGGCGCCGCGGCGAGCGTCAGCACCGCGGATTGCCCCACGCGCACGTAGGGGGCCTCGTACTCGTAAACGTCCGCGTTGACCCACACCCGCGAGGCGTCGGCGATTTCATACAGCGTGTCGCCCGGCATGATGTAGGAACCTTCGGTGACGTTTTTGGAGATGATCACCCCTGATACGGGGGAATGTATGTGCAGAGTTTTTTTCACCTGCCGGGTGCGTTCCAACTCTTCAATCTGGTGCGGTGGCACGTCGAACAGCGCCAGCCTGCGCCGGGACGACTCCAGCAGGCTTTCCCCGCCCTTGACGATGGCGTCATGTTCGCCCCGCCGCACCGCGTCGCGGTACTTGAGCGCCAGGATGAACTCCTCCTGCGTGGTCACCAGGTCGGGGCTGTACAGCTCAAGCAGAATGTCGTCCACATTTATTTTCCGGCCCGTTTCGTTGACATACAGCTTCTCGACCCACCCCATCACTTTGGGCTGGATGCGGGCCAGCCGGGTCTCGTCGTAGGTGACAATGCCGGTGGTGCGTATCTCGCGCGCCAGCGTGGTCCGGCGCGCCGTGGCGTACCGCACCCCAATGGTCTGCGCCACCGCGGGATCAATGCTCACCACGCCGGCCGCCGCCGCTTCATCCGCATACACGGGGATATAATCCATATTCATGGAATCCTTGGCGGGGCGGTCACTGGTAATAGAGGGATCCATCGGATGGCGGTAGAAAAGGATTGCGCGCCCCTTTTCATCACTCTTGGCCGCGGGCGCCTGCGCGGCGCCGCGATGCGACAGATAGCTCCAGCCATAGTATCCCGCCGCGATGGCAAGCGCCAGCGCCACCGTCAGCGCGAACCGTTTCCTGTACACAGCGGGAGTATTCACCCCGCCCGTTTCGCTGTTGAATTCGCTCATGGCTCACTCCCGGTGAAATCCGCCCCGGTAAGGGCGTCTATTTCCGCGTAACGTTCCCGCAGGCGCCGTTGGGCTTCCTCGCGCGCCAGTTGATACTTGAGCAGCCCCAACTCCGCGCCGATGACCGCCATGGATTCGAGTTTGTCCACCCGGTAGGCGGCCATGGAGCTTTCGAAGGTCTGCGCCCCCTGGGGTATGATGCCGGTGTCGTACAGCCGGATGGTTTCCCGCTCGCGCCGCACGCCGGCCAATTTACTGGCCAGTTCCGACCGCAGCCGCAACTCTTCACCCGCCAGTTCATCGTGGGCCGCCCGTTCGGCGAACCGCGCGCCCTTGATTAGCCGGTCCTGCTTGGCGGCGCGCCACAGGGGGACACTCACCGAAGCCATGACAGAGGCCATGTCGGGCCGCTCCATTTCCCCATCGTCGCGCTGGCCGTATTGCGCGGTGAGGGTGACATCATAACCGGCCATGCCTTCCGCCACGCGCGCGCCCGCCGCCGTTTCCGTGATTTTCGCGCGCGCCATCAGAAGGCGCGGGGCGCGCGGCTGGGCGCCTTTCCACAGCGCCTCCAACTCATCCACCCGCCCCTCGATGGACGGCGGGGCCGCCGCCACGAACGCGGCGGAGGGGTCGCGCCCAAGTGCGGAGGCGGCGCGGTAACGGGCGCGATGCAGCATTTCGGCAAGTTCGAGGCGCCGTTCGATCAACATGCTGCGCTCCACCTGCGCTTGCAGCACGTCCGCCTGGGTCACCTTGCCCGCGGCGTACTTGGCGGTGATGACCCCCACCATGCCGTCGAGCGCCGCCTCGTTGCGCGCGCATGGCCCGCCGCGCGCGGAGCATCTCCGCCCGCGCCAGCCCCATGTCCCGCTCCGCCGCGCGCCGCGTGGCGCTGGGTATGGTCTGGGTGACGCCGATCATCTTTTGCGTCATCTCCTCCTTGTCCAGCCGCCAACTGTCCACCGGAACATCCGTGACGCCCAGTTCGATCATCGGGTCCATCCACGCCATCGCGGCGGAGGCGCCTTCAACGGCGGCGGCGACCTCGTGATCGAGCGCGCGAAGCTCCGGGTTATTGCCGGCCAGTTCCTGGACAAGCGTCTCAAACGAGGGGGCCGCCTCCGCCGCCGCCGCGCGCGAAGCGCCCAATAGCGCCGCGAGCGCCAATGCCACTGCTGTAATTCGCATTTTCCGATCCATTGCTGCTCTTCTCCCCACGGGTGAACGAGCGGGTTGCGCCAGCGCGCGGACGGACATATGCCCGCGCGGGTTGACACATTACGCGCGTGAGCGCGCGAAGGTCAGGCGCGAGGGGGACGGTCTATGAGGGACGCGAAGGGAAGAAGATTGGGCGCGTCCGGAGCGGACGGCATGGAGGCGAACAGCGCGGAGAAACCTTCCGAAGCGCCCATGTCCAGGTTCAGCGCGGCGCCATGGCAACAGACCAGGCCGGCGTCGCAACTGTCGCAAGGCGCGGGCGCATGATCCTGATGCGGGGAGGGGATGTGCTCGCAGGGCGAAGGCGGCTGCGCGGCTTGATGGGCGTGCGTTTGCGCCGCATCAGCCTCAGTGGCGTACGCCAAGGACACCATCAGCCCCATTGCTAGGGCCACCGCCGCGCGGATTATCGTGTTCACACCTGCTCCACCGTATCGTTACGTTTACTTTACCACACCCGGCGCATTCGCGCCATGGTGATTCGCGCACGGCTCGATTTACCTAACCGTCAGTATGCAGGGTATATTAAAATAATTCACACGGTGGGAGCCTCGGCGCGCCGCGAGGGACGGAGCAAACACGGATGAATCGCCACCCCAAGGGGCGGACCGGGGCGCGCTTCTTGAGTTATAATTTATATAACTAAAAGCATACCGGAGGTTTGGATGACCCTGCATGCGGCCCGCTCGGCGCGGCGCATCGTCATCATCTACCTGGTATTCGGGCTGGCCTGGATTTCCCTGTCCGACCTGGCGGCGTTGTGGCTGGCCGGTGACGCCATGGAATGGCAATTCAGCCAGACGTTCAAGGGCAGCGCTTTCGTCGTCATCACCGGCGCCCTGCTGTACGCGCTGATCGGCAAGGCGTTCGGGAGCCTTTCCCTGGCCGAGCGGGAAAACGCGCGAATCAACCGCCTGTACCGGATGCTCTCCGCCAGCAACCACGCCGTGGTCCACGCCGCTTCGCGGGAGGAGGCGATCCGCACGGCGCTCGATGTAATCACGCAGACCGGCGGCTACCGGCTGGCGTGGGTGGGCTTCCTCATCCCCGCTGATGAGCGCAAGCGTATCCGCATCGCCGCCGCCGCGGGGGCCACCGCGGCGCTGGAGGGTCAGGAATTCACCTGGGACAACTCGCCGCAAGGCCAATCCCCGGCGGGACGCGCGATAAAATCGTGCCGCCCCGCCACCTGCCACGACACCGCGCGCGACCCCACTTTTGTCTATTGGCGCGACATGGCCGCGCGGGCCGGTGTGCGCGCCATGGTGGGTTTGCCGCTTGTGGTGGAAGGGGAGATCGCCGGAGCGCTGACCGTGGGGGCGGATTCCGTGAATGTGTTTGACGACGAGGAGATGGAAATCCTGCAGGAGGTGTCCAGCGATCTGGCGCACATTATCGAGAACCTGAAAATCACCGAGGCGCGCAAATCGGCGGAGCGCGGTCTGGCGCGTTCCGAGGCGCGTTGGCGCTCGCTGGTGTCCCAGGCGCCGGACTATATCCTGACCGTGAACCGCGAGGAAATAATCACGTTCGTCAACCATTCGGCGCCGGGCGCCCCCCCGCCGGAGCGGATCGTGGGCATGAACGTGTACAGCTACCTTCCTCCCGATCAGCGTGAAACGGTGCGCTCCGCCCTGGCGAACGCTTTTGAGCGGGGCCAGCCGACAACGTATGAAGCCAAGGTCAACGTCCCCGGCGTGGGCGAGCAGTGGTACCTGTCCATCTGCGGGCCGGTGGTGGTGGACGGCGTGGTGGAAAGCGCCATGTTCATGGCCCACGACATCACCGCGCGCAAGGAGCGCGAGCGCAAGCTGTTCGAGGCGGAGCAGAAGCTCGAAACGCTGGTCAATTCCATAGACGGCATCGTGTTCATCGTTGACCGGCAGGGCCGCTACACCTCGCTGCATGGCCGCTGGTTCGACCGGTACGATACCGACGCCCAGGCCTACCTCGGCAAACACGCCGGGGACCTTTTTGGCGCCCGTTACGCCGAAACGCACACCGCCGCATACCGCCGCGCGCTGGAGGGCGAGTATGTCATCTTTGAATCCATCGTGACCATCGGGGGGCACAAGCGCTTTTTCCAGACCTCGCTGTCCCCCACCTACGACAAGGCGGGCGCCGTCACCGGCGCCGTGGGCATCGGGCGCGATATAACGAAGATCAAACCCGCCGAGGAGAACAGGCTACACCGCCGAGGAGGTGATCGGCCAGAACCCCAGATTCCTCAAGTCCGGCGATACGCCGCAGGAAGTGTACAGGGAATTGTGGGAAACCATAACCACGGGCGGCGCCTGGCGAGGCGAACTGCTGAACAAAAAAAAGAATGGCGAATATTTTTGGGAAACAGCTTCCATCTCCCCCATCCGCGACAGCCAGGGGAACATCACCCACTTCCTGGCGGTCAAGGAGGACATCACGGAGCGCAAAAGCTACGAGTCCTCGTTGCGCGCCTCCAACGAAATGCTCACCAAGACCCTTAACGAAATGGTGCGGCTGCAAACCAGCCTGATACGCACTGAAAAACTGGCCTCGCTCGGCGCCCTGTCCGCCGGCGTGGCGCACGAAATCAAGAATCCACTCAACATCATCGCCACCACCGTGCAGTTGCTGGAAATGGAAGCCCAGGTGCCGGAGGAAAGCCGCGCGCAGTTCGCCACCATCCTTGAACAGGTGCAGCGCGCCGCGCGCATCACCGAAAACCTGCGCGACTTCGCCCGCGAACGCAGGCCGGAAATACGCGCGGTCAACCTGCAGGCGCTGCTGGATAAAACCCTGGCGCTGGTGCGCTACGAAATGGGGCTGGAAAACATCAAGTCCGTCACTGAATTCCCGGAAGACCCGATCACCCTGATGGCCGACGCTGACCAGTTGGCGCAGGTATTCCTCAACATCATCTCCAACGCGCGCGACAGCATGAACGAACGGCAGGCCGCCGAGCCGTATGACCAGTTGGCCGCGAAAGGATGGGAAGGCGTCCTGCGCATCACCGTGCGCCGCCGGGATGGGCGCGTGGTGATAGAGTTCCATGACCAGGGCAAGGGCATCCCGCAGGAGGCGATGGACAAACTGTTCGATCCTTTTTTCACCACCAAGCCCGAAGGCAAGGGCACGGGGCTGGGTCTGTCCATCTCCCACAGCATCATCGAAAACCACGGCGGAAGCATCCGCGCCGCCAGTATGCCGGGTGAAGGTTCCACCTTCACCATCTTGCTGCCCCTTGAGGAGGAATCCCCCGGCGCCACGGATATACTGGAGCGCCGGTGACCATCCGGCTGAGAAAATATATGTTAATAAGTCAAGTATTTATCGCTATTTATTGATTTGGTTTCTTATGGGAAAGGCGCCTTGTTTATATACAGGAAGGCTGAGAGGCTCCGGTTCAAACCACCACCCGTCTTGGCTGCGGCGCGAACAAATGAGTTGAATCCCTAACCGCCAAGTGTTCATCTATCTTTAAACTTACCGTTTCGCCGGGGGGCGTAGCGACGGCCTGGCTGGTGGAAAGGTTTTTGTCGGGAAAGGCAGCAACATGAAATTCGCCGTGCAAGTTCTTGAGGGGCCGTACAACAACCAGGCGTCGGACACGGCTTACAACTTTATCAAGGCCGCGTTGGAACGGGGACACCAGATTGTGCGGGTGTTCTTCTATCACAACGGCGTGCTCAACGTGAACAATCTGGCCGAGCCGCCGCGGGACGACCGCAACGTGTATGCCCGCTGGACGGAGCTTGGACGCGACAAGGGGATAGACATTGTGGCCTGCATCGCCGCGAGCAAACGGCGCGGGATCAAGGACGGGCACATCATCGAGGGTACCCGCATCTCCGGCCTGGGCCAACTCACCGACATGGCCATTGAGGCCGACCGCCTGATCACCTTCGGTTGAAAGGAGCATCACGATGAGCGATGAGATGGACAACGGCGGCGGCGAGAACCGCAAGAAGATCGCCTTTGTCATGCGCCATGCGCCGCATGGCAGCATATACAGCTACGAGGGGTTGGAGACGGTGCTGATCGTGGCGGCCTACGAGCAAGACCTTTCGCTGATTTTCGCGGGCGACGGCGTGTTTGCGCTGGTCGCCGCGCAGGACACGTCCGCCGTCGGCATTAAGGGGTTCATCAAGACCTACCGCGTACTGGACGGCTATGATGTGAACAAGATATATGTGGACCGCGAAAGTATGGAAAAACGGGGTTTGAAGCCGGAAGACTTCATCATCCCCGTGGAGGTCAAGGAAGCCGAAGAAATCGCGGCCATCATGGAAGAACAACACGCCACCATCCCCTATTAACGAAGAAAGGAACGGCGCCGTGCTGCATACCGTCAACAAATCGCCCTTTTCCAGCGACGCGCTTAACGAGTGCGCCCGCTTCGCCTCCACCGGCTCGGACATATTGCTGATCGAGGACGGCGTGTACGCCGCCAAGGCCGGGTCGGCCTACGAACCCGCGCTAAAAGACGTGGTGAAGAAATGCGCCGTGTACGCGCTGGAGGCCGATTTAAAGGCCCGCGGCGTCACCGCGCTGGTTCCGGGCGTCAAGACCGTCGCCTACGCCGGCTTTGTGGAATTGGTGGAGAAAAGCAAGGTTCACACCTGGTTGTAAGGGCGGTGTTTGGCCCGCCTTCCATCACGGGACGCGCAAAGCCCCGTCTGCCGGATGTTTGCCTTACGGTGAATCCTTCTGCGATAATCAACATCATTATGTTTCAGGCGCGGGCAGGGGGCCGCTCGCGGGCGGCATTGACACGATATCGCTTTGATGTAAGATACGCGCCGTTATCGCCACTCCGCCAGTAAACTTCCGTAAAGGGAGAGTGCGTTGCAAAAGTCGAAAGGGTTGGCCGCTGTCGCGATTTTTTTCGCGGTTCTGGCGTTTCCCCTGCTGTACAACGCCTCCACCATCGGACTTTTCAACAGCGCCGCCGCCGCTACCAATCCTGTCATAGCCAAACCGGGCCAATGACCATTGACCGGCGGGAATTCATCATCATCGGCGCCACCGTAGCGGCGGGGACGGCGTTATCCGCGGTTACACCCGCGCTGTCGCACACCGTCGCCGGAAACCAATCCCCGCTCGACGTTCCCCCCTCCGCCGCGTCCGGGAAAAACCAGTGGGGAATGGTCATAGACATCGCCAAGTGCACGGCGGACTGCACCGCCTGCACGGACGCCTGCCGCAAGGAGAACAACGTCCCCTTATTCGGCGACCCCAAGCGGGACATCCATTGGATCCGCAAGCTCACCATACGGCAGAAGGGCGTCCCCAACGCCACGGAGCGCTATCTGCCGGCCATGTGCTTCCATTGCGAGCATCCGCCGTGCGCCCATGTCTGCCCCGTGGCGGCCACGTTCCGCCGCAAGGACGGCATCGTGCTGGTGGACAAACACCGCTGTATCGGCTGCCGCTACTGCATGGTGGCCTGTCCCTACAAGGCCCGCTCGTTCGTCAGTCAGCATGTGGAGGCGGGGCCGGACGCCAACCCCAACGCGCCCATCCGCATGCACGGGGTGGTGGAAAAGTGCGACTTCTGCGTCCACCGCATAGACGCGGGGAAGGAGCCGGCTTGCGTGGAAGCCTGCCGCCAGGCGGGAAATGGCGCGATGGTGTTCGGTAATTTCGGCGATCCAGACGGCGAGATCAGCCGTATCGTGGCCACCGGCGAGGCGGAGCAGTTGCGCGCCGACCTGGGAACCAATCCCCGCGTGTTCTACACCCATCTGTAAGGCGCGGCCATGGAGATCAAGTTCTCACGGATCGAGGTTGACTCGAAAAAGTACCTCGCCTTTATGACTGCCATCGGCCTGGTGGCGGCGCTGGCGCCCGCGTCGGCGATCTGCCTGTTCCTGGAGGGCCACCGGGTCACCAACATGACCAACCAGGTGCCGTGGGGAATGCCGATTGTCATGGCGATCTACCTGATCGGCGCAAGCGCGGGGTCGCTGGTGCTCTCCGCGATGTCCTCGGTGTTCGGGCGCGTTGAGTTTAAACCTTTCGCGCGGATGGCGGCGACGCTGGCGGCGATCCTGATCGTGGCGGCGCTGGCCTCCATTATCCTGGACTGGGGAAGGCCCGACCGGCTGATGATACCGTTTTTCCATTTCCAGCCCCGCTCGGTGTTTTCGCTCAACGCCATCCTGTACTCCTCGTACATGCTGTTGTGCCTGGTGTACCTGTGGGCGATGTTCAACGGGAAAAAACATCTGGAGCGCCTGTTGGGGTTGACGGCGGTGTTTCTGGCGGTGCTGGTGCATTCCGGCACGGGCGCCATTTTCGGCTTTGTGTACGTGCGCGAGCTGTACGGTTCGCCGTTGCTGCCGCCGAGTTTCATCGCCGCGGCGCTCTCCTCCGGCACGGCATTGATGATAATCATTCTGTACTACACCTTCCGGCTTTCTGGCCGCTATCTGGATCCCCGGCTGCTCACCAGCCTGGGCAAGCTGATGGGGGTGTTCATCATCGTGGTGCTGTATTTCCTGTTTGTGGAGAACGTCACGCGCGCTTATGCCCCCGCCAATTACGAGGAGTCGTCGTTTCTGCTGCTCCATGGCGGCAAGTACACGGCGCTGTTCTGGATCGGGCTGGTGGGGCTGGGGATGATCGTCCCCATGATTGTGGGGCTGAACCAAAGGTTGTCGCGCAACATTCCCCTGTTGCTCGGCGCCAGCGTTCTGCAACTCGCCGGAGTATTGATCGAGCTGTTCATTATCGTCATCCCCGCGCAGGTGTTCCCCGTGGAATTGTTCCACGACCAGGAAGTCAGCAGCGTGTTTCTGGACGGCCAATTCGCGGATTACTCCGTATCGTTGATCGAGTGGACGTACAGCGCCGGGATGATGGGCGCGGTGGTGTTCCTGTTCGCGCTGGTGATCCGGCTATGGCCCATGGTCCCCACGGAAGCCCGCCACCTGGAGCCGGAAGAAGAACTGGCCGCTGAAAAGGTGGAAGAAGCGGCGGTATAACAGCCGCCACCCCTTGCGGGGCGGCGGCTAAAGAGGGAGAGGGAGGCTACTGCAAGGAAAGGCGCGTATGGCGTCGCCTTTACCGTCGTGGATCGTTCAGGAAATCGTAATCATCGCCCCACTAAATCACGGCTCCACCGGAGGAAACACCGTCGCGCCGGAAAAAAGCTCCGCCCTTGAAAATGACATGGCGCAGCGCCCGGAACGCGCCGATGTTGGCGCGGATCAGCAAGGAATTTCCTTCGTAGCCAAGCGTCACAGGGCTTTTTAACAACATCATGCCGCTTCCTCCCGGAAAATCTTGAAAGCGTCCACCGCTTCTTTCAGGTTTATCCCGTCCATCGGTAACGCGGGCGTGACAGCCAGCGTTTCAGCGAGGGGCCGGGTATCAATCTCAACGCCGCCGAACAACGCGGCGCCCTCGTCCGCGGAGGAATCGTCCAGCGGTGAAGGTTCGTTAAGCGCCGGGCGGTTGGCGGGGATAGGGCGCTTTTCAACCGGCAAATCCTCTTCAACGCCCCCCACCAGCGCCATATCGCGCGAAAGCTGATCGTCGGCGGACGGCTCCAATGCGCGGAATTTGTGCGGCAAGTCGGTGGATTCAATCACTCCTGAACCCTTGAGCACAACCAGCCGCTCGATAAGGTGTTCCAATTCCCGGATATTGCCCGGCCAGGTGTACGCGCGCAACAGCGCCATGGTTTCCGGAGTGATGCCGGTGATGCTCCGCTTTTTGATCCGGTTGAACAGCCGGATAAAATGCGTAATCAGCATATTTATGTCCTCGCCGCGCTCGCGCAGGGGAGGGGCCTCGATGGGGATTACGTTGAGCCGGTAATACAAATCCTCGCGGAACTTGCCTTCCTCAATGGCTTTTTCCAGGTTCTTATGTGTCGCCGCGATTACCCGCACGTTGACTTTTATGGTGCGGCTGCCGCCCACCCGTTCGAACTCCTGTTCCTGCAATACGCGCAACAGCTTGATCTGCAGGGTGGGGCTCATATCCCCTATTTCATCGAGGAACACCGTGCCCTTGTCAGCAAGCTCGAATTTGCCCACGCGGGTGCGAATGGCCCCGGTGAACGAACCCTTTTCGTGCCCGAAAAGCTCCGATTCCAGCAATTCTTCAGGTATGGCTCCGCAATTGACGATCACCAAGGGATTGGCGGCCCGATCGGAATTGAAGTGGATGGCGCGGGCGATAAGCTCCTTGCCCGTGCCGCTTTCACCGAGCACCAGCACGGTGGAGTCGTTATCCAGCAAGCTGGTGATGGTTCCCAGCACACGCTTGAGCGCGCGGCTTTCCCCAATGAAATGGGAAAAGTCCGGCCCTCGGCTTACCTCCGTGGCGGGAGCCTCCGCTAATTCCAGCGCCATATCAGATCCCTTTCCCTCTACTGCGTGCGGAATCAGTTATAATGCCCGGCATGAGCCGTCAAAATATTGTTGCGATCAATCTAGTTTTCAAGATTGGTACCAAATTATTGACGCGAAGGAAATAATTGCATGATACCGTATAACGTATTGATAAAAGATGATGTTATCGCCGCGCGCGTGGATTCGCTGGCGGGGGAGATCGCGTCAAGTTTCGCCGATTCTCCAACAATTTTGGTGGGTATCCTAAGGGGCAGCGTCGTTTTTTTGTCGGACTTGATGCGGGCGGTGTTTCATCATGGAATGTGCCCGGAAGTGGATTTCATGATCCTTTCCAGCTACGAGGAGGGCAGCAAACCGGGGGTTTTATGCGTGGTTCAGGATGTGCGGTTGGACTTGGCGGGAAAGTCCGTGCTACTGGTGGACGACATCGCCGATACAGGCGCGACACTGGCGCAGGCGCGGGAGCTTTTGCTCGCCAAGGGCGCCGCGCGGGTGGCGACGTGTGTCCTGCTGGACAAACCCTCGCGCCGGAAGGTGGATTTTACCCCCGATTTCGCCGGGTTCAAGATAGACGACCTTTTCGTGGTCGGTTACGGGTTGGATCACGCCAACCGGTACCGTTGCTTGCCGTTCATCGCCACGGTAACGGGGCAAGGGGAATGACCTCGCGCTGGTAGCTGGTCAATTTCGGCTCCCCTCCGCCGCTTGCAAGAATGATTTCGCCTTCCTGGTCGGTGCGCCAAACCGCCATTCCCGCTTTCGCGAGCCGCCGGATCACGTCGCGGTGGGGATGATGGAACCGGTTGCCGTACCCCGCGCTGATAACGGCATGGCGGGCGCCCACCGCTTCAAGAAATTCCGGCGAATTGGAGCTTTTCGCCCCATGGTGCGCGGCTTTGAGGACATCAGCCCGGAGATTGGCGCCGGAGGCGATCAGCCAGCGCTCCACTTTCACGTCAATATCGCCTGTCATAAGGACGCTGGTGGCTCCATACACCACCCGCATCACCAGCGACAGGTTGTTTGTTGATTCAGGATAGGGCAGGGCGCCGCGCGGCGGGTTGAGAATTTCAAGCGTCAGGTTTCCGGGGAAGCTCAACACCTCCCCCGCGGCGGCGTCGCGCGCGGTTCCGCGTATCCCGGCGGCTTGGCGCGCCAAGTCATGAGGCTGGCCGGCTCCGGCGCCGGTAACGGCCAGGGCGGGCGCAATGCGCTCCGCGACGCCCATGACGCCCCCCACGTGGTCGCGGTCGGCGTGGGTGAGGAAAAGGCCGTCCAGCGCGGCATAACCGGCGCTCCAGATGGCGGGGGCCACCACGGCCCGGCCAACGTCGAACGCGTCGTAGCGCGCCCCCGCGTCCACAAGGATCGCGCCGCCGGGCCAGGTTATCAGGGTGGCGTCGCCTTGTCCCACGTCCAGGAAACGCATGGTGAACTTTTTCTCCCATCGTGACGCCAGCGGGGGCGCGGCGGCGGTGACAAGGAACGCCAGCGCGGCCAGCAAGCCGATCACCGCGCGCGGCCTGCCGGTGTAAATAAGCGCGGCGCCCAGCGCGGCGTAGTAAAAGCAGAACGTCCAGGCGGAAATCGAGGGGATGTAGCGATAAGCGAAGGGAAGCGAGGCGACCCACGCGGATATGGCGGTGGCGTAATCCACCAGCATGGCGGCGAGGATAATAAGCGTTTCGTTACCGGCGACAAGCCCCAAAAGCCCCAACGGCACGGCGGCGGAAAATACGGGTACGGCGAGCGCATTGGCGATTATGCCCAGCGACGGGATCAGGTTGAAATGGTACGCCGCCAGCGGCGCCGTGCCCAGCGTGGCGAAAACGGTCACCAACAGGTATCCGGAGACCTTGGGCGAGCGGTTGACGGCCCTTCGCCACCATGGTCCTGCGCCGGGCGCTACATCCTGATCGGCGGGGGCGCCCATCCACCGGTCGAGGAACACCGCGATAAAAAATACGGCGCCGAAGCTTAATTGAAAACCGGTCTGGAACAATGCGGTGGGATCCAGCGCCAATATGATGAGCATGGCCAACGCGAAGGCTCCGTAAAAGTCGCGTCCACGCCCCATGGCCACCGCGGCAAGGTACACCCCGGCCATGATGGCCGAACGCGCCGCGGGAACGGTTGGGCCGGTGAACAACGCGAACAGCGTGGAGGCCGACAAGGCGCCCACGGCGGCGAATATGGTGGGGACGCCTGCGCTGGCCCACCGCAGCCTGACCGGATAGAGGGCGAAAAACGCGATAACCTTGAGAGCGAAAAACACCGCCCCGGCCACGAACCCCACATGCAACCCGGACACCGAGAGCAGATGCGCCGTGCCAGCGCGGGAGTAAATGTCGCGCAGTCCCCCGGACACAAGTCCCTGGTCGCCGGTGAGCGCCGCCTTGAGAATGGCCGCCACGCCCGGCTCCACACCGGCGTACAGCGCCGCCGCCTGGCGTTTGAAGTTTTCGAACGGGCGCCGCCAGTTGGGGGCTTCTCCCGCGCGGGTGATAACCGAACCGGAGGGAACGCTCATGCGCGCCGCCACGCCGCGCCGCTCCATATATTGTTCGTAATCCCAGCCGCCGAGGTTGTGAAATCCCCGGATTAGGTGGAAACGCGCGCGCGAGAGCGAATAGCGGTCGCCGGGAAGGGCCGCCGCCATCGGTGAGTTCAAGGGAGGGTAGGCGGTCACCCAGCCCGTTACCGCCTCATCGCCGATGCGTTCCACATCCAGCAGAAGCCGTACATTGCGGGGGCGCTGCGAGTCAATGGCGGTGACGGTGACCAGCGCGGGGCGCGCGCGGCCATCGGCGTGGCGCCGCAGGCTTGTGGCCGCGTCATGCCGCGGCAGGGCACTCAACAGAAACGCGGCGATGAAAACCAAAGCCAGACCGCGCCGCGCCCCGCGCGCCAGCGCAAGCAGCGCCAAAGCGAGAAACGCGGCGTACGCCACCCCCACCTGGCCCGCCTGTTCCGGATGGGCCAGCGCGGCGCCGCAGGCGAAAAGAAACGCGCCGGACACAACCGGCCGCGCACGCGCGGCTCCGGCAAGGGGCGCGATGAGGCCGCCGGGGACAAGCGGTGGTGGTAAAAACACGGGCCGCGCTAACCTCACGTTCCCATCGCGCAAAGGATGTTCTATAATAACAACCTTTTGGTTAACGAGGTTGTGATGTCCGATTTCACGCGCCATGCGCGCACGCATACCTGCGGCCAGTTGCGGGCCGCCGATGAAGGTAAGGAGGTTACACTGGTGGGTTGGGTCCACCGGCGCCGCGATCATGGCGGGCTGGTGTTCGTGGACCTGCGCGACCGGTTCGGCGTGACCCAGGTGGTGCTCAACCCGCAGATAGACGCGGCGGCGCACGAGTTGGCCCACGCGCTACGCGCCGAGTTCATCCTCCAGGCGCGCGGGAAAGTGTCACACCGCCCCGCGGGCACGGTAAATGAAAAGCTGGATACCGGCGAAATCGAGGTGTACGCCGACCATGCCCAGATTATCAGTCAGTCAAAAACGCCCCCGTTCGTCATCGAGGAGGGCGAGACGCCTTCCGAAGCGGTGAAGCTCAAGTACCGCTACCTGGAAATGCGCCGCGGACCCTTGGCCCGCGCGCTGGAAATGCGCCATCGCGTGTGCATGGCGGCGCGGCGGTATCTGGACGCGCTGGGCTTTCTGGAAGTGGAAACGCCAATGCTCACCAAGTCCACCCCGGAAGGCGCGCGCGACTTCTTGGCGCCCAGCCGCCTGTCGCCCGGCAAGTTTTTCGCCCTGCCGCAGTCGCCGCAGTTGTTCAAGCAGCTTCTGATGGTGGGAGGGATGGACCGCTACTTCCAGATCGTCAAATGCTTCCGCGACGAAGACCTGCGCGCCGACCGCCAGCCGGAGTTCACCCAGATAGACATGGAAATGAGTTTCGTTGACGAGGAGGAGGTGCGCCGCGTGTGCGAGGGGCTGATCGGCGAGATGTTCATGGCCGCGCGCGCCATCAAGCTCGATACGCCGTTTCCCCTAATCAGCTACGCCGATGCCATGAACCGCTTCGGCGTGGACCGGCCCGACCTGCGCTTTGGAATGGAGCTTGCCGGCGTGTCGGCGTTGGCGGCGCAGTGCGAGTTCAAGGTATTCAAGGACGCCCTGGCGGGCGGCGGCGCGGTGCGGGGCATGGCCGTGCCCGGCGGCGCGGCGTTTTCGCGCAAGGATCTGGAGGATATTACCAACGAGGCGATACAGCTTGGCGCCAAAGGGCTGGCGTGGATCAAGGTCACCGGAGAGGGGTACCAGTCGCCCATAGCAAAATTTTTCCAGACGGCCACCCTGGACGGAATCCGCGAGGCGCTGGGCGCGGGCGCAGGCGACCTGATGGTGTTCGTGGCGGACTCGGTGAAGGCGGGATACGCGGTTCTGGGCGCCTTGCGGCTGTCGTTGGGCCATCGCCTGGGGTTGATTGACGGGGCGAAACTCAATTTCGTATGGGTCGTGGATTTTCCCCTGCTCGAGTATGATGAGGAGGAGAAGCGCTATGTGGCGCTGCATCATCCCTTCACCTCGCCCAAGCTGGAGGACATCGCGTTGTTCGATACCGATCCGGGCAAAATGCGCGCGCGGGCCTACGACCTGGTGCTCAACGGATCGGAAATCGGCGGCGGCTCCATCCGCATCCACCAGCGGGAAGTTCAGGACATGATGTTCCGCGCGCTGTCCATCGGCCCGGATGAGGCGCGGGAGAAGTTCGGATTCCTGCTGGAGGCGTTTGAGTTCGGCGCGCCGCCCCATGGCGGCATCGCCTTCGGGCTGGACCGCATCTGCGCGATTTTGACCGGCGCGGAGTCCATCCGCGACGTCATCGCATTCCCCAAGACGCAGAAGGGCGCCTGCCTGCTGACCGACGCCCCCTCCGAGGTGGCGCCGCGCCAGCTTAAGGAACTGGGCCTGAAAAGGGATCTATCGTGAGTGAAACTATCCGCACCCGCTTCGCGCCCAGCCCGACGGGCGATTTGCACATCGGGGGCGTGCGCACCGCGATTTTCAATTGGCTGTACGCGCGGCGCTTCGGCGGCCAGTTCATCCTACGGATCGAGGATACCGACCGGGAGCGCTCCACGGAGGACTCCATCGCCCAGATCATCGAAACCATGCGCTGGCTGGGGTTGGACTGGGACGAAGGGCCGTACCGCCAGACGGAGCGGCAGGACCGTTACCGCGAGTATGTGGACAAACTGATCGGGATTGGCGCCGCCTACCGGTGCGTGTGCAGCAAGGAGGAGCTTGACCGCAAGCGGGAGGAGGCGCAGCGCGCGGGCCACAAACCGATGTACGACGGAACCTGCCGCGACCGGAACATCCCCGCCAACTGCGGCAAGCCCTTCGTGGTGCGATTCGCCACGCCCCGCTCCGGCGAAACGGTGATTCAGGACCTGTTGCGCGGCGGCATCACCTTCCGCAACGAGGAACTCGACGACATGATCATCCTGCGCGCCGATGGCACGCCCACCTACAACTTCTGCGTGGTGGTGGACGATGCGGAGATGAACATCACCCACGTTATCCGCGGCGACGACCATCTGGCCAATACGCCGCGCCAAGTGGTGATCTATGACGCGCTGGGGCTGCCGCTGCCCAAGTTCGCCCATGTTTCGATGATACTCGGCAGCGACGGCAAGCGGCTGTCCAAACGGCATGGAGCGCTCTCCGCGCTGGAGTACCGGGACAGGGGATACCTGCCCGGCGCGCTGGTGAATTATCTGGCGCGCCTGGGCTGGAGCCATGGCGACCGCGAAGTGTTCAGCCCCGGCGAAATGAAGGAACTGTTCAACCTGGAGTCGGTGAGCAAAAGCGCGGCGCGGTTCGACGAAGAAAAGCTGCTGTGGACGAACGCCGAGCATATCAAAACCGCGCCGGAGGGGATGTTGGCGGAACTGGTGTCCGGGCTGCTGCTCAAGGAGGGCGTTACCGCCGCTTCCGCGGAGGTTATTCCCCTGTTGCCGATGCTGCGCGAACGCAGCCGCACTACGTTGGAATTGGCCAACGGCTGCCGTTATTTTTTCACCGACGACCTTCGCTTTGACGCCGAGGCGGTGGCGAAGTTTTTCACCCCCGGCATCGCGCCCCTGCTCGCCGAACTGGCGGACAGGATAGGTGATATAGATTTCACCCACGACAAGATCGAGGCCGTATTCCGCGCGCTGATCGAGGAAAAACAGGTGAAGCTCAAGGACCTTGCGCAACCGGCCCGTCTTGCGGTGACCGGCGGCACAGTCAGTCCGCCGCTGTTCGACGTAATGGCCGCGCTGGGCCGCGCCCGGTGCGCCGGACGATTGCGCGCCGCGGCGGCGCGGATCGCCGCCGGCGGAAACTAGCGGATGCGGCGCCGCGCGCCGCGCAGAAGCAGGGAGGAAGGGAAATGGACGAGCGGACGACACGCAGGCCCGTAAGCGCCGGGGCGGAGGCGGAACTGGGGAAAATATACAAAGTCCATGAACACGGCGAGGTGGAGTTGGTGGACTATCTCGGCGATGACCGGGCCGTGGCCCGCGCCGCGCGCACTTCGTACCAGAAGGCGGACGGCAAGAACGAGGAAGCCGACCGCAAACTGATTCTGCGCCTGTGGCGCGACCGGCACACCAGCCCGTTTGAGATGATCCAGGTCACCTTCCGTATCCGCCTGCCCATATTCGTGATGCGCCAGCATGTGCGGCACCGCACCGCGTCGCTCAACGAGTGGTCGTTCCGTTATACCGAATGTCCGGAGTTGTTCTATGTCCCCGCCCATGACGACGTGCGCGGGCAGCACGCCGCCAACAAGCAGATGAGCGGCGCCGCGCTGGCGGAGGATACCGCGTCCCGCGCCCGCGCGCTAATGGACAGCCAGAATCACGAGGCGTACCGCGCCTACCAGCAACTGCTTGAGCTTGGGGTGGCGCGGGAACAGGCGCGGGTGGTGCTGCCCGTGTCGGCCTATACGCAGATCGTGTGGAACATTGACATGCGCAATCTGCTCCACTATTTCTCCCTGCGCCTGTCGCCGGACGCGCAAAAGGAAATCCGCGACTACGCCCAGGTCATGGCCGGCGTCGTCCAACGCGGCTGGCCGATGATCTGGGAAGCGTTCGAGCCGGGATACGCCGGATCCACGCCGCCGGTGGTTTAGCGCTCCTTCTTAGCCAATGACGGCCCGTTCCCCAGATTCACTTCTGACTGCGCTGGGGGCGGGCGCGCTGGCGGGCGCGTCCGTGGGTTTTTTCGAGTGGATCGCCGCCCTGATCTCCAACGGGGCCACGGTGGGTGTACCTCAAATCAGCGCGCTGGCTTGGGAAATTCCTGCGCTGGGATCACTCGGCGTCGCGGTGGGGGCTGGCCTCAACGTGTTAGCCCGCGCAAGCGGGGGGCTTGGTCCGTGGTTTGCGCGCATCATGTTCGCCGCGGCTTTGACCTTGGTTCCCGCGATCACACTGGGCTGGATGGGCGCGCCGGTGGGGGCGGTGGGCGTAGCGGGCGCCTACCGGCTCTGGAGACGGCCCGATCCGCGCGGTCTGACAATCCTTATCCTGTGGGCGCTGTTGTTCATCGCTCTTCACCCCCTGTTTGGCGGGGCGACCCTGCGCCTTGTCTATACCATTCCCCAGCAGATGACCATAATCATCATCACCATGGCGGCGGGTGGCGCCCTGGCATGGCTTGCCGTGGGCGGCGCGCGCCCTGCAAGCCTTGCGCTGGTGTTTGGCGCGGTGACTCTTACGCTGGCCTTGACGTGGGTAAGTTCAATATTCCTGGTACGGTTGTGGGGCTTTTCCACCATGGAGTATGTGCAGATGGTGGTCATGGCCGTCATGGTGGCGCTTATGCGCCACCCCGCGCTGCGCTTGATCGAAACGCTTGCGCGCCGGGGCATACGCGGTGTCCAGTGGGTCATACTCGTTGTGCCCGCGCTCATCATCGCCTTGGGCCCCTTTGCCGGAAACGGCTACGCTTTAACGCGAGGCTTTCTGGTGGACCATGCGCCCCACGGCGCGTTGCTGATGCGCGTGGCGGCGGATGCGGTTGACCGCGATGGCGACGGCTACAGCCCGCTTTTTGGTTTCGGCGACTGCGATGACGGCGATCCAGCGCTGAATCCCGGCGCGGTTGATGTGCCCGGCGACGGAATTGATCAGAACTGTTTCGCGGGCGGCCTAACCAGCGTGGCGCATCCTTATTTCAATTTGTCCCCCTGGCCGACCCCTCCTGCCTCCGGAGGGAAACCCCGCCGTGTAGCCATCATGGTTATTATTGACACGCTTCGGGCCGATGCGGTGGATTACGCCGCGGGCGGCGCATCGCGCACGCCTGTGTTGTCTGAAATCGCGTCACGCGGGATTCGCTACCAGAACGCGCGCGCGCAATCGAATAACACGGGGGAATCAACTCCGTACTTTTTCCAGCTTGGGTACCGCGCGCTTCCCGTGTATGACTCCCGCCTGGGGGTAGTCCCGTTGCTGAATCGCGCGGGTGTATGCACGGCGGGATTGCTGCAAGCCAGTGTGAAAGAATGGTGGGGAACACTTGGGCTGGAGGAGGTGCTGTTCGATTTTAACCATGTGGAACGGCCCGAATCCGGCATACGTTCCTTCCCCCTGGCTGAAATGGGACGGCGCGCCGGCGCCTTGCTTGACCAATGCCCTCCAGAGCAGGACGCCTTCCTGATGGTTCATTACGAATCGTTGCACGACACCTTCGCCCACCTTGCCAGCGCCGCTCCCCTTGAGGGCGGGCGGCGGATGGATTCAGCCGCGCAATTGCTGGCGTTGGCGCGCCCGGCGAGACTTGCCGAAACGATGCGCGCGCACTACCTGCGGACGGTGGGCGCCATTGACCAGTCGCTGCGTCCATTGTGGGAGCGGGCGCGCGAAATTGACAAGGATGCCGAGGTAATGTTTATCGTCACCTCCGATCATGGGGAAGAGTTTTTTGAACACGGGGGATTCTTTCACATGGGTTCGCTGCATGAAGAGGTGTTGCGGATCCCCTTGCTGGTTTATGGCGGGGGCGCGCGTCCGGGTATCGCGGATGAAAATGTGGGCGCCTACCATGTTCCCGCCACGTTGCTTGGGTTCTTCGGTTTCAGCGGGCCGATGATTGAGCCGCTGGATTTGCGGGGGGGGCGAGCGCGCAATGCGGGGATATTCGCCCACTACTCATGGAAATACCTGATGGACCGCCGTTCGTTCATGGTGATGGAGGGGAGCCTGAAACTGGTTTACCAGCAGGCGGAGAATATCAAGCGGCTTTACGATCTCGCCACGGATCCGCAAGAACGCCGCGACCTTTCCGGAGACCCGCGCTACGCGGCGCGGCTCCACGGACTGGAGGAACAACTCGACCGGATCATTTACTACATCAATTATGGAGATATGGCGATGAAGCGGAAAACGCGCCATCCACCGGCAGCCATACCGTAAACGTGGAGCCTTTGTCATGGCGCGAGGTCACCGTCACCTTGCCTCCATGCGCCTCCACGATTTTTTGCACGGTGGGCAGGCCCAGGCCCGTGCCGAATGGCTTGGTGGTGAAAAACGGCTCGAACAGGTGCGCGCGCGCTTCCAGCGATATGCCTTCGCCGCTGTCCTCAAAAGAGAGGCGCACGGCCATGGCTCCGTCCGCGCGGCCGGGCATGGAAACGCGCGCCGCGCCGACACGCAGAACGCCCCCATGCGGCATGGCGTCGAGCGCATTAACGCACAGATTCCAAAGAACTTGACGTATCTGCCCGGTGTCCACCCAGGCCGTGGTGTCCCCCTCGAACCGTGATTCAAACCTGACGCCGCGGTTGCGGTTGGTGTCGGATTCAAGCAGGGCGACAGTTTCCTCAATCAACTCGCGCAAATCGGCGGATTCGGCGTTGATCTTGGCGGGGGCCGCGAATCCGAGGAACTGTGTGATGATGCGATTGAGGCGGCTTGTTTCGCGGGCCATGATGTTCATCAGCCGCTGGTTCTGCTCATTGAGCAAACCCGCCAGATCGCTCTCAAGCATTTGCATGGAACCGGATATCGAGGCCAGCGGGTTGCGGATTTCATGAGCCACGCCCGCCGCCACACGTCCAATCGCCGCCATCCGTTCGGCGTTGGCCACTTGGCGCTCCATTTCCTTCAATTCACTGACATCATGAAACACGGCGATAAACCCGTGGGTGCGGCCCCCGGTGGCGAACTTGGTGAGCGAAAGCGTAAGGTTTAGTTCCCGGCCGTAGGGCGCTGGGTAACTCCAAGTGAAGAGCCGGGATGTCTCGCCGGTACCCGCCATGCCGGCGATGGCTTCAGTGATTTTGGGCAAATCCAGTGTGTCGCGGGCCGGATGGCCGTCAATACGAACGGGGGGAAGCACCAGTATCCGCTCCGCGGCGGGATTATGAGACAGAATGACGCCGTCAAGACCGATTGCAAGGAATCCCAGATCCATGCTCTTAAGCACGTTTTCATGGAAGGCCTTGAGCATGGTGAAGTCTTCGCTTTTGCGCCGCAGTTCCTGCCCTGTTTCGCTGATCACGCCCGAAAAATAGTTGCTGATGGTGGCCACAAGGAAAAATATGGTGACATTGACAAACCATGAGGTGAAAAAGAAATACAGGTTGCGCGCATCGGTGATGGGCGGGAATGCGTCATAAGGGTTTATTAGCCTGAAATATTCGAGGGACAGCAGCCCGCCATACAACAGCGCCGCGGCGCCCGCGTACCAAAAACTGGCGCGCCGCGCCTGGAAGTAGGAGGCGGCGACGATTACGAGCACGTAATTGAACGACAGCGGACTGTTGACCCCGCCGGTGGCGTACACCACCCAACTGACCAGCAGCAGGTCCAGCGTCAGTTGAAGGTAAGCGAACAGCGCCGTGCTGCCAGCCAGCTTGAGGTAGATGAGGTAGGCGATGGAAAGAAGATAGGTGGCGGCGATGGGGGCCAGCATGGCGGGCAGCATCTTGGATTGCTGGCCGTAGCGGTACTGGTAGAAGACCACCAGCCCCATGAAGAACGAGATGAGCGCGAGCCGCGCCGCAAGCAGGGCGCGTACACCCGTGTGGCGGCGCGGCGCCGCGCCTGAATCCAGAACTAAATCCGCCATGGGCGCTTGCGGGTTGTTGGGCCGCCCTTTACGGCTACCCCACCACGTCGCCGAGCTGGAATATGGGCATGTACATGGCGATGACCACGAAACCCACCACGACGCCCAGGAACACCATCAACGCAGGCTCCAGCAACGAGGTAAGCCCTTCCACCGCCGTGTCCACCTCCTCGTCGTAGAAGTCGGCGATCTTGTTCATCATCGCGTCCAGCGCGCCGGTCTGCTCGCCCACTTCGATCATCTGCACCACCATGGTGGGGAACACGCCCTGTTCCTTAAGCGGCTCGGACAGGCCCTTGCCCTGTTTGATGTCGTCAATGACGCCGAGCACGGCCAACTCTATGACTTTCTGGCCGGCGGTGCGGGCGGTGATCTCCAGCCCTTCAATAATCGGCACGCCGGAAGAAATGAGCGTACCCATGGTGCGGGTGAACTTGGCCACCGCCACTTTTTGTATCAACTCGCCCAGGACGGGCAGCCGGATGAATATCCGGTCGGTCATGATCAGGCCCTTTTCGGTTTTGCGGAATTGGACGAAGGCGTACACCGCCAGAAGGAAGATGACCACCGCCACGGCCACGGTGACAATGGCCGCGGGATATACCATGGCCGATTTGATTTTGCCCTTGAGGGCCATGGCCTTTTCCATGTAGTCGGCGAGGCGCAGCAGGATTTTGTCCAGGATACCGCCGGTTTCGCCGGCTTCGATCATGTTGGTGTACAGGTTGTCGAACACCTTGGGGTGCTTGCGCAGGGCGTCGGCGAAGGTGTCGCCGGTTTCAACGCGCTGGCGGATGTCGGTGATGGCCTTGCCGAACATCTTGTTTTCCGTGGCGCCCGCGAGGATGTTGAGGCATTGGACCAGCGGCAGGCCGGCGGCGATCATGGTGGCGAACTGGCGCGTGAAGATAACGATGTCCTTGGCGGTAGGACCGCCCCCAAACAGCACGATGTCCTTGCCCTTGGGTTTAATCGAGGTGAAATTTATTTTCTGGCGGGACAGTATCGCCTTGGCGGCTTCAATGGTATCTGCCTCGATTTCGCCTTCGCGGGTTCCTACTTTCGTCGCGTACTTGTATTTGAAGCTCGGCATCGTGTCACCTTGGTTTCATGCGGCGTTGTCAGGCCAGTTCCTTGCCGGTATCCACCAGCATTTTTCTGAATACGCGGTAGAACGCGTCGTTGTCGTTCATGGCTTTCTTGAGAATCAACTCGAAATTGCCAAAGTCGGACTCGTTGACCACAAGGTTGACGCTTCGCGAAAAGGCGGTCATGCTGTCGAGCGTCTTGAAGTTTTTCCCCGTCATGACCACGAACATGCCGCGCCGTGTATCCATGGGCAACGGTTCGAGGGTCTTGTGCAGCGTGTTATTGGCTGGATCGGCGCCGGCGAACCGCTCGTTGAGAATGATCAGGTCATAGCGGTTCAGGGCCATTTTCTGGATGCCTTCGTCATGGCTTTTGACGACGGTGATGACGTACTCCAGTTTCTTGAGCACCGGCATGAGGCGGTCAAGGTTGGCGTCCTCGGCCACCAGCGCGCGGAAACGCCCTTCGCCCAGCATGTCCAGTTCGCTTTCGACGGCCTCGCGCATGTCCGGCAGCGGCGGCGCTTTCAGCCCGCCCGCGGAGAGAATGGGCACGTCCTGCGTCTGGTCCAGCGGAGCAGGCGGGGTGGTCTCCGGGATGCCGCCCATGTCCGGCAGGCCCACGCCGGAGGTGGAGTCCGGCGGCCGCGAGACGCTCAAGGGCCTTTTGCAACTGGGGCAATTGAAGGTCAGCGGACGGTCCGCGGGGATTTTATCGTCGGGTACGTTGATGACTTTTTCGCAGCCGTCGCACTTTACTTTCATGGTCATTTCTTTTTCTTGACGACGCGCTTGAGCACGTCGTCATAGGCTTCATCCATGGCCAAGCCGCCGATGTCGGTGGTGCTCTCGCCGCGGGCGGCCTTGATCCGGTCAATCTCGCGGCCTACCAGAGCCTTGCGCGAAGCGTAGGCCACGGCGGTTTCCTCGGAGATCAGCCCCTTTTCGTACATCTCAAGCATGTTCTGGTCGAAGGTGCGCCAGCCCCATTCGCGCGGCTTGGCGGTGATGATGTCGTAAAACGTTTTACCCTCTTCCTCGCCGTTGAGGATGGCGTCCTTCACCCGCAAGTCCATGCCCATGATCTCGAACGCCGCCACGCGCCCGCCGCCCACCTTGGGGAGCAGGCGTTGGCACACGATCCAGCGCAGCGATTCCGCAAGGCGGATGCGGATGAGCTTTTCCTCCTCCAGTTCGAACATGCCGATGATGCGGTTGATGGTCTGCCCCGCGTCCACGGTGTGCAGGGTGCTCATGACCAGGTGGCCCGTTTCGGCGGCGGTCATGGAGATTTCCATGGTTTCACGGTCGCGCGATTCGCCGACGAGGATGACCTTGGGCGCCTGGCGCAGCGCGGCGCGCAGGCCGTTGGCGAAGTTGTCGAAATCCTGCCCCATTTCGCGTTGGTTGAAGGTGGCTTTGTGGTGCGGGTGGGAAAATTCCACCGGGTCTTCCAGTGTCACCACGTGGATCGCTTTCTTCATATTGATGTCGCACAACATGGCGGCCAGCGAGGTGGTTTTGCCGGAACCGGTGGCGCCGGTCACCAGCACCAGGCCGTTTTTCTCCTCGGAGATTTTATGGAACACCTTGGGCAGGTCCATTTCCTCCACGGTGGGGATTTTCGTCGCCAGCCGCCGCAATACCAGCGAGTAGGTGTTGCGTTGGGAGAAGATGTTTACGCGGAACCGGGCGCGCCCCTTGAGGTAGTACGAGGTGTCCGCGGAGCCGTTGATGAGCAGGTTCCTGGTGAGCCGGGGATCGTTGCTGACGATGGTCATGGCGATCTGCTCGGTCTGGAACGGTGTCAGTTTCCAGACCGGCGGCTGGATGGGAACTTCCGTCAACAGGCCGGAGGCTTCCACCTGCAAGGGCTTGCCGACGGTGAAATTGAGGTCAGAGACACCCTGGTTGCTGTCGAGCATCGTGCTCAAGATGAAGTCCAGGTCGGTCTGCTTCATCGGCTGCCCTCGTAAGTTGTTCAGGCCGCGTATTCGCCCCGCATGGCGATGCGGTTGCAATTATATAAAAAATAAGGTTTTCGGACAAATGAAAAGTGGTTCATGTCCGCTCTGGTCCGCTGGTGAATTGCTTTGCCAGCCGCAGCGTCTGGTTGTGATAGTTGCTCCCGATCTCCGCGCCATACCAGATGGAGGGTTCCGCCACCATGCGCTCATACTTCATTTTGAAGAGTACCTGGCCGTCCTCGATGGCGAAAGGCACGTCATGGGGGCGGACTTCCAGCACCGCCTTGGTACCCTTGATCTCCCCCGCGCGCCCATAGCCGAAACCGGGATCGAAAAATCCCGCGTAGTGGGTGCGAAGCTCGCCGGAACCCGCGTCGAATTCCACCATCTCCGCCGCGCAGGAAAGCGGTACGCGAATGCGCTCCTTGGAGGCGAATATATAAAATTCCTCCGGCTCCAGGATCAGCCGTCCGCTTTTGGGGGGCATGATCGGGTCCCAAAAATCATCGGCGTCATACGCGCCTACACGGTCGAGGTCAATAACCTGACTGTTCTTGCGGGCGCGGTAGCCGATGGGAGCGCCTTCGCCGTTGGGCGCGGTCAAGTCCACCCCCATGAGCACACCGTCAAAACGGGCCGCGAGTTCGGAGTCGAAAACTTCACCGTCATCGGTGTAAAGCATCTGATCATTCAGGTACCGTTCACGCAACTCCTGGCCCTGAATCGGCTCGGTGTCCACGTAAAAAAGACGAAGCTGGTTCAGCCTCATACCCGTCCGCACCTTGACGGTAAAGGAGCGCGGCACCACTTCAAGGTATAGATGCCCCGCGTATCCCGGCGCGATGTCTTCGAACCGGTTGGAACAATCCGTGATGACGCGGGTAAATATATCGAGCCGCCCGGTGGAGCTTTTGGGATTGGTTTTGCCCTTGATATTGGAGGGGAGCCGAAGCGATTCCACCAACGGGATCAGGTACACCGCCTCGCGCTCCAGGATGCCCCCCTCGTTCAGGTCCACCTTATACATGATAAGGTCTTGCATCCGGTCCTGCACCAGGTGTTGTTGCGGCAGGAAACTGGACTGAAGCCGGTAGGCCACATGCCCAAGGCGAAGGTCAATGGACGCTGGCTGGATTTGGACGGCCCGGTCAATATGATCCGGCGTAATTCCTCCTGTGGTGTGAACAATCCGCCCTTCATCTATCAGGCCCGTTAAATCGGCGGCGGGCAGCACACCCCCCTTTGGCGGCAGGTTCATTGTCGTTTTCATAGTGTTTGACGGAAGTCAGCGGCATACTATATCATCAATCATTTAACTCAAACAAGGCGCGCGGCGCGCGGCGCTTTTGGGACATTAGACGGTGAAGGAAGAAGCGAAAGAGTTGACGGGGGCGCAGATTTTCGTCGAGTCGCTCCTTAAACTCAAGGTGGACCTGATCTTCGGCTACCCCGGAGGCGTGGTGCTGCCTTTGTACGACGAGCTTTTCAAGTACCAGAAGCCGCGCCATATCCTTGTGCGCCACGAGCAGGGCGCCGTACACATGGCCGACGGCTACGCGCGCTCCACTGGCCGCGTGGGCGTGGCGCTGGTGACCAGCGGGCCGGGCGCCACCAACACCGTGACCGGCATCGCCACCGCCTATATGGACTCCATCCCCATCGTGGTGTTCACCGGCCAGGTGCCCACCCACATGATCGGCAACGACGCCTTCCAGGAAGCGGACATCGTGGGCATCACCCGCCCCTGCGTGAAGCACAGCTACCTGGTGCGCGACACGAAAGACCTGGCCCAAACCATCGCCGAGGCGTTCTACATCGCCGCCTCCGGCAAGCAGGGGCCGGTGCTGGTGGATTTGCCCAAGGACGTGCTGGTCAACCAGGCCAAATTCACCTTCCCCGAAAGCGTGGAACTGCGCTCCTACAAGCCTAACGTGAGCGCGCATGTAAAGCAGATCGAGCGGCTGGCGGACGCCCTGGAGGAGTCCAAGCGGCCCGTGCTGTACGTGGGCGGGGGCATGATCTCCGCCAACGCCGCCGATGAGCTGAAAAAACTGTCCCACCATACCCATGCGCCCGTGACGGAAACACTGATGGGCTTGGGCAGTTTCCCCACCGCCGATCCGTTGCAGTTGGGGATGCTGGGGATGCACGGCACCTACCGCGCCAATATGGCCGTGTCGCATTGCGACCTTCTGGTGGCCCTGGGCGCGCGTTTTGACGACCGGGTGACGGGCAAAATAGACGAGTTCGCCCCCCACGCCAAAAAGGCGCACGTGGACATTGACCCCACCTCCATCTCCAAAAACGTGAAGGTGGACATTCCGGTGGTGAGCGACCTGAAAGACGCGCTCAAAAAGCTCAACACGGAGATCGCCAAGCGCAAGGCGGACTGGCGCCACAAGCATGAAGACTGGCTCGCCCAGATCGCCGAGTGGAAGGCGGCCAACAAGATGCGCTACCAGCCCAAGAAGAACATCATAAAGCCGCAGTTCGTGGTTGAGGAGATTGACCGCATCACCGGCGGCGACGCCATTTTCACCACCGAGGTGGGGCAGAACCAGATGTGGGCCGCGCAGTTTTTGAAGCTCAACCGGCCCCGCACGTTTTTGACCTCCGGCGGGCTGGGTACCATGGGCTACGGGTTCCCCGCGGCCATCGGCGCGCAAGCGGCGTTTCCGGACAAGATCGTGATAGACATCGCCGGCGACGCTTCCATACAAATGAACATCCAGGAGTTGGGCACCGCGATGCAGTACCGCCTCCCGGTGATTGTGGTGATCCTCAACAACGGCTTTTTGGGCATGGTGCGCCAGTGGCAGCAGTTGTTCCACGGGCGGCGCTACGCCTATTCATGCACGGAGTTCCAGCCGGATTTCGTGAAACTGGCCGAATCCTACGGCGCCTTGGGGTTGCGCGTGGAAAAGCCGGAAGAGGTCGGCCCGTCGCTGGAGCGCGCCATCGCCGCGCGCAAACCCACGTTGATTGACTGCGTGGTGGATCGCGAGGAGAACGTGTACCCCATGGTGCCCGCCGGCGCGCCCATCACCAAAATGCTGCTGGCGTAAGGGGAGGGGAGGATGCGGCACACGATCTCGGTGCTGGTGGAAAACAAATTCGGCGTGCTCTCCCGCATCGCCGGGTTGTTCTCCGGGCGCGGATTCAATATCGAATCGCTTTCCGTGGCGCCCACGCTGGACAGTTCCACCAGCCGCATGACCATCGTCACCCGAGGCGACGACGACATCGTGGAGCAGATCACCAAACAGCTTAACAAGCTCATTGACGTGATCAAGGTGGTGGACTTCACCCGCGACGAGGAGTTCGTGGAGCGCGAAATCGTGCTCGTCAAGCTTAACGCCGAACCGTCCAACCGGGCGGAGATCCTGCGAATGACGGAGATTTTCCGCGGCAAGGTGGTGGACGTCTCCGCGCGCACCTATACCATCGAGGTGACCGGGACCGAAGGCAAGGTCGGCGCGTTCATCGAGATGGTAAAGCCGCTGGGCGTCATCGAAATCGCCCGTAGCGGCAAGATCGCCATGTCCCGCGGCAAGAAAAGCCTGGGCTGACGTGGACCGGCGCAACCCCTAACGTTCAATTTTCATCGAGGAGCAGACACTGGCCATGGCGACGATGTATTACGAAAAAGACGCGAGCCTGAAATACCTCAACGGCAAGACGGTGGCTATCATCGGCTACGGCAGCCAGGGCCACGCCCACGCGCTTAACCTGCGCGACTCCGGCGTGGACGTGGTGGTTGGCCTGCGCAAGGACAGCCGCCACCGCGCCGCCGCGTCCAAGGAGAAAAAAATCCGCGTGCTCACCCCCGCCGATGCGGCCAAGGCCGCGGACATCATCATGATCCTGGCGCCCGACACCGCGCAGGCGGACATTTTTGACAGCGACCTCCGCCCCAACCTCAAGAAGGGGAACGCGCTGGCTTTTGCCCACGGGTTCAACATCCACTTCGGCCAGATCACGCCCCCCAAGGACGTAGACGTGTTCATGATCGCGCCCAAGGGGCCGGGCCACCTGGTGCGCCGCCAGTTCCAGCAGGGGGGCGGTGTGCCGTGCCTGCTGGCCATCCACCAGGACGCCACCGGCAAGGCCAAGCAGGTGGCGCTGGCGTACGCCCGCGGCATCGGCGGCACGAAAGGCGGCGTCATCGAGACCACTTTCAAGGAGGAGACGGAGACCGACCTGTTCGGCGAGCAGGCGGTGCTGTGCGGCGGCGTGTCGGAGTTGATCCGCGCCGGATTCGACACCTTGGTGGACGCCGGTTACCAGCCGGAGGTGGCCTACTTCGAATGCCTGCACGAGATGAAACTGATCGTGGACCTGATCTTCGAGGGCGGCATCGCCAATATGCGTTACTCCATTTCCGACACCGCCAAGTACGGCGACATCACCCGCGGACGGCGCGTCATCACCGATGAAACACGGCGCGAGATGGCGAAGATACTCAAGGAAATCCAGGACGGCGAATTCGCCCGCGAATGGGTGCTGGAAAACCGCGCCAAGCTGCCCGTGTTCAACGCCCGCCTTAAAAAGGACGCCGGCCACCAGATCGAGGCGGTGGGCGAAAAACTGCGCGCCATGATGCCCTGGATCGGGCGCAAGATTCAGGACTGACCGGAACATGCGCCTACCGTTCGACCCCGACGCCTGGATGTTCGTGATCCCCTTGGGGATCGCCGCGCTGGTTATGTGGCTATTGGGCTGGTGTACTCCCGGTTGGGTGGCGCTATTGCTCATGCTGTTCTCGCTCTACTTTTTCCGCGACCCGGAACGGATCATCCCGGAGCAGCCCAGCGCCGTGGTGGCCCCCGCCGACGGCAAGGTGGTGAAAATAGACACCGCCTACCAGAGCCAGGAGTTTCCCCAGGGGGCCATCTGCGTCTCCATTTTCCTGTCCGTGTTCAACGTGCATGTCCAGCGCGCGCCGTTCGCGGGGACGGTGTTCAGCAAAAGCTACCATCCCGGCAAGTTCATGGCCGCGTGGGATCACCGCGCCAGCGAGGAGAACGAGCGCTCGCTGATGGTGATGGAAACAGCGCACGGAAAAATCGGCGTCAAGCAGATCGCGGGCTTGGTCGCGCGCCGCGTGGTGCTGCGCGCGCGGGTGGGCCAGCGGCTGGAGCGCGGCGATCACATCGGCCTGATCCGGTTCGGCTCGCGCGTGGATTTGATCGTGCCGCCGGAGTTTGAAATCACCATCAAGGTGGGCGACACGGTGACGGGCGGCGAAACGGTCATGGCCCGCGCGTGGAAAAACGCGGCATGAATACGCCGGTGGGAGACGTGGTGGAGGATGGCGAACCGCCCAGGCGGTTGCGCCGGGGAGTCTTCATTGTCCCCAGCCTTGTCACTTCCGCCGCGTTCTTCAGCGGGTTCTATGCGATCATCGCCTCCATCAACGGCGACTACTACACCGCCGCGTGGGTCATCATCCTCGCCATGTTCTTCGACGGCATAGACGGGCGCATCGCCCGCGCCACCGGCGCCACATCGCAGTTTGGCGTGGAGTTCGACTCGCTTTCCGACCTTATCGCCTTCGGCGCCGCTCCGGCGATATTGATGTACAACTGGGTGCTGCAACCATTCGGCAAGGTGGGGTGGATGGCGGCGTTCCTGTTCTGCCTGTGCGGCGCCCTGCGCCTCGCCCGGTTCAATACCATGGTGGAGACCGGCCCCAAGGACCGCTTTGTGGGCCTTCCCATCCCTCCCGCCGCCGGAGTGCTGGCCGCCACGGTGCTGCTCACCAGGGGCGCCTTGGATATGGAACGCGCGCCCTCGCTGGTGATTCTTGTCACCGTGTACGCGCTGGCGCTGCTGATGGTCAGCAACATTCCCTACCACAACTTCAAAACGCTTTCGATGCGCAGCCGCCGCCCCTTCCATATCCTGCTGGGGATGATCCTCCTGATTTTCGTGGTGGCGCAGTTCCCTCATCACCTGCTGTTCGCCATGGCGGTTATCTACGCGCTCTCCGGCCCGCTGGAATGGCTGTGGCGCCGCGCGTTCAAGGGATCCCCGCAACCGGCGGCGTGACTTGTTCTGGCCGGTACGGCGCGCCGCGGCCTATAATGACCTTATGAAGAAGATCATCATCGAATCCGGCGTGTGCGGCGAGAAAGTGGAAGTCACCGCGGATTCACAGGACGGACGTCACGTTACCGTGCGGGTGGGCAAATGCTGCCAGTTCATCGAACGCATGAAACCAGACCTTGAAAAGGAGCCGCTGGACGCCTACCGGCTGATGTCGAACATCCTCAATTCGCCCATTTACCAGTCCGCCAGCCGCTGCCTGCCGCACGTCACCTGTCCCGTGCCCTCCGCCATCCACAAGGTCATAGAGGCGGAGGCGGGGCTGGCGGTTCCGGTGGACGTGAAAATCACCTTCGAACGGGACGGCGGCAAGGAATAACGGGGTTATTTCACCAGCCGCAGGTCGGGCTTTTTCTTTTTCGGCGCCGCGGGGGCAGGGCGCGGACGCGGCTCCGTGCCGGTGGCCGCCGTGGGATTGCGGAACTGGATCACGGAATCCTGGCCGCTCATCTGGATGATCGCCTCCCAGGGGAAATAGCATTCGTGCAGCGCGCCCCCAAAACGCATCGCGGCGCTTACGCCGCGCTCGTCGGCGGTCATCTTGGGGGTCGGCGTCTCGCCAAGAATGAAGTCCACCACCTCCTGCTGGCGCAGGCGGGATGGGATGTCCACCCCGGCGACCGAGGTGTTGACCGTAACCAGCACGTCGCCCTGGGCGGCGAACCATTCGAATACCGGAAGCTTGTTCATCGGCGTATGTGGCATAAATTGAAGAACGATTTTCTCACAGCCCTTCGGGGCGGACAAGGGACATTTCAGAGGGCGCGGAGCCGGTCCACCGCCTGTTGGACATCCTCAAGCGGGATGCGGGCCATGCAGTAATCGTCTCCGCGCGCGCAGCCTTTCTGGTCGCACGGCATACACTCCATCGGATCGGGGGTCACCACGGCGCATTTATTCCCCAAGGGCGCCCACAGCGACGGATCAGACGGCCCGAACAGCGCCACGCAGGGTGTCCCCAGCGCTCCGGCCATGTGCATCGGGCCGGAATCGTTGGCCACCAACAGATCACACGTGGAAATCATCGCCGCAAGCTCGCCCAATCCCAAATCGGTGAAAAAGGGCAGGGCGTAACCGGAGGCGCGCCGTATGGTTTTTATTTCCTCCGCGTCGGCGGCGCTGCCCGCAAGGATTACCGCCAAGCGCCGCTCGTCCGCCAGCCATCGCGCAAGGCGCCCCATGTTTTCCGCCGGCCAGCGTTTTTCACGCACCCGCGCGCCGGGGTGGAGAATCACCAGGGGACGGTCGAAAATCAGGCCCGCGTCCTCAAGTTTCTTGCGCGCGGACGCGCCCTGTTCCCCGCTGAATTTGAGGAAAAGCTCAGGCTTGTCCGGAGGCGTCACGCCCAACGGTTCGGCGGCGTGGAACTGGACGCGCCAGCTATGCTCGTCCGGAGCGCCGGAGGGCGCATAGCGGTTGTAGCAAAGCTTGTTACGGAGCCGGTAGGGCTGGCCGCACCGGATAGGCGCGCCGCTTAACAACGTGGTGATGGCCCCGCGCGGTCCGCCCTGCAGGTCTATGGCCGCGTCATACCGCTCGGCCCGCAGCCGTGAAATAAACTCCCATTCCTCCCGCAACGTCGCCTTGCCGCTCCGGCGCCAAAGGATCAGCTTGTCCACGTTCGGGTTGGCGTACAGCAACTCCTCAAAGCGGTCATCAATCAAGAAATGTATCTGCGCGCGCGGATACCGGACACGCAACGCCGCCAGAGTGGGATTTGAAAGTAATATGTCACCTATGGAGCGGTAGCGTATAACCAATAATTTCCGCAAGTCCTGGGTCATGGCTTAAAGTATCGCATTGATTATCATACCGGCGCTTTGCCAAGCGACCAGATCGTTTTCTCAACCTTCTCCATACTACGGTACCACGAGTATTTCGCCAGATGCGCAAGTGTCCCCAAGGGCGAGCGGCGCCACGCGGATTTAAAGCGCTCCCACGCCCGCGTCCGCCAGCGAAAAGAGGGGTGTTGACAGACCAGCGCTTCCGCCAAGGGAGCAAGGTACGACGCGTTCCGCTCCAACCGCTCCCGCGTTACGCCGCCCGCCATGGTATCGAGGATGGTTTGCATCCGGTGGCGATAGGTATGCGCGCCCATCACCAGGCGCGCGGCGTTTTGGGCCATGCGTACGCGGCGCGCGTCATCGGCCAACAGCGGACGGATGATGTCCGGCGCGTCGTCAAATTCATGGAACATCATGTTCTCGCCTTCGGTGAAGATCATGCCGCAGCCCTCGTCAATCCATCGCTGGTTGACCACCAGGGCGCCCGCGGCGGACGCCTCGAAGGTTCGCACGTTCATGTCGCGCCGGGCAAGGATGTTATAGACCAGTTTGCAATGGCTGTAAAACCGCCCGATTTCCTCGTAGGAAAGGTACCGGTCATTGGTGGTCACGGTCAGTCCGGCGTTGGTAAGCGCCCGGAAGTAGCGCTCCTTTTGCGGGGTGATGGAGCCGACATAGCCAATATCAATATCGCGCGGCAGGTTGAAATCGCGGTGGAACATCTCGTCGGCGGCGAAGGGGACCCACGTCACGTTATGGACGCCATAGCGCTTTGCCAACTCCATCCGGTTGACCTGCGCGAAGAACACATAATCGAACAGCG
>JACQZB010000130.1:0-62369 GCA_016207925.1 Nitrospinota bacterium
CTGGCGGGGGCGTTCTGGTCGGCGGTCAGCGGGGCCATGGGGGCGGCGGCGGCGTTGCTGAACCTGCTGCTCATCCCGGTCGCCGCCGCGTACCTGCTCAACGATTTCGACCGGCTCAACGCCGCGATCCTGCGCCGCGTGCCGCCCCGGCGGCGCGAGAGCGCGGCCGCTTTCGCCGGCAAGATTGACGCGGTGCTATGGGGTTTCGTGCGGGGGCAGTTGACGGTGGCGGTTATCAATGCGCTGATTTTGTCGGTGGGCTTGACGCTTGTGGGCGCGCCGATGGGGTTGTTCATCGGGCTGGCGGCGGGTCTGGCGGGCATTGTCCCCTACCTGATGGTGGTGGTGGGGCTGATCCCCGCGCTGGTGTTGAGCTACTTGAGCGATGGCGGATGGCTGACCATGGCGCTGGTGGTGGGGGTGTTCGCTTTGGCGCAGGCGCTGGAAGGGGTTGTCATCTCGCCGTGGGCGCTGGAGAAGGCGGTGGGGCTGCATCCGGTGGCGGTAATGGCGGCGCTGCTGATTGGCGGGATGTTCTTCGGTTTTCTGGGCGTGCTGTTAGCCGTGCCCGCGGCGGCGGCGCTTAAGGTGGCGTTGGCGGAACTGGACGCGGCGTGGCTGGAATCGGAGTTTTATAACCATCCCGGAGCGCGGTGAGGCGGCGCGAGCGCATAGGCGGGGGGGCGCCCGCGCTCCCAGCAGGCGGTTCACGAGTCGTCCCTTTTCTGCAATGCCGCCGCCCGTAAGGGTACAATCGGGCGATGGATTTGAATTTCACCGTCACCGCAACCGATCCTTCCAGCAAGGGCCGCCTGGGTATGTTCCGCACGGCGCACGGGGACATACAAACCCCCGTGTTCATGCCGGTGGGCACGCAGGCCGCCGTCAAGACGCTGGATCCCGCCGAAGTTGACGCGCTGGATTACCGGGTTATCCTTGCCAACACCTATCACCTGTATCTGCGGCCCGGCCATGAAGTGATCCGCGACCTGGGCGGGCTTCACCGGTTCATGGGCTGGAACGGCTCAATCCTCACCGATTCGGGCGGCTTTCAGGTGTTCTCCCTGCGCGACCTGGTGAAGATCAGCGAGGAGGGGGTGCGGTTCGCCAGCCATCTGGACGGCTCGCGCCATTTGCTCACGCCGGAGCGGGCCATCGAGATTCAAGAGGCCCTCGGCGCCGACATCATCATGGCGTTCGATGAAATGGCCACGCCGGAGCAAAGTCCCGCGCGCGTTCTTGAAGCCGCCCACCGCACCACGCGTTGGGCCGCCCGATGTCTTGAAACCCGCCGCCGCCCGGATCAGGCGTTGTTCGCCATCACCCAAGGCGGGTTCGATCCGCGCCTTCGGGAACAAAGCGCCAGGGAGCTTACCGCGCTGCCCTTCGACGGCTACGCCATCGGCGGGCTTTCCGTGGGCGAATCCAAGGAGGTGATGGCCGCCATGATCGAGGCCACCGAACCGCTGCTGCCCACAGACAAGCCGCGTTACCTGATGGGCGTGGGGACTCCGGACGATTTGGTGCGGCTTGTGGCGCGCGGCGTGGACATGTTCGACTGCGTGATGCCCACCCGCAACGCGCGCAACGGCTCGCTGTTCACCGGCGAAGGGAAAATTTCCATCAAGAACGCGCGCTTCGCCCGCGACGAGGGGCCGCTTGATCCCGAATGCGGCTGCGCCGCGTGCGCGCGCTTTTCCCGCGCCTACCTGCGCCACCTGTTCATGGCGGGTGAAATTCTGGCGCTGCGGCTCAACACCATTCACAATTTGCGTTTCTATCAGCGTAGAATGGAGGCGATCCGCGAGGCCATCCGCCGGGGAAGCTTGGGCGAATGGGCCGCGCGGCTTGAGCGGGAGGGGGCGTGAAAAAAGGGGACGCGGATTCTTTCGGAGTGTACCTGCATATTCCCTTCTGCAAGTCCAAGTGCCTGTATTGCGACTTTCATTCCCTGCCGGGGCAGGAAAAACTCATTGGGCGCTACGTGGCGGCGCTGGCGGGCGAGATCAAGGCATCGGCGGAGCTTGTGGCCGGGCGGCGCGCGGCGTCGGTGTTTTTCGGCGGCGGCACGCCCTCGCTGTTAACCCCCGCGCAGGCCGGGACGGTGATTGACGCGCTGGCGGGAAGCATGAAACTTCCTTCCCGCGCGGAAATCACCATCGAAGCCAATCCCGAAAGCGCCACGCTGGCGCGGCTTAAGGGGTTCCGGGCGGCGGGCGTCAACCGCGTCTCCCTCGGCGTCCAATCGCTTAACAACGAGCAGTTGCGCGCCTTGGGCCGCATCCATACCGCATCCCAGGCGCGCGGGGCCATCGCCCGCGCGTTCGACGCGGGCTTCACCAACGTCTCCGGCGACCTGATGTACGCCTTGCCGGGCCAGACCACCGATGAGTGGATGGATGATCTGACCGAGGCGGCGTCGTGGGGTTTGACGCACCTTTCCTGCTACCAGCTTACGCCGGAAGCCTCCACCCCCTATGGGCGCGCGGTGGCCCGCGGCGACGTGGAGCAGCCGCTGGACGAAGAGAGCGAGTTTTTTGACGAAACCGAATCGCTGCTGCGGTCGAAGGGATACGACCACTACGAGGTTTCCAACTATGCGCGCCGGGGCCGCGCCTGCGCCCACAACGTGGGGTACTGGGAATACCGGGATTATGTGGGGCTAGGCGCGGGCGCGCACGGCAAACTTGGGACGCGCCGGTGGATCAATATTAAATCGCCCACCGAATACATCAAGCGCGCGCGCGCCACGGGCCATGCGGTGTGGCGCGCCGAAAAGTTGACTCCCGATCTGATCCAGATCGAGCGGCTGATGCTGGGCCTGCGCCTGCGGCGGGGTATCCCGCTGGACGGCATTGAAATCACGCCGATCATGCGGACACTATCGCGCCGTGGCCTGTTGCGCCTCACCGCGCGGCATATCCGCGCCACCGCCCGCGGCTGGCGGGTGCTGGACTCCGTGCTGCGCGCGCTGGTACGGGGGGGATGACGCATGGGCGGGCATGTTGACCTATAACGCTATAGGTGGTATCATTCATCATGATACGAAGTTTCAAGGACAAGGAGACCGAGAGGCTTTTTAACCGGAATCAAGTTCGCACGTTGCCCGCGGATATCATGCGAACCGCCAAGCGGAAGCTGAACCAGGTGGACGCAACTATTTCATTGCGGACGCTCAAGGTCCCTCCGGGAAACCGGCTGGAAGCGTTAACGGGTAACCGGCGAGGACAATACAGTATCCGCATAAACGATCAGTGGCGGGTGTGCTTTCGGTGGGAAGATGGTCATGCGCGCGATGTGGAGATTTGTGATTACCATGGATAATGAAAAGGAGCCGCGGCGATGGCGAAAATGAAGCCAATTCATCCCGGTGAAGTGTTGCTGGAAGATTTTCTGTCGCCGCTGGGGATCAGCCAGAACCTTTTGGCGCGTGAAACACGAATGTCCCCTCGCCGTATCAACGAGATTACGCTGGGCAAGAGGGCCATCACAGGCGACACGGCGATACGGCTGGGGTTATTTTTCGGTGTCGAGCCGGAGTTTTGGATGAACCTCCAATCCCGCTACGATCTGGAATCCGCGCAGGGTGAATTTGAATCCCGCCGCCCGAAACTTTCCATCAGGGCGGGCCGTTATAAGGCAGTGGCGGCGGCGTCCCGCTAACCGTTACCGCGCGGGGCGGATTGTGGTAAACTTTAGCGATAACCGGATTTTCACAGGAGACTAGGTGGCAATGACGAACGAACGGACGACCGGCGCCTACGCCGGCTACCGAGACGCGGAAGCCGCCGCCGAGCAGCGGCGGTTCATGGTGCGGGTCTATAACTGGATGACCGCCGGACTGGCGTTGACCGCCGCGGTGGCGGGCATCGTGGCCTCCGACGAGGCGCTGCTCCAGCTTATTTTCGGCAACACCCTCATCGTCATCGGCTTGGTGATCGCCCAGTTGGGGCTGGTGTTCTGGCTGGCCGCGCGGGTCCACCAGATGAGCGCCATGACCGCCACCTCGGTGTTCATGGGCTATTCCGCCTTGACGGGGCTGACCTTCGCCTCAATCTTCGTGGTGTACCCCATCGCCACGGTGGGCAGCGCGTTTGTGGTGACCGCGGGCGCGTTCGGCGCCATGAGCGTGTACGGCTACACCACCCAGCGCGACCTTACCTCGTGGGGCAGCTTTCTGTTCATGGGGCTTATCGGCATCGTGCTGGCCTCGCTGGTGAACCTGTGGATGGCCAGCCCCGCCGTGCAGTGGGTGGTGACCTATGCGGGCGTGCTGATCTTCACCGGCCTGACGGCGTACGACACCCAAAAAATTAAACAGATGAACATCCTGGGCAACGAAGGCACCGAGGAAGACACCAAGGAAGCCATCAGCGGCGCCCTGGCGCTGTACCTGGACTTCATCAACCTGTTCCTGATGATCCTGCGGGTCATGGGGGGCAACCGCGACTAACCGCCGCGCGAACGCGACACCAACCGGGGGGCGGCGGCGCTCCCCGGTTTTTTTATTTGGACGATGCGATCATGAATCTGCCGCAAGACCCGTTTTCGTCATGGCGTTCCGAACGCCTGAAAAAGGAGTCGCTGGCCCGGCGCATCCTGGGTGTGGAAGAGGGGGCGGACTTTACGCAGGTCAAACGGGCGTGGCGCAGGCTGGCGCGTGAATATCATCCCGACGCCGGGGGCGCCTCCTGGCGGTTCATGAACATCCACAACGCCTGGCGTGTGCTGGCGCAGGGCGCCGACGAGCCGCTGATAGACGACGCCCGCCCGAAGCCGCGCGACCCGCGCCAGGATGAGCGCGACTACTTCAACTGGTGGCTGCGCCGCTGGCGGTGAACGGCCTGGATTATCCCCGGTTCAAGCCAAGAATCTGGCTGAGTATGTGTTCAGATGTTTGCATGGTCTTGTCCGAAACCTCGCCCCACAGGGAGATGAAACGCTCAACGGACACGGACTTGACCTGATCAAGCCGTATGACAGAGGGGTTTTTCACGCCTCCCTCCGGCGGATGTAAAAGGACATGCAGCCGGAACGGTTTTTTTCTCCTAAACGTGGTGAGGGGGCAAACTACCACAAGCCCCCACAGGCTGGCGTTAAGCTCGTTAACCGACACCACAAGGGCGGGGTGGGGTTCGCGGATCTCCGCGCCGATGGAAGGGGAGAAATTGACCAGCCAGATTTCACCCCGGCGCGGCGTCATTAATCCCGCTTATCCTTAAGAACGCCTTCAAAAGCGGCGCGGACGCGGCGTTCATCCTTGTCCAGAAAGGCCTTCGCCTCGCGGTCAAAGTCATCCCAGAAGGATGCTTCATGCCGGTCCAGCAGCGCATCTATGAGCGCCCCTACGTTCATCTGGCTGCGGGCGGAAAGTTTTTTTAACCGCGCGCGGGTTTTCTTGCGGACCCGGATGGTGGTGGTGCCGGTCATGGGCTCTCCCGATAATCTACTTATCTACATATTCCGGCCCGCGCCATGATTTGTCAAGCGCGGGGGCGCCGTCCGCCCTGTCCGCCGCGCCGCCGGTAGATAGCCAACATGGTGGCGTATAACATGCGCCGTGTTACACTTACCACCCAAAGCTAGGAATTGTACTCGCGCCCGCGGCATAAGCAAATGGATCTGGCCTCTTACCGTAAAGTTTCGTCCGACCCCACGCTGGAAAAGGACTACCTCCAGTTCAAGTACCGGGAGCTGCGTAGATTCGCCGCGATTGTCTGCCTGGCGGGGGCGGCGGTCAGCGGCAGTTTGTGGTGGCTGGCCCGGTCGGTGGATCCGTACAACGCGGGCTATGTGGCGCTTCACTATGTGGTCATGGCGTTGAGCCTGGCCACGCTGGGGGCGGCGTACTGGCGTTTGGGAGTTTCGCGCCTGACGCCGTGGGCCTTTTTTTTCGTGATGCTGCTTACGCAGCACGAGCGGTTGGCCATTTTGTCGCTGCTGACCAACGGTTTCAAATTGGGGTTCAACGGCCAGCTTCATTTCTTTTTTCTGATTCCGCTGGCCGGCCTGCCCTTGGGCGCCCGGTGGACGGTGACGGCGCTGGCGGCCACGACCCTGTATCCTTTGCTGCTGCACGGCATGGGGCTGATACCCGATTTTCCCGCGGCGTTGCATGTGGGCCTGTTCGCGATGCTCTTTATCCCCGCACTGGCGATCCTGTTCATGTTCGAGGTGATCTTCCGCCGCCTGTTCCTGTACCAGCGCGAGATCAAAAGCCTGGCGGACACCGACCCCTTGACTGGGCTGGATAACCGCCGCCGGTTTTTCTCCGAAGCCGGCAAACTTGTCAACCTTGCCCACCGCTATTACCATCCCTTCTGCCTGCTGGTGGCCGACTTGGACCACTTCAAGTCCATCAATGACCGTTTCGGCCACGCCGCGGGCGACCAGGCGCTGTGCCACGCCGCCACGGCCATGACCCGTCAACTGCGGGACACCGATGAAGTGGGCCGCATCGGCGGTGATGAGTTCGCGATTGTCCTGCCGGAGACCGGGCCAGAGGAAGGGATGCGCATCGCCGAGCGCGTCCGGGCCGCCGTGGCCGCATCGCCGCTCCCTCCCGATCCGTCCGGCGCGTCCCCGCCGGGGATCACCGTAAGCGTGGGTCTGGCCTGCGCCGGCGCGCGCGAAAACGTCTCCGTGACGGAAATATTCCGCCGCGCGGATGAAGCGCTCTACCAAGCCAAACTCGCCGGACGCGACCGCGTGGCCCCGGCTGATCCCGCCTGATTCCCCCCGCGCCTCAAATTGCCGTTGCAATTATGAAATTACTAATGGTTTAATTAAAGTTTCGCTGGTGGGTGTAGCTCAGCTGGTAGAGCTCTGGATTGTGGTTCCAGCCGTCGCGGGTTCGATCCCCGTCACTCACCCCATTCCTCAAGCTCCTCCCCCCTCGCCGCCGCATACGTCAGCGCAGGGGGTGACCGTAAAACGTCTGTTATATCAGCGCGTTGCAATAATATTCAGCCCCCTGCGCGAAAGCCCGTTGAAAATCACCGGCGAAATCATTACACTAACCGCTTTTGATACGCCATGTATTCGTATTTGCGATAAGCTCATAAGCCGTTAACGGGATCGCGGCCCGGCAAGAGGGGGCCGCGCGGAGCCTGATAGGGTATGGTCGAAGTCAATTTCACGTTCTGGATACAGGCGGTGAATTTCATCATCATCCTCCTGTTCCTGAACCGTTTTATCTTCAAGCCCATTCTGGCGCGCCTGGACGAGCGCGAGCGGGTGTTCAAGGCCATGAAGGACGAGGCCGACCGCGTCTCCCGCGATGGGGCGGACAAGCTTGCCCGGTTCGAGCAGGAGATGGTCAGGATGCGCCATGACGCCTCCGTGATACTCGGCGACGCCCGGCGCGACGCGATGCAAAGCTTGAGCAAGACGGTCGAGGAGTCCAAGACCACGTTCCGCCAGCGTGTCGAAACCGCCCGTGAGCAGATCGCCCAGGAGTCCGCCGCCGCCAGCGCCTCGTTGCGCGGCGAGGTGGAAGGGTTGGCCCGCGCCATGGCGGAAAAAATTCTTGGGAGGAAGATGTGACGGCGGCGCGCCCGGCGTTTCTTCTTGCGGCGGCGCTAATGGCGTTGCTTCCCGGCGCCGCCGCGGCGTCCGGCATCCCCATGGCAGAGGAGTGGGACTGGGCGCGCGACGGCGGACGCATCATAAACTCGCTGGTGGTGCTCGGCGCGGTGGCGTGGCTGGTGATCCGTTTCGGCGGGCCGGTGGTCAAGCGCCGGGCGCAATCCATCGCCGAACGGCTGCGCGAGCTTGAAGAGGCCCGCGCCAAGGCCCTGGGCGCGCTGGCCACGTATGAGGAAAAGCTCAAGAGCATCGAGGCCGAAAGCGAAAAGGTCCGCGAGGAAGCGCGCCGCGAGGGGGAGATGATCCGCCAGCGCATTCTGGAGCAGGCCCGGCGCGAGGCGGCCCTGATCCTGGAAAAAGCCGGCGAGCAAGTGGCGCTGGAAACCGAAAAGGCCCGCCAAAGCCTCAAGCGCGACGCGCTGACCGCCGCGCTGGACGCCGCGGAGGAAATCCTCAAGCGCCAGATCGGCCCCGCCGACCACAAGCGTTTGGTGGAGGATTACCTTTCCCGCGTGGAGAAGATGAATTGAAAGACACCGCCGCCGCCCGCCGCTACGCCAAGGCGCTCGCCGCCACGGTGGGGGATGCCGCCGCGCTGGAGAAGGCCGCGGCGGAGCTTGCCCTTTTCGCCGGCGTGGTGGAGCAAAGCCGCGCGCTACGCTCGGTGATGCAAAATCCCGCGGTGCGCGAGGAGGCCAAAGCGGCCATCCTCGAAGAGGTGTTGACCCGCATGGGCGCCTCCGCCGTCACCGCGCGGATACTGTCGCTGATCCGCGCGCGCGGGCGCCTGGCGCTGGTCCGCCGCATCGCCGAGGAGGCGGAGCGCATCGCGTTCGAGCGCATGGGCAAGACCCGTGTCGAAGTGGTTTCCGCCACGGCCCTTTCGGACGCCGACAAGGCGGAGTTGGCAAAACGGATGTCCGCCCTCTCCGGCAAGGAGGCGGTGGTAACCACGCGCGTGGACCCGTCGCTGATCGGCGGCGTGGTGGCGCGCATAGGCAGCGTCGTGTACGACGGCAGCGTGAAAAACCAGCTTGTGGCGTTACGCCTGGGCATGGGATGAGGGAAGAAGGACGATGAGCATCAAAGCCGAAGAAATCAGTTCCATTATCAAACGGCAGATTGACCAGTACGAACGGGCCGTCGAGCTTAAGGAAGTCGGCACGGTCATCACCGTTGGCGACGGGATCGCGCGGGTGTACGGGCTGGAGAACTGCATGGCGGGGGAGATGCTGGAATTCCCCGGCGGCATCATAGGCATGGCGTTCAACCTCGAGGAGGACAACGTCGGCGCGGTGTTGTTCGGTTCCGACATCGAGATTAAGGAAGGCGACGAGGTCAAGCGCACGGGCCGCGTGTTCGAGGTGCCCGTGGGCATGGACATGGTGGGGCGCGTGGTCAACGCCATCGGCCAGCCCATAGACGGCAAAGGCCCCATTACCGCCACGACCTTCGGCCCCGTGGAGCGCATTGCCCCCGGCGTCATTGACCGCAAATCGGTGCACGAGCCGCTGCAAACCGGCTTGAAGGCCATTGACGCGATGATCCCCATCGGCCGCGGCCAGCGCGAGCTGATCATCGGCGACCGGCAGACCGGCAAGACCGCCATCGCCGTGGACACCATCATCAACCAGAAGGGCCTGAACGTCTTCTGCATCTACGTGGCCATCGGCCAGAAGCGCTCCACCGTGGCCCAGGTTCATAAGACCCTGGAGGAACACGGCGCCATGGCCTACACCACCATCGTGGCGGCCACTGCGTCGGAGTCGGCCCCGCTGTTGTACATGGCGCCCTATTCGGGCTGCGCCATGGGCGAGTGGTTCCGCGACAACGGCAAGCACGCCCTGATCATTTACGATGATCTTTCCAAACAGGCCGCGGCGTACCGCCAGCTTTCGTTGCTGATGCGCCGCCCGCCGGGACGCGAGGCGTATCCCGGCGACGTGTTCTACTGTCACAGCCGGCTTTTGGAACGCGCGGCCAAGCTTAACGACAAGCTGGGCGCCGGTTCCCTGACCGCGCTGCCGATCATCGAAACGCAGGCGGGCGACGTGTCCGCCTATATTCCCACAAACGTGATTTCCATCACCGACGGGCAGATATTCCTGGAGTCGGACCTGTTTTACGCCGGCGTGCGCCCGGCGATTAACGTGGGTATTTCCGTGTCCCGCGTGGGCGGCGCCGCCCAGATCAAGGCCACCAAGCAGGTGGCCGGCTCGATGCGCCTTGACCTGGCCCAGTTCCGCGAGCTGGCGGCCTTCGCCGCCTTCGGCTCCGACCTGGACGAGGCCACCCGAGCCCAGCTTTCCAAGGGCGAGCGGCTGGTGGAAATCCTCAAGCAGGGCCAGTACGAGCCGTTGTCGATTGAAAAGCAGGTTATGATCATTTACTGCGGCGTCAATGACCATGTGAAGGACCTCCCTGTTTCCAGCTTGAAGAAGTTCGAGGCGGAGTTCCACCCCTTCATGGACGCCAAGTACCCGCGGGTAGGCGAGGCCATCCGCAAGGAAAAGGTGATCTCCGACGAGACCAAGGCCCAACTCGAACAGGCCATAAAGGAATTCAAGGGGCGGTTCGAGCAGTAACCGGGGAAATCAGCCATGGCGGCGCGCAGTTTAAAGGACATCAAGCGGCGGATCCGTTCCGTCAAGAACACGCAGCAGATCACCAAGGCGATGAAGCTCGTCTCGGCGGCCAAGCTGCGCCGGGCGCAGGAAGCGGTGGAGACGTCGCGCCCCTACGCGGAGAAAATGCGCGAACTGCTGGAAGGCATCGCCATGCGTTCTCCCCCCGGCTGCCATCCGCTGCTTGCCCGGCGCGAGGTGAAAAAGATCCTCGTCATCCTTTTCTCCGGCGACAAGGGGCTGTGCGGGCCGTTCAACAGCCAGATCATCCGCGCCGCCGCGCAGCTTATCCGCCGCAACCAGGGCCGCGAAGTGTCGCTGCTGGTGGTGGGCAAGCGGGGCAACGACTTTTTCAGGAAGCGCGAAACGCCCATTCTCGGCGTGTTCCTGGACTATTCCAAGCGCGTGGGCTACACCCTGGCCGAGGAGATCGCCGGCAAGGCGCGCGAGCGCTTTTTGGCCGAGGAGGCCGATGTGGTGTATCTGGTGTACAACCGGTTCAAGAACGTGGTGGTGCAGGAGGCGACTGCCCTGCCGCTGCTGCCCGTGGACGCCCCCAGCCGCGAGGAGGACGAAGGGCCGCCCCCGGACCTGGTGGATTACGAGTACGAACCGTCCATGGAGGCCGCGCTGGACGACATCGTCAACCGCTACGTGGTGTCGCAGATATACCGCGCGCTGGTGGAAAGCGCCGCCTCCGAACACGGAGCGCGCATGACCGCCATGGACGCGGCCACCAAGAACGCCAAGGAAATGATCGAAAGCCTTACCCTTGAATACAACCGTGCCCGCCAGGCCGCCATCACCAAGGAGCTTATCGAGGTGGTGACGGGCGCCGACGCCCTGGAGGGCTGACACGTTTTTCACGCTGGAGGAATGACGCAATGATGGCTGTGAGCGCGCGAACGACGGGAAGAATAACCCGGATTATCGGCCCGGTGATGGACGTGGAGTTCGAGCCGGGCCATCTGCCGAAAATCTACAACGCCCTGCATCTGACGAGGGACAACGGCGAGCGGATCGTGGCGGAAGTGGCCCAGCACCTGGGCGAGAACACCGTGCGCGCCGTATCCATGCAGTCCACCGACGGCTTGATGCGCGGCATGGAAGTGACGGACACGGGAACTTCCATCTCCACCCCCGTGGGGCGCGAAGTGCTCGGCCGCGTGCTCAACGTCATCGGCGAGCCGGTGGACGGCGTTGGCGCCGTCGTCAGCCGCGAACGCTGGCCCATTCACCGTGAGGCGCCGTTGCTGGTGGATCAGGCCACCAGCGTGGAGCCGCTGGAAACCGGCATCAAGGTCATAGACCTTCTGGAACCCTACCTCAAGGGGGGCAAGACGGGCCTGTTCGGCGGCGCGGGCGTGGGCAAGACCGTGCTGATCCAGGAGTTGATCCGCAACATCGCCATCGAGCACAGCGGCTCCTCCGTGTTCGCCGGCGTGGGCGAGCGCACCCGCGAGGGCAACGACCTGTACCATGAAATGAAGGAAGCCGGCGTTCTGGACAAGGTGGCGCTGATCTATGGCCAGATGACCGAGCCGCCCGGCGCGCGCCTGCGCGTGGGCCTGACCGGCCTCACCGTCGCCGAGTATTTCCGCGACTAAGAGGGCCAGGACGTGCTGCTGTTCATCGACAACGTGGCGCGCGGTACGCAGATGATCCTGCAACGGTACAAGGAATTGCAGGACATCATCGCGATCCTGGGCATGGAAGAGCTTTCCGAAGACGACAAGATCACCGTGGCCCGCGCCCGCAAGGTGCAGCGGTTTCTCTCGCAGCCGTTCTTCGTGGCGGAAACCTTCACCGGCGCCAAGGGGCGGTACGTCAAGCTCAAGGACACCATCGAAGGATTCAAGCGGCTCATCAAGGGCGAGTGCGACGAAATCCCCGAACAAGCGTTCTACATGGCCGGCGGCATCGAGGAAGTGTTCGAGCGCTGGGATAAAATGAAAAAGGGCAAGTAGCCGATGGCCAACGCGGACGAGGCGCCCGAAGGCGCGCTGGCGCTTTCCGTCATCACTCCCGTGCGGCGGGTGGCGGAGACCTCCGTCTCCATGGTCACCTTGCCGGGCGTGGACGGGGACTTTGGCGCCATGCCGGGCCACATGGCCTTTATCACTACACTGCGCCCCGGCGTGGTCACCTACGACGAGGGCGGCATGCCCCGGCGGGTGGCGGTCTCCGGCGGCATCGTGGATGTCACTGGCGGCAAGGTGGTGATCCTGGCGCGCACCGCGGAGCCTGCCCAGGAAGTGGACCTGGACCGCGCCCGCCGCGCGCGTGAAAGCGCCGAAAGCCAGCTTTCCGCCCTGACCTACGCCGACGAACATTGGGCGCGCTGGGAAGCCAAGCTGGCCCGCGCCATCGCCCGCATCACCACCGCCGAGGGCTGATAGTTTTCCGGGTAGTGCGTCAGTTTGAATTATTTTTGGAAAAGCGTGCAGCAAGGTTTTTCGGCTTTGCCTCAGGACTTCAACAATAAGCGTGAGATGCCTTTACCGGCGCCCTGGGCGGAGCGAAGGGCCTTGCGGTTCAGATTTCAAATTGAGCCACTACTGTTTTCAGGGCCGCATTTTCACGCCGCGGGCCATGTGATACCATGGCGGTGGAGCAACTGCGCAGGGATCATGGCCAAGATTCTGGTGGTGGACGACGACCCCAACGTCGCCTTGTTGGTCAAAATGACCCTGTCCAAATCCCGCGACTACCAGATTGACATCGCCAGCAACGGCCACGAGGCGCTCGAAAAGATCGGCTCGGCGCCCCCCGACCTGGTGCTTCTGGACCTGATGATGCCCGGCATTGACGGCATGGAAGTCTGCCGCCGCGTCAAGTCCGACGAAAAACTCAAGTTCATCCCCGTCATCATGCTCACCGCCAAGCGCGAGGCCGGCGACATGATCCGGGGCATGGACATGGGCGCCAACGACTACATCACCAAACCCTTCAACCCGGAGGAGCTGCTGGCCCGCGTCCGGGTGCATCTGCGGATCAAGTCGCTGGAGCGCGAAGCCGCGGCCAACCGGGAGCTTTCCGCCGTGCTCAAGATGTCGGTCACGCTGCAGCACGAAATCAACAATCCGCTCACCGGCATCATCGGCAATGTGGACCTGCTCAAGGAGTGGGACCGGCTGACCGGCCACGAGCGGGAGGACATCGTGGCCACCATCCACGCCTCCGCGATGCGGATCAAGGAGATCATCCGGCAGATGGGCAAGATCACCCGCATCATTTCCACACCCTACGCCGGTACCAGCGAAATGATTGACATTGACAAGTCCTCCGAATCGGCGGACAAAGGGCCAATCGCCTCGGCGTGACTTACCTGCAAGGGGGAGACGGACTGAAGCGAAGGGAGTTTCTTGCCACCGCGGGGCTGGCCGCGGCGGGGCTGGCGGCGTGTTCAAAACCGGCGGCGGAACCCAAGCCGCAAGCGCCCGGCGCCGCGGCGAGAAAAACCTACGAGTGGAAAATGGCCACTTCGTGGCCGCCCGGTTTCCCTGTATTCCAGACCGGGATGGAGCAGTTCGCCGCGCGCGTCAAGGAGATGAGCGGCGGGCGGCTCTCCATCCGCGTCTATGCCGGGGGCGAATTGATACCGCCGCTGGAGGTGTTCGACGCGATCTCCGCGGGCACGGTGGAGATGGGGCACTCCGCCTCTTACTACTGGGCCGGCAAGGCGCCGGAGCTGCAACTGTTCACCACCTCGCCCTTCGGGCTTACCGCGCAGCAGTTCAACGCATGGTTCTACCACGGCGGCGGGCTGGAGCTGATGCACGAGATGTACAAGCCGTACAACATCATCACGTTCCCCTCATGCAACACCGGCGTGCAGATGGGCGGCTGGTTCAACCGCAAGATCGAGCGCATCGAGGACTTCAACGGGCTTAAAATGCGCATCCCCGGCCTGGGCGGCAGGGTGGTGGCCAAGGCGGGCGTCAACGTGGTGCTGATGGCCGCGGGCGAGTTGTACACCGCGTTGGAGCGGGGAACCATTGACGCGCTGGAATGGGTGGGGCCGTACCACGACCTTAAGCTCGGTTTCTACCGCGCCGCCAAGTACTACTATTACCCCGGCTGGCACGAGCCGGGCACCATGCTGGAGCTGATGGTCAACCTCAAGGCGTGGGAGTCGCTGCCGAAGGATCTGCAAATGATCGTTGAGGCCGCCGCCGCGCAGAGCAATCTGCTTGGGCTGGCGGAGTTCGACGCGAAAAACGGCGAAGCGCTCAACGAGTTGGTGAACACGTATAAAGCGCAGGTACTCAAGTTCCCCGATGAGGTGTTAAAGACGCTGCACGGCTACGCGCGGGAGGTGCTGGAGGAGGAGGCGGCCAAGTCGCCCGGCCAACGCAAGGTGTACGACGCCTTTCGCGCCTTCGCCGGACGGGTGGAGCCGTGGACCCGCATGAGCGAACGCGCCTTCATGGAAGCCAAGGGGCTGTGACCGGCTTATGATGAAGCGCCGTCAATTCTTTTTGGTTTCCGCTCTAACCGCGGCGGGTGTTATCGCCGGCGCGCCCGCGATTCACGCCAACACGAAATTCTCGTGGAAACTGGTCACCTCGTGGCCGCCCAACTACCCCATCCTGCAAACCAGCATCGAGGCGATGGCCAAGCGCATCGAACAGATGAGCGAAGGGCGGCTTGCCATCCGGGTGTATGCGGGCGGCGAGTTGGTTCCGGCGCTGGAGGTGTTCGACGCGGTGAGCGCGGGCACGGTGGAAATGGGAAACGGCGCCTCCTACTACTGGGCGGGCAAGGTTCCCGAAGCGCAGTTTTTCACCTCCATCCCCTTCGGCTTTAACGCGCAGCAGATGAGCGCGTGGCTCAATTTTGGCGGCGGGCTGGAGTTATGGAACAAGGCTTATGAGCCGTTCAACCTGATCGTGATGCCCGCGTTGGAAACCGGCGCGCAGATGTCCGCCTGGTATAAAAAGGAGATCAAGTCGCTGGCGGATTTGAAGGGGCTTAAAATGCGCGCGCCGGGATTGGGCGCCAAGGCCATGGCCAAGGCGGGCGTCTCCATCGTGCTTCTGCCGGGCGGTGAGTTGTACACCGCGCTGGAACGCGGAGTGATTGACGCGGCGGACTGGATCGCTCCCTATCACGACATGGCGCTGGGGCTGCACCGCGCCGCCTCCTACTACTACCATCCCGGCTGGCGCGAGCCGTGCGGCGTGTGCGAATTGACCGTCAACCGCACAGCATGGGACAGCCTGCCCAAGGACCTGCAAGCCATCGTCCGCGCGGCGGCGGCGGAGAATTACGTGAAAACGCTGGCGGAATTCGACGTGAACAACGCTCAGGCGCTACGCGAGTTGCGCGAGACTTACAAGGTCAAGGTGACCCGCTATCCCGATGACGTGCTGCGCGCGTTCAAAAAATACGCCAGTGAGACGATACAGGAACTGGCGGCGGTGAGCCAGAACGCCCGCGCCATTTACGATTCGTACCACGCGTTCGCGGGCAAGGTCGGGCCGTGGACGGAAAAAAGCCAGCGCGCTTACATGGCGGCGAAGGATGTGATGTGATGAAAGGAATGGCGGTAAGCGCTCTGCTGACGCTGGCGGTAATAGCGGCTATCCCCGCCGCCGCGCAGGAGAAGGCCCGGTTTAGCGAAGCCGAGGTGGCCCAGGGCTTGACCGCGGAACGCAACCTGGTTCATTACATCCACCTAAGCGGGGTATTGACCGACTTGTTGCGGGAGCAAAAACGGGTGTATCACGCCAACCACCAGGGCGAACCGAACACCCTCGCGGCGGATGTGGAAGACCTGCTCAACGAGGCGGGCATGGCCGCCAGCCGAAGCGATTTCGACGCCGCATGGGCCAGCATGGAAAAATCATCCAAGCTGCTGTTCGCCTCGCTCAAGGAGAGCCGGTAGCCGTCCGTCAATGCCCGCCGCTTTTGCCCCTGCCGCCGGCGTGGGTGAAGTACAACGCGAGCGCCACGAATAAAATCCCCGCCCCAAGGTACAGCAGCTTCACCGGATCGTCGAAGACGATCTTATTGGCGCTTTTGAAAAACGTGACGATCAGGATCATCAGGATCACCTTGCCCAGGCGATCCTTGAGGTCGTCCAGGCTTTTGATGATCAGGATATTGCTGTGGGTCTCGTCCTCGGCGGCGTCAATTTTGCTGATAAAAAGCTCGTACAAGCCCAAGGCGAACAGCAGCAGCACCGTGGCCAGCAGGTAGTCGTCCACGGCGGCGATGATGCGCTCGATAGCCTTGGCATGGAACGCGGTCCAGTCGGCGGAGGGATCAACGGTAAGGCTGACGGCCCTGAGGGTCAGCGAGGTCACGTCCACGGTGGCCATGGCGAACAGCAGAAAGGCGCCCAGCAGGCTGGTGATCACCGCCAGGATGACGGCGAACCGGCTGGCCAAAAGGCCCCGTTCAAACGCGCGCTCGATTTTTCCGCTCTTGTTATTCATTCCTGGTCACCCAAACATCCATTGCCGCACCATATCCGGCAGCCACAACGCCAATGGGGGATAGGCTACCACAACCGCCAGCGCGATCAACTGGATCACCACGAAAGGGATGATGCCCCGGTACAGGTGATGGGTGGTGATCTGGGGCGGCGACACCCCCTTGAGGTAGAACAGCGAAAACCCGAACGGCGGGGTGAGAAAGCTGGTTTGCAGGTTCATCGCCACCAGGATGGCGAACCATACAGGGTTGAACCCCAAGCCGGTCATGACCGGCGCGATGATGGGGATGACGATAAACACGATCTCGATGAAGTCGAGGAAAAAACCGAGGAGAAACAGCGCCGCCATGACCATGAACAAGGCGCCGTAGGGGCCGCCCGGATGCGTTTCCATAAACCCGCGCACCAAAGTGTCCCCCTCCAGCCCGCGGAAAACCAGCCCGAACGCCGACGCGCCCACGAAGATAAGGAAAATCATGGAAGTCAGCCTCAGCGTCACTTGGGCCGAGTCACGCAGCATCGTCACGGTCAGCCGGCCGTTGAGCGCGGTGAGCAGCATGGCGCCCACGCCCCCCATGGCCGCCGATTCGGTGGGGCTGGCGATTCCGAAAAAGATCGAGCCAAGCACCGCCACCATCAGCGCCAGCGGCGGGATCAGCGCATGGGCCACCTTGCGCGCCAGCCGCCCGCCATTCATCGCCGCACGCTCCTCCATGGGAAGCGCCGGGGCCAAATCCGGCTTTACCAGCGCGATGAAAGCTATCCACGCGATATACAGCGCCACCAGCGAAAGGCCCGGAATTACCGCGGCGATGAACAACTCGCCCACGGAGACGCCCATGATGTCGCCAAGCAGCACCAGAATCACCGACGGCGGGATGATCTGCCCCAACGTGCCGGAGGCCGCGATTACCCCGGTGGCCAACTCTGGCTGGTAGTTGCGTTTGAGCATCGTCGGAAGCGCCAACAGGCCCATAGTCACCACCGTGGCGCCCACGATGCCCGTGGAGGCCGCCAAAAGCGCGCCCACCACCACCACGGAAATAGCCAGCCCGCCCCGGACGCGCCCGAATAAAAGCGCCATCGTCTCCAGCAGTTCCTCCGCCAGGCCGGAGCGCTCCAGCAACACGCCCATGAACACAAACAGGGGCACGGCCAAAAGCGTGAAGTTGGTCATCACTCCCCAGATGCGCAGGGGAAGCAGGTTGAAAAAGTCCAACCCGAAACCGCATAGGCCAAAGACCAGCGCCACGCCGCCCAGCGTGAACGCCACCGGGTAGCCGAGCATCAGGAAAAATAGAAGGGCGCCGAACATCCACAGCGCCAAATACCCGCTCACGCCCGGCGCTCCCCGTCCAGCAGCCGTAAAGCGCTTTTTAGCGCCTGCGCCACGCCGGCGGCGGCCACCAGCGCAAAGCCCGCGATGATCATCGCCTTGAGCGCATAGCGCGCCGGCAACCCTCCCGGATCGCCGCTGGCTTCGCGGATGGAGAAAGAGTTGGCGACAAAACCCCAGGCTGTCCAGATTATCAGCGCGCAAAAAGGGAGCAGCAGGAACAGGGCGCCGAGCAGGTCAATGGCCGCGCGCGCGCGCGCGCTGGCCTTGGCGTAGAAAATGTCCACCCGCACGTGCGCGTCGTACTTTAACGTGTAGCCCGCGCCCAGAAGAAAAATGATGGAAAACAGGTGCCACTCAAGCTCCTGCAGCGCCACCGAGCCGGACTTGAAGGCATAGCGCGCCAGCACGTCGTAGGCGGTTAACAGCGTCAGCGCCACGCACAGCCACGCCACCGCGCGGCCCACCCGCTCGTTGATTCCGTCCAGCAGGCGCGCAAGGCGCCCGGCCAGCAGTAGTGCCCCTGTTCGCATCGTGGCAATGTAAACCAAGCGGGGCGCGGGCGCAATGGGAGGCGGGGCCTTGACAGCGCGGCCTTCACGGGATAAGGTACACTTCCCGTTTTATACGCGATCAAACTATGGGAGACAACTACGCCCTGCTTTTCCCCGGCCAAGGCGCGCAGTTCGCCGGCATGGGGGCCTCGTTCGCCGAAGCTTCGCCTTCGGCGCGCCGCCGTTTGGAACAGGCCGGCGATACGCTCGGGTTCGGCATCGGCAAGCTGATCCTGGAAGGGCCGGAGAGCGACCTGGCGCTGACCAGCAACACCCAGCCGGCGATACTGCTGGTGTCGGTAATGGCGCTCGACGCCCTTGCCGAGCGGATGGAACTGGCGCCCGCCGCCGTGGCGGGGCACAGCTTGGGCGAGTTTAGCGCCTGTTACGCCGCCGGAGTGTTCGGCTTTGAGGACGCGCTGCGGATAACCCGTAAGCGCGGCGAGTTGATGCAATCGGCCACGCCGCCGGGCGTGGGGGGGATGGCCGCCATACTGGGCCTTCCGGCGGATGACGTAACCGCGGTTTGCCGGGAAGCCGGCGGCGAAGTATGGCCTGCCAATTTCAACAGCCCGGAGCAGACGGTGATCGCCGGCAAGAAAGCCGATGTGGAGCGGGCGGGGGAGTTCGCAGCGAAAAAAGGAGCGAAAAAGGTTGTGCCGTTGGCCGTAAGCGCCCCTTTTCATACCCCGTTGATGAAACCGGCCCAGGAAGGGCTGGCGGAATTCATGAAGACTATCGCGTTCACCGACCCGAAGTTTCCGGTGATCCGCAACGTGGACGCGGGCTTGTCGCGCACGGCGGCGGAAGTCCGCGACGGGCTGGTGCGTCAAGTGACCGGATGTGTGCGATGGGTTGACTCCATGCGCGCGCTGGCGGGGATGGGCGTGAGCCGGGTATATGAAGTTGGCCCCGGCAAGACCCTGTGCGGGCTGATGAAGCGGATAGAAAAAGGCATAGCCGCGTTTCCCGTTGGCACGGCGGCGGAGGCGGTCCAAACAGTGGAGGCGGCGCGTGGGTAAACTGGAAGGCAAGGTGGCCCTTATCACCGGGGCCGCGCGGGGTATCGGGCGGGCCATCGCCGAGGCGTTCGCGCGGGAGGGGGCGGACCTGTTTTTGGTGACGCGCTCTACGCCGCTGGACGAAGTAAAATCCGTGTGCGAGGCGCTGGGCCGCCGGGTGGTGGCGCGTCAGGCCAACGTGGCCGATCATACGGGCGCCACGGTATTGGTTGGCGACGCAGTGGCGCAGTTGGGCGGGTTGGACATTCTGGTCAACAACGCTGGGATCACCCGCGACGCCTTGCTGGTGCGGATGAAGGACGCCGATTTCGACGACGTGATCAACACCAACCTGCGCGGCGCGTTTTACCTGATGCGCGAGGCCGCCAAGGTGATGATGAAAAAGCGCTGGGGCCGCATCATCAACATATCCTCCGTGGTCGGCGAGGTGGGCAATGCCGGACAGGTCAATTACGCCGCCAGCAAGGCGGGGCTTATCGGCATGACAAAATCGGCGGCGCGCGAACTGGCGCCCCGGCAGGTGACCGTGAACGCCATCGCCCCCGGTTTTATCACCACGGACATGACGGAAGTTTTGAATGACGCCGCCAAGGCGCAATTGTTACAATCTATTCCTCTGGGCCGTTTTGGCGCCCCGGAGGTGGTGGCCGCCGGGGCGGTGTTCCTGGCGTCCGGCGACGCCGCGTACATCACCGGCCATACGCTGGCGGTCAACGGCGGCATGGCCATGTAAATGGGGAATCGCCATCCGGTTTTTCGCCGGAGTGCGGTACAATAGCAGGGCATTCAACAGGAGAAAGGTTTTATGTCGATTGAAGAGAAGGTCAAGGCCATCATTGTCGAGCAGCTTGAGGTGGACCCCGGACAGGTTGCGCCCAGCGCGAAATTCGACAGCGATCTTGACGCCGATTCGCTGGACGTCGTGGAGTTGGTCATGGCTTTCGAGGAAGCGTTTGACATCGAGATTCCCGACGAGGACGCGGAAAAGATTCAAACCGTCCAGCAGGCGGTTGACTATATCGCCGCCGCGGCCAAGCAGGGGTAATCCCCGCCCGTCTCCGGCCCCGGCCGGACGGAGGGGCGCTCCGCAAGCGCATTACGCAGGATGAAGAACGTAGTAGTCACCGGTCTTGGCATGGTCACGCCGCTGGGTATCGGCGTGCCGGCCACCTGGCAGGCCGCCCTTGAGGGCCGGTCGGGCGTAGGCCTCATCACCCGTTTCGACGCCGCCGACTATCCTTGCCGCATCGCCGCCGAAGTGAAAGGCTTCGAGCCGCGCGATTACATAGACGGCAAGGAAGTCAAGAAAATGGATACCTTTATCCACTACGCCATCGCCGCGGCCCGGTTCGCCCTGACGGACGCGGGCATCGAGCCGGAAAAGCCCCCCGAAGAGGAGCGGCGGCGCGTGGGCGCCGCGCGGGCGCTCTCACGCCGAAACGACGAGCCGCGGAAGGCCAGCCGCCCCTTCGACCGCGACCGGGACGGATTCGTCATGGGCGAGGGCAGCGGCGTGGTGTTGCTGGAGCGGCGCGACCGCGCGCTGGCCCGCGGCGCCAAAATCTACGCCGAACTGGCCGGCTACGGCATGAGCGCCGACGCCTACCACATCACCGCCCCGCCGGAAGGGGGCGAAGGCGCCGTCCGCTGCATGACCAACGCCTTGGCCGACGCGGGCGTGGCGCCGGAGACGGTTGGCTATATCAACGCCCACGCTACCTCCACCATGGCCGACGCCATCGAAACCCAGGCCATAAAAACCGTGTTCGGCGAGCAAGCCCGCAAGCTGGTGGTCAGTTCCACCAAATCCATGACGGGGCATTTGCTGGGCGCCGCCGGCGGCGTGGAGGCGATCTTCGCCCTTAAGGCGATGGAAACGGGCATGATCCCGCCCACCATCAATCTGGATAACCCCGACCCCGCGTGCGACCTGGACTACGCCCCCCACAAACCCGTCGCGCGGACGCTGGACTGCGTCCTGTCGAATTCATTCGGTTTCGGAGGCGTCAACGGCACGCTGGTATTCAAAAAATTCACCCCCTAGAAGTCCATGATCGAACCGAAGCGGCTCGTGGAGCTTAAAGAGCTTTCCCGGCAGTTCGGCTATACCTTCAAGAACCTCGAATACCTCAATAAATCGCTCACCCACAAGTCCTACGCCAACGAAAACCAAAGCTACCCCGTCAAGGACAACGAACGGTTCGAGTTCCTGGGCGACTCCGTGATTGACCTGGTCGTCTCGCGCTATCTGTTGTTCCAGAACCGGCAGATGAGCGAGGGCGAGCTTTCCAAAATCCGCGCCCAGATCGTCAACGAGCAATCGCTGGCCGATCTGGCCCGCGCCATTCGCTTGGGCCATTACCTGCTGCTGGGCAAAGGCGAGGAGCAAAGCGGCGGGCGCGAGAAAAACTCGATCCTCGCCAACACCTTTGAAGCGGTGTTCGCGGCGCTGTTCCTGGACTCCTCCTACGCCGAGGTGTACGAGATTTTCCTGCGCCTGTTCAAGAACCACGTGGACACTATCGTGGCCCAGAAACGGGTCACCGACTACAAAGGGCTGCTCCAGAAATATTGCCAGGCCCACATCCTTTCCAATCCGCAGTACAAACTGGTCAAGGAAAGCGGGCCGGATCACGAGAAGGTGTTCGTCATCCAGGCGTACATCCTTGGCGAGCCGTTCGGCATGGGCATCGGCCGCACCAAGAAGGAGGCGGAACAGGCCGCCGCCCGCCACAGCTACGAATCGCTCACCGAACGCCACAAGCACGTGGTGTAGCGGCCAGCCGCGGCCCGCGTGAATTGACCATGACCGTCATCCGCGTTTCTGAACTGTTCGTCTCCCTGCAGGGTGAGGGGACGCGCGCGGGGATTCCCTGCGCTTTCATCCGGCTGGCGGGGTGCAACCTGGCCTGCGCGTACTGCGACAGCGCCTACGCCGCCAAGTCCGAAGGTGAGCCGCGGGAGGCGCGGGACGTAGCGCGCTGGGCGCGGGACGCGGCCACGCCAACGGTCATGCTCACCGGCGGCGAGCCGCTCCACCAGCCGGGCGCGGCGGAACTGTTGCGCCTGCTGTGCGGCGGCGGGGGCGACGTGGCGGTGGAAACCAACGGCTCCATCCCCTTGGCGCCGGTCGACCGGCGCGCGCGCTACATTGTGGATGTAAAGACGCCCGGCTCCGGCGCGGGCGGCTCGTTCCACGAGTCCAACTGGGAATCGTTGCGTCCGCAGGATGAAATTAAGTTCGTCATCACCTCACGGGCCGATTTTGATTGGACGGTTGAGATTGTCCGGTCGCGGGAGTTGGACCGGCGCCTGCCGGTGTTGATCTCCCCCGCCTGGGGCCTTGTCACGCTGACGGACGCGGCGGCGTGGATATTGGAGTCCCGCCTGTGGCTTCGCCTGTCGCCGCAATTGCACAAGCTCATTTGGGGACCGGACAGGCGGGGAGTATAGCCGTGTTTCTGTGTAAAGGGCGCAAAAAAGGGATTTGCGCACCATGCCTCTACCCAGACCGTGGTCAGGCGGCCACGGGGAAGCGTGAAAAGGGCGCCACGACCAGTAAGGGAGAGGAGCCGATTCGCCACCGCGGTCGTTTCTTAATTTGCGGGAGCGCGGGCATCTTGCCCGCATTGTATTTTATCCATTGCGGGCGGGACGCCCGCGCTCCTGTAATGGGGATACGGCTACCGTTGCCCCTACGGGAACAACTATGTACGAATCCCGAAACCCTGAACGCAGTGAAGGGCCTTGCAGCCTCTTACCCCCCCATGATCCGCATGATGTCGTTGTAGAAGGCGAAGACCATCAACGACAGCAGGAGGAAGATGCCTACCTGCTGGGCGATTTCCTGATGGCGCAGGTTGAGCGGTTTACCCAACACCGATTCGATGGTGTAAAAAAGAATGTGCCCGCCGTCCAGCACCGGGATGGGCAGCAGGTTCAAAATGCCCAGGTTCACCGAGATCAGCGCCACGAACAGCAATAACTGCGTCACGCCCTTTTGCGCCTGCTGGCCGGCGAGCTGCATGATGCCCACCGGGCCGGCGATTTCGCTGGCCGGAATCTCGCGTGAGATCATTTTACCGATGGACCACACCGTCAGGCTGACCATGTTCCACGTCCACTCCGCGCCCTTGTACAGCGCCACGTGGGGCGGGTAGGCGGTGATCTCCGTGGTGGGCATCACGCCGATGCGCCCGACGGTGATCTCCTTGCCGTCAATCGTTTTTTCGGTGTCCGTACCCGGCGTGACGGTGATGGTCAAAGCCTCGCCGGAGCCGTCTCGCAGGATTCCGATGGAAAGTTCCTTGCCCGCCGACTGGCTGATGATGCGCTGGATCTGGCCCCAGCTTTCCATCGGTTCGCCGTTGACCGAATCAATCCGGTCCCCCGGCTTGAACCCCGCCAGCGCGGCGGGTTTGCCTTCCACCATTTCGCCGATCACCCGGCTGGCGGTGGGCAGACCCGCCATGGCCGCCACGGCGGCGATGAGCACAGCCAGGCCGATGTTGAACAGCGGCCCCGCCGCCACGATGGCAAGCCGCTTTTTCACCGGCTGGTTCAAAAACGATTCGGCGGCGGCCTTGGGGTCAATTTCCTCCTCGCTTTCGTCGCCGTAGAATTTGACGTAGCCGCCCAGCGGCACGGCGCAGAGCATGTATTCAGTGTCTCCGCTTTTGCGCCCGAACAGCTTGGGCCCGAAACCTATGGAGAAACGCTCCACCCGCACCCCGCACAGGCGCGCCACGATGAAATGGCCGAACTCGTGCGCCACGATCAAAAGCCCCAGCACAACCGTGGCGATGAAGATAAATTCAGTCCACCCGGCGATTTTCTCGAACGGGGTGGCCGCCGCCGCTCCGGCGAGCGCGTACACGTACGTCATCAACCTCACTCCTTGTTCTTGTCCTTGGTCAGCGACACCACCCGCGCCCCGGAAGGCGGGGTGAAGGTGAACAACTCCGCGGGCGCCGCCTCGTTGGTTTGCATGTCCGTGAACGCCAACTTGCTGCGCGCTCCAAGATGGTCAACGATTAGTATCTCCCTGGGCAGATACGCCCCATCATCTACGGTCAACGCCATTCCCTTGACTCCTGACCGGAAGCTTTTGGGGAACAGGCGCAGGCGGATCTGACCATCGTTTTTTAGTGTAGCGTTTTTTGGCGGCGGCGACAATTCAATATCGAACAGAGCGGTCAGCGGGGTTTCGCCCGCCAAGAACAGCCCTGGCGAGCCGGATTCCAGCAAGTCCGAAAGCTCCTCGCGATAGACGGTGTTCTCCTTTTGGTCGTGGCGCCACAGCGCCACCCCGTCGGCGACGATGAGCAGCCCCGGCGGATCGGTGTACTCCCAGCGCATTTTAAGCGGCTTTTGAATCCACAGCCTGCCCTTGAGCGTCTGGGCGCCGCCCCACGTTTTGCCCTTGGTTTCCTGGTTAAAAGCCGCGGAGAGCGAGCGCGTGGCATCCAGCGCGGCCTGGACGCGGCGGATGGTTTCTTCCAGCCCCGGCGCCGGATTGTCCGCCGCCAGCAGGGCGGACAGGGCCAGGGCGCACACAAGCTTCATCGGGCGGTCAGAGGGCCGTAACCCGCGCCACGCGGCCCGCCGCGGGCGGGGCCACCTTCCCCGCGGCGATAAGCGCCACGGCTTTGGGGTAGAGCCGGTGCTCCTGCTCCAGAATGCGCGCGGAGAGGGTTTCCACCGTGTCGTCCGGCTCCACCGGGACGCACGCTTGCAGGATGATGGGGCCGGTGTCCACGCCGGCGTCCACGAAATGCACCGTGCACCCGGCCACCTTCACGCCGTAGTCCAGCGCCTGCTTTTGCGCGTCCAGGCCGGGGAACGCGGGCAGAAGCGACGGATGGATGTTGATGACCATGCCGCCGAACCGTTCAAGGAAGACCGGGGAGAGCACCCGCATGAAACCCGCCAGGCAGACCAGCCGCGCGCCCGCCGCCAGCGCCGCATCCGCCAGCGCCGTGTCGAACGCCGCCCGCGAGGCGTAATCCTTTCGCTCCACCACCACGGCGGGCACGCCTTGCGCCCGCGCCCGCTCCAGCGCCGGGGCGCGGGGATTGTCGGAAACCACCGCCGCGACGCGCGCCGGAATGGCGCCGCGCGCGCAGGCGTCCTGCAACGCCTGGAAATTCGATCCGCGCCCGGAGGCCAGCGCCGCCAGCGGCAACAGCTCACCCGGCGGCATATTCTTTCATCACCGGAGCGGCCCCGGCGATTTCCGCGGCGATTTTCTTGACCATTGCCAGGTTGTGCGTATGGCCGGAGCGCCTGGCGGTGAAGCGCCCAAGGATCGGGCGGCCCAGCAGGTACAGGTCGCCGATGAGGTCGAGTATCTTGTGGCGCGCCGGCTCGTTGGGGAAGCGCAGCGGCGTGTTGACGATCTTCTCGCTGTCAATGAGGATGAAGTTCGACAGCTTGCCGCCGGAGGCCAGCCCGGCCTCCTCGAGCATCTTGATGTCCTTCAAAAATCCGAAGGTGCGCGCGGGCGCGATGGATTCGCGGTAGCGCTCGCCGGACTGATACACGTAATGGTGCTCCTGCTTGCCGATGGGCGGAGGATAGTCCAGGTAGTAGTGGATGGAAAACTCCTCCGCCGGTTCCACTGAAAGCGACGGCCCATGGTCAAAGTCGCCCACGGACAAGGGCCGGTCAATGACGATAGGCTCGATGACGGCGTCCTGATCCTCCACCTCGCCGTTTTCGATGATCTGGCAGAAGTCCAGCGCGGAGCCGTCCATGATGGGGGCCTCGTCCCCCACCTTCACCAGCAGGTTGGTGATGTGGTAGCTGTGCAGCGCGGACAAGATATGCTCGATGGTTTTGATGTTGACGTCGCCGCGGGCCAGGGTGGTGGCGTACTCGGTGGAGCGCACATTCTCGGGGCGGGCCTCCACGCGCACGCCCGAGCCGATGTCCCAGAACACGATCCCCGAACCGGGGGGCAGGGGGGTAAGGATCAGGCCCGTCTTGATGCCCGAATGAAGCCCCTGGCCGCACAGCACCACGGAATTGCGCAGCGTCCGCTGGGGCAGGGCGCGGCGCGACGAAGCGGCGCCCGCGGCGGCCGGCGCGGTCCGGCGCCCGCGCGCCTCGGACAGGCTGGTGACCAAGGCGCCGCGGCCCGCGATGGAGATATGCGCGCCGGTAAGCTGGCGATCTTCGCAGGCAAGCGTGGCCAGTTCCAGGAAATTGTAAAGCTCGCGCGTGTTGCCCGGCAGCGGCGAGTTCGCCAGCGCGTCAATAAGCGCGCCCTCCACGCGGTCTATCTGCTTGTGGTACTTGTGGGCCAGGTCGCGCACGAAACACTCCACGATCACCGGCACGTCCTCCGGACGGCAGGAAAGCGGCGTAAGCGTAATCAGCGACGGGCCAAAAAAATCCATCACGGCCCGTGGCGCCGCCGAGGCCCGCGTCCGCGCCCGGGGCGCGCCTCCGGCCAGCAGGCGCAGCAATACCCGCTGCAGCTTGGCGGGAAGAAAGTCCACCCGCTCCAGGTACAATGAGCCGCCATCCGCCTGCCCCACGGCGCCGCCCCCGGCGCCCAGCAGCGCGGCGAACCGCCGTTCGTCCATCCCCTCAAGCGATACCGTGACAAAAGGCTTGCCGGCCCTCCGGGAGCGCTGGTGGATCAGGTTGGCGGCGGCTTCCTTGCCCAGCCCGGCGGGGCCAAGGATCAGCGCGGGCTGGTCGTGGCGCGCCGCGTCCTCGATCTGCGCCCGCACGCGCTGGGCCTCCGGCGACACGCCGGCGAACCAGCTTTCCAGCGGCAGCCCTTCGGCGGCGGCCGCGGCGGCCGGCTGGGCCACGGCCATGCGTTCCTCCCGGTGGCGCAGGGCGTCGGCCACGGAGCGCAGGATTTTTTCGAGCGAGAACGGTTTTTCGATGAAGTCGTAGGCCCCCAGCTTGGTGGCGCGCACGGCGGTGTCTATGGCGCCGTGCCCGCTCATCATCACCACTTCGAGATTCTGGTCAATGTTCTTGAGAATCTTGAGCGTCTGGATGCCGTCTATGCCGGGGACCCAGATGTCCAAAAGCGCCAGGTCGGGCGCCTCGGCGCGCGCCATGCGTAGCGCGGTTTCGCCATCCTCGGCCAGGGCCACCTCGTATCCCTCGTCGGTGAGGATGCCCTGCAGGGCCTTGCGGATGTTGGCCTCGTCGTCCACTACGAGGATTTTCGCTTTCGCCATTGGTTTGATGTTCAGCATTACCGCCGGTTAATCATCCATTTTAGCATCAATCCGCCGCCAACTCGATGCGGAACACCGCGCCAGTGGGCGCGTTGGGCAGCAGGGAAATGCGCCCCCCGTGCTCCTCCACGATTTCGCGCACGATGGCCAGCCCCAGCCCCGTGCCATCCTCCTTGGTGGAAAAGTAGGGCTGGAACACCTTGTCGGCGATGGCGGGGTCCACGCCCGCCCCGGTGTCCTGCACCTCCACCACCACCATGCGCTCCTCCGGCCACAGCCGTGTGCGGATAGTGACCACCCCTCCGCCGTTAAGCGCGGCGATGGCGTTCTCCACCAGGTTGATGATGACGCGCCGGAACCGCTCCGTATCCAGAGTGACCAGTTGCACCTTGGGGTCAAGCTCCGTGGCCAACTTCACGCCGGGCCGGGTGTCGCGGTAGAGCTTGACCACGTCGTAGATGAGGTCGTGGAGCATCACCGGCTCCGGGTTGGTTTTGAGCAGCCCCTGCATGTCGGGACGCGAGTCGGAAAGGCCCGGTTCGGCCAGCGCGGCGAACTGCTTGAACTTGTCCACCAGGGCCTTGAGCTGGTCCACCTCCTGGATGATCACCTGCGTGGCGTCGTCAAGAACGCGGGGGAAGTCGCCGGCGCCCTGCGCGAACTTGCGGCGGATGCGCTGGGCGTTGAGTTGGATGGGGGTGAGCGGATTCTTGATCTCATGGGCGATCTGGCGCGCCATTTCGCGCCAGGCGATGGCGCGCTGGGCGGCGATCATGTCGGTGACGTCGTCGAACACGAACACCATGCCCATGTACTGCCCCTCATGGTCGTACAACACGGAGACGTTGGTCTTGAGCGTGCGCTTCCTGCCGTGGAGCACAATGGGGATTTCGCGTTCGATGGCGCGGGCGCCTTTTTCGCTCATGTCGCGGATGGCTTGCCGGATCGGTTCAAGGCTGGAGGGGGAGAACAGCTTGCGGTAGCTGCGCCCGCGCGCTTTTTCCTGATCAATGCCGAACATGCGCGCGGCGGCGTCGTTGATGGTGGTCACGGCGCCGGTCTTGTCTATGGAGATGACGCCGCCCACGTTTTCGAGCACCGCTTCGATGTACTGGCCCCAGTGGTACAACTCCAGGTTGGATCCGGACAGTTCGCGGTTGGAGCGTTCCACCTGCTCCTTGAAGCTTTTCAGGTCCTCCGTCATCCGGTTGAAGGCGCGCACCAACTGGCCCACCTCGTCGTCCTTGATGGGGATGTCCACCCGCGTGTCCAGGTCGCCGCGGGAAACGGCCATGGCCGCCTCGGAAAGCTTTTGCAGCGGCACGGTGATGCCCTTGGCCACATAAAAACCGAACCACACCGCCGAAAAGACCACCACGAGGGTCACCACGCCAAGGGTCACCTTGTACGAGGCGCGGATGATCTCCTTGCGCAGCGAAAGCTGCTTGTAGTCCTGGAACGCCTCCACGATGCCGTGCACCTTGTCAATAAGCCGCTTGGAAAGCACCTTGATGACCACCACCGCGCCCTTGGACTGTTCGCCCAAGGGGCGGGGCGGGATGGGCGCGATGGCGATGACGTAGGTAGGCTCCCCTAGGTCGTCCACCACGGAGACCGACTCTCCCGCCGCCACCTTGGCCAAAGAGTCGCCATGCGTGGCCAGATCGAACGGCGGCAGCTCCACTTCCTGGTTGGGCCGGGTGGCCTCCGCGGCCAGCGTAAAGCCGGGGCCGTACACCTGGATGATGTCCACCCCGTATTCGCGCACCTTCTGGCGCAGCAGCCAGCGCAAGCTGCCGCGCGCGCCGATATCCAAAAGCTGGCGCGTGTGCGTCAGGCTGGAAAGGGTGCTGGCGAACGAGCCGGTTTCATCCTGGCTGGCGCGGTACAGGCCCTCGGCCACGTTGAGCGACTCCTGCAGCGTGCGCTCGATGCGGGAGTTGATCCACTTGTCAACGGTGTCGTTGATCAGCTCGGAGGCCACGGTGTACATCAGCGCCGAGGGGATGAGCGTCATCGCCAAAAACGCCACCACCAGCTTGGTCTGGAACCGCGACCCGGCCACGCCGCCGCGGCGGTCGAAATACAGCTTGATGAGCCGGCGAAAGACCAGCACCGCCATCACCATCAGCAGAATCACGCTGACGTTAAGCGCCAGGGCCACGGCGATGTCGTTGGCGATGGGGGCGTCCACGCTGGTGTCGCGCCAATACAGCGCGGCCAGCGTCATCAGCACCAGCAGCGCCGCCGTCCCCAGGATCACAAAGCGGGTCTTGCGTTTGCGCGAGGCGGTGATGGAGTTGGGATCAAGGTCCTCGTAAGACCCCGGTATGAAAATCCACTTCAGGAGGTTGAACGCCTTGCGGAACAGTTCACGCGGAGTCATGGGCTTTCAGGAACAGCGCCCTTGACGGGTTCGGGCGCCGGGGCGGGCGCGGCTTCGGCGCCGGCGAGCGTAAACACCGTGGACTCGGTCCATGGCGTGTCGAAATCCAGGAACTTAAGGAAAAACAGGAGGATGTTGAACGGCGGGATCAACTTGATGGATTTCATTTCGCACCGTACCCGCAGGTAATATCGTCCGCCCGCGGGCAACCCGTCAACCGGCCCCAAGTCAAACTTTTCCAAGACGGTCATCCAGCGGCGCATATCTTCCGGTTTTTTCAGAACCACCGGATCCAAAACCGGCGGCGGAGGGTTTTGTCCGGCGCCGCGCGGCGCGGCCTCGGCGGGTTTGGGAGAGCTTTTGTCTTCGGGCGTCACCTTGCGCAACTCGGCGTCGAAGGTAAGCTCGTCTTCATCCTCCCCGCGTTTTTCCCAGGTAAGGTATTCCTTTTTGAGCGTGTCGAACTTCACCATGCGGCGGATCGCCACCTCGCGTTCCGCCTTGTCCCACACCACCGCGCGGTGGCGCCGCAGCTCCACAAAATAGGTGAAGGCCAGGGGCGCGCCGCTGTCAATGGTGGCGCGGATTTCCTGGGTGAAAGCCCCGCGCAGTTCCGCCGAAACGCCAATCCGCTCCGGCGGGCCTTGGCGGGAGACTTCGAGGATGTAGGCGTCCTCCGCCGCGGCGGGGGCCGCGCCGGAAAGCCAGAGCAACGCCGCCAGCGCAGGCCAGAGCCGCATTGCGGGGGAGAACACCGCCATGTCAGCTCCGTCTTGGCCGGAAGGCCAGCATCCCCAAGGGGGGCAGGGTCACTGTCAATGAACAGGGCCAGCGGCCCCAGGGCCGGTGGTCGCTCCACAGTCCGCCGCCGTTGCCCACGTTGGAGCCGTAGTAGATTTCCGCGTCGGAATTCAACACCTCGTCGTACCGGCAGTGTTCCGGCGCGCCGATGGTGTAATTCTGGCGCGGCACGGGGGTGAAATTGAAAACAAACAGCAGGTAATCGGCCGGGTCCTTGGCTTTGCGCATGAAGGCGACCACCGAACCTTCCGCGTCGTGAAAGTCCACCCACTCAAAACCATGATAGTTGAAGTCAACTTCCCACAGGCAGGCGTTTTGACGGTACAGCCGCCCCAGGTCGGCCATGTAGCGCTGCAAGCGCGCATGGGGCCGCAGCTTGAGCAGCCGCCAGTCCACCGAGCGGTCGTGGTCCCACTCGTCCCATTGGCCTATGTCGCAGCCCTGGAAAATCATTTTCTTGCCGGGGTGGGCGTACATGTAGCCGAACAGCAGCCGCAGGTTGGCGAACTTCTGCCATGTGTCGCCCGGCATTTTGCCGATCAACGATCCTTTGCCGTGCACCACCTCGTCGTGGGAGAGCACCAGCACGAAGTTTTCGTGGAACGCGTACAGCATGGCGAAGGTCAAGGCTCCGTGATGCCATTTGCGGTGGATGGGTTCCTTGCTGAAATAGTCCAGGATGTCGTGCATCCACCCCATGTTCCATTTCATGGTGAACCCCAGCCCGCCCGCGTACACGGGGCGTGATACGCCGGGCCAGGCGGTGCTCTCCTCGGCGATGGTTACCGCGCCGGGGAACTTCTCATGGATCAGCGAATTCATTTTTTTGAGGAACTCGATGGCTTCAAGGTTCTCCTTGCCGCCGTGGCGGTTGGGGAGCCATTCGCCCTCCTGCCGCGAATAGTCCAGGTACAGCATGGAGGCCACCGCGTCCACCCGCAGGCCGTCTATGTGGTAGTACTCGAACCAGAACAGCGCCGAGGAGAGCAGGAAGTTGGCCACCTCGTTGCGCCCGTAGTTGAAGATCAGCGTGCCCCAATCCTTGTGTTCGCCCAGGCGCCAGTCCTCGTGCTCGTACAGCCCCGTGCCGTCGAACCGGCGCAGGCCATGCTCGTCCTTGGGGAAGTGGGCGGGAACCCAGTCAATGATCACCCCAATGCCGTGGTGATGCAAACAGTCCATGAACCATTTGAAATCGTCCGGGTCGCCAAAACGCGATGTGGGGCAGAAGTAGCCGGTCACCTGATAGCCCCAGGAAGGGTCGAAGGGGAATTCGCCCACCGGCATCAGTTCGACATGGGTGTAGCCCTGCTGCTCGCAGTACGCCGCCAGAAGCGGCCCCAACTCGCGGTAGGTCAGCCATTCATTGCTTCCCTCGCGCCGCGCCCAGGAGCCAAGGTGGGCTTCGTAGATGTTCATGGGCCGGTTCAGCAGGTCGTCCTTTGCGCGCCGCGCCAGCCACTCGTGGTCTTCCCACTGGTAGGTGTTCACGTCCCACACCACGCTGGCGCTTTTGGGCCTAAGCTCGCTGGCGTAGGCGAAGGGGTCGGACTTGATGAACACGTCCCCCGCGCGCGCGCGCAATTCGAACTTGTAGAGCGTCCCCATGTCCAGGCCGGGAATGAAAATCTCCCATACCCCCGACAGGCCCATCGAACGCATCGGGTAGCGCCGCCCGTCCCAGTCACAGAACGGGCCGACCACCGATACGCGGTCGGCGTTGGGCGCCCACACGGCGAATCGCACGCCGCGCGCGCCATCCACCTCCATGACATGCGCGCCCAGCTTTTTATGGATTTCCAGGTGGTTCCCCTCGTTGAACAGGTACAGGTCCACCTCGCCGAGCGTGGGGAGGAAACTGTAAGGGTCGCGGCTGACCAGATGGCGGCCCTGCCACGTGACCAGGTGCAGGTCATAGGCGAACACGCGGCGCTTGGGGATGAACGCCTCGAAAAAGCCGGCCTCGTCTATCCGTTCCAGCGGATACCGCCATTCGCGGTGATGAATATCCACGGCGGCTATCTCCGCCGCCTCCGGCGCGAAGACCCGGAGGACCACGCCGCCCGCGGCTTCGTGGATACCTAACACGCTGTAAGGGTCGCTGTGCCGCGCTTGTATGATCTTCTCGATCTGCCAGCGCGGGGCGGTATGACTCATAACATCTCAAATTAATAGGTTGCTAACGTATAAATTCTTATTTTATCGCATCTTGCCACGGTTTCGGAGGTTTTTATGGCTGGAGGGCGCATAAATTTGCGGCGGCGCCTAGTAAATAGGCCGAGCAAACCCCGCAAGCTTGATTATCAGGCGCCGCGGCATTTTCCAAAAGCGTGATGGTTTTTATTACTGTGTTTATTTTCAATTGATTGTGCGTGTGGCGAACCTTGGCGCCACCTTTGCTCAATGGGGAAAACGTGCATGCACAAAGGACTGGGCGGCCTGGGAGGCGGCCCGATTGGTTTGACAGTGGCGCCACGGTTATCCGGCAAGCGGCGCGCGGGACTACAAAGAGGAGTCTGTTCGTATGAAGAAAATCATTTTTGGCGCAATGGCTCTGCTGGCGATTATGGCGCCCGGCACGGCGCGCGCCTTCGACGTCACGGAAGGGTTCACCATCTCCGGTTTTGTGGATGTGTCGTATTACAACAACATGCGGGACGAAACCAGCACCTTCTCCCTCGATGAAGGTGAAGTGGATATTATCAAGACGATCAAGGATGCGGGCGGTTTGCGCCTGGACATCAACACCCGCACGGTGGACCGCATGGTTTCCGTGAGCGCCAGCGCCGGTGAAACCATCAGCGTCGAAGGCCTCTCCGACGTGGCGATGGAGCAAGGGTTCGTGTGGATTGATCTTCCCTCGGATTTCAAGTTCACCTTCGGCAAGTTCAACGCGCCGATCGGGTTTGAACTGGTGGATCCGAACCAGATGTACCAATACAGCCACGCTTTGGTGTTCACTTACGGCCTGCCGACCAACCTGACGGGGGCGATGCTTTCCGGCGCGTTTGGCATGGTGGATTTCAGCGTGTACGCCGTGAATGGCTGGGACAAGATTCAGGACGACAACAAGGACAAGACCGTGGGCGGCCGGCTGGGGGTCACCCCGGTGGAGGGCGTGAACGTGGGTTTCTCCTACATCACGGGCAAGGAAGGCCCCGTCTCGGATGGCATTTCACCGAGCAACCTTGCCGTGTTCGACGTGGACGCCACGTTGACCATGATCGAGGGCCTGACGGTGGGCGCGGAGTACAACAGCGGCACGCATGAAGGGCAATCGCTGGTGACCGCCGGGGACGACGCGACCTGGAGCGGCTACCTGATCATGGCCAACTACGCCGTGACCGACAAGGTGGGCCTGACCCTGCGCTACGACGCCTTCGACGACAAGGAAGGGGCGCGCCTGGGCGCGGGCAAGCAAAAGCTTGACTCGTTCACCGTCAGCCCCAGCTACGCCATTGGCGACGGATTCGGCGCCCTGGCGGAGTACCGCTACACCAAATCCGACCAAAAAGTGTTCGCGGACAAGGACGGCAAGCTGGAAGACAGCGTCTCCGAGTTCGCCGTGGAGTTCACCTACTCCTTTTAAGGGAATGACATGAAAAAACTGGAAGCGATCATAAAACCGTTCAAGCTCGAGGACGTCAAGGAGGCGCTCACCGCGCTGGGCGCCCACGGCCTGACGGTGACCGAGGTTAAGGGATTCGGGCGCCAAAAGGGCCATACGGAGTTGTACCGCGGCGCGGAGTACACGGTGGATTTCTTGCCGAAGATCAAGATCGAAGTGGTGCTCGACGACAGCATGGTGGACCAGGCGCTGGAGAAAATCACCCAGGCCGCCTCCACCGGGCGCATCGGCGACGGCAAAATCTTCGTGTCCAACATCGAGGAAGTGGTGCGTATCCGCACCGGCGAAAGAGGAGTGGAGGCGATATGAAAACCATAGCGAAACGGCTATCGCTTCGCGCGCTCGCCGCCATCCTGGCCGCGGGAGCGCTGATGTTCCTTGCCGCGCCTTCATCCAACGCGCAGGAAGCCGCCCCGGCGGCTCCGGAAGCCGCGGCGGAAGTGGCCGCGCCCATGGAGGCGGCCCCGGCGGAAGAAGCCCCCGCCATGGCGGCGGAGGCGGCCCCGGCGGAAGAGGCCGCGCCTGAATTGCCCGCGATGAACTCCGGTTCCATCGCGTGGATCATGGCGGCCACGGCGCTGGTGCTGATGATGACGCTGCCCGGGCTGGCGCTGTTCTACGGAGGCCTGGCGCGCGCCAAGAACGTGCTGGCGACGATCATGTATTCTTTCTCCGCGCTGGCGATTGTCAGCGTGACCTGGGTGCTGTGGGGTTACACCCTGGCGTTCGGGCCGGACGTGGGCGGCATCGTGGGCGGGCTGGATAACCTGATGCTGGCCGGCGTGCCGCTGGCCGGCGACGCGGGGCCGCAGAATCCGGTATGGAAACTGGAAATCCCGGACATGCTGTTCATGATATTCCAGGGCGCGTTCGCCATCATCACCGTGGCGCTGATCTCCGGCGCCTACGCGGAACGGTTCAAGTTCAAGGCCTACGTGCTGTTCACCATACTGTGGACCACGTTCATCTACTCCCCGCTGGCGCACTGGGTATGTGGCGGCGGCTGGCTGTTCAACCTGGGCGCGCTGGATTTTGCCGGCGGCACGGTGGTGCATATCGCCTCGGGCATCTCCGGCCTGGCGGTGGCGCTGTACCTGGGCAAGCGCAAGGGGTTCGGCACGGAAAAGATCATGCCGCACAACGTCCCCATGGTGGTCCTCGGCGCCGGGTTGCTGTGGGTGGGCTGGTTCGGGTTTAACGCCGGATCGGCGGTGTCCTCCAGCCCGCTGGCGGTGAGCGCTTTCGTGGTGACCAACACCGCGGCGGCGGCGGCGGCCCTGGGCTGGGTGCTGGCGGAATGGGCGCACGGCGGCTCGCCGACGACGGTAGGCATGTCCTCGGGCGCGGTGGCGGGGCTGGTGGCCATCACCCCGGCTTCCGGGTTCGTGACGCCGGGGGCGAGCATCATCATCGGCGTGGTGGCGGGCGTGATCTGCTACTTCGCGGTGGTGGCCAAGCACAAGATCGGGTACGACGACGCGCTGGACGCCTTCGGCATCCACTGCGTGGGCGGCACGTGGGGCGCCATCGCCACGGGCATTTTCGCCACGGCGGCGGTGAACAGCCTCGGCTCCGGCTTGCTGGACGGCAACGCCGGACAGCTGGTCACCCAGTTCATCGCGGTGGGGGCCACGCTGGCGTACTGCTTCATCGGCACACTGGTGATCCTGTTCATCGTGAGCATGGTGACCAAGCTGCGCCCCGATGTCGAGGACGAGGTGGCCGGCCTGGACCTGACGGAACACCGGGAGAGCGCGTACAACAATTGATGGGCGCGGCCCATCGGGCAAGGTTAAACCTCTCCGCCACGGCGCGGAACGCGCCGTGGCGGAGAGGTGACTGTTATAACGAGGAAGCATGGACATGCCGGCAGGCGAGATGATGGTTGACGCGAAGAAGACGCCGGTACGCGCCCTGGCCGCGGCGATAGCGGCGGCGGCATTGCTGTCCGCCGCCCCGGTATTCGCGCAGGAGGCGGCCGGCCCCACGGCGGCGGAACTCAAACTGATCGCCGACACGGTATGGCTGTTGGTCACGGGCGTTCTGGTGTTTTTCATGAACACGGGATTCGCCATGCTTGAGGCGGGTTTGTGCCGCGCCAAGAACGCGGTGAACATCCTGTCGAAGAACGTGATCGTGTTCGCCATGGCCTCGGTGGCGTTCTGGTCGCTGGGGTGGGGTTTTATGTACGGCGCGGGCAACGGCTTCATCGGGTTGGAGGACTTTTTCCTCTCCCTCCCCGGCGAGGCGGGCAAGGTCCCCAAGGAAGCGATGTTCTTTTTCCAGCTTGTGTTCGCGGGCACGGCGGCCACCATCGTGTCCGGCGCCGTGGCGGAACGGATCAAGTACCGCGGTTTTTTCATTTTTTCGTTTTTGCTGGTGGCCTTCATCTATCCGGTGACGGGCCATTGGACCTGGGGCGGCGGGTGGCTGGCCGCGCTCGGCTTCAAGGACTTCGCCGGGTCCACGGTGGTGCATTCGGTGGGGGGCTGGGCCGCGCTCACCGGCGCCGTGATACTTGGGCCGCGCCTGGGCAAGTACACCAAGGGCGGGATGAAACCCATCCCCGGCCACAACCAGGCCATGGCCACGCTGGGCATGTTCATCCTGTGGTTCGGCTGGTTCGGGTTCAATCCCGGCTCGCAACTGGCGGCGGACGCGGGGCCGATCGCCCATATCACGGTGACCACCAATATGGCCGCCGCGGCGGGCGTCCTGGGCGCCACGCTGGCCACCTACGTGGCGCTGGGCAAGCCGGACCTGTCCATGACGCTAAACGGCGCCCTGGCCGGCCTTGTAGCCATCACCGCCGGGTGCGACGGGGTGAGCGTGGCCGGGGCCGTGGTCATCGGCCTGATGGCGGGGGCGCTGGTGGTGTTCTCGGTTATGTTTTTCGACAAGATCAAGGTGGATGACCCCGTGGGGGCCATCTCCGTGCATCTGGTCAACGGCGCCTGGGGCACGCTGGCGGTGGGCCTGTTCAACACCGAGTTGGGCCTGCTGTACGGTGGCGGTTTCGCGCAGATTGGGAAACAATTGGCGGGAATCGCGGCGATAGGCCTGTACGCGGCGCTGGCCAGCGCCGTGTTCTGGCTTGCCATCAACGCCGTGGCGGGTTTGCGCGTCTCATCGGATGAGGAGTACGAGGGCTTGGACCTGGGCGAGCATGGCATGGAGGCGTACCCCGACTTCGGCCTGAACAAGACGGCGGCGTATTGATCCGCCACGCGGTTGCGCGCCCGGTTTTTGGCCGGGAACGGAAGACGGCGCGTGGAGGTTGTGTTCTTTATCGCCAGGCGCTACACTTGCAGCTTCGTCAGGCAAGCGGTAGCGCCCGGCGTGGTTTATGGGAATGCGCGGAGCGACGTTGGCGACGGCGCGCCGGGCGCGATTAATAGCGGGCAACGCGAATTTTGAGGGAGGCTTAGAATGACGCCAAAAGAGGTAATCGAGTTCGCCAAGAAGAACAATTGCGTGATGTTTGACCTGAAGTTCATGGATCTGCCGGGAATGTGGCAGCACTTCTCCTTCCCCATGCAGGAACTGAAGGAGGATGTGTTCGAAAACGGATTGGGCTTTGACGGCTCCTCCATCCGCGGCTGGAAGGCCATCAACGCGTCGGACATGCTGGTGATGCCCGACGCCTCCACCGCGATGATTGACCCCTTCCACAAGTACCCCACGCTGTCCATGATCGCCGATATCGTGGAACCCATCACCAAGGAGCCATACGAGCGCGACCCGCGGTTTATCGCCAAGCGCGCCGAAAAGTACCTGCAATCCACCGGCATCGGCGACACGGCCTACTTCGGCCCCGAAGCCGAGTTCTTCATTTTCGATGACGTGCGCTACAACTCCGCCGAGGGCGGCTGTTTCTACGCGGTGGACTCCGTGGAGGCCGCGTGGAACACCGGGCGCGACGAGAAACCCAACCTGGGCCACAAGCCGCGCTACAAGGAAGGCTACTTCCCCGCGCCGCCGGTGGACTCGCTGACCGACATCCGCACGGAAATGGTGTTGGAGATGCAAAAGTGCGGTATCGAGATCGAGGCGCAGCACCACGAAGTGGCGACCGCCGGCCAGTGCGAAATTGACATGCGGTTCGACTCGCTTACGCGCATGGCGGACAAGCTGATGCTGTTCAAGTATGTCATCAAGAACGTCGCAAGGCGCAACAACAAGACCGTCACTTTCATGCCCAAGCCCATCTGGAACGACAACGGTTCGGGCATGCACGTGCACCAGTCCATCTGGAAAGGCGGCAAGCCCCTGTTCCCCGGCGAAAAGTACGGCGGCCTTTCGGATCTGGCGCTGCACTACATCGGCGGCATCCTCAAGCACGCCCGGGCGCTGGCGGCCATCGTGGCCCCCACCACCAGCTCCGACAAGCGCCTGGTACCGGGCTTCGAGGCGCCGGTGAACCGCCGGCCTGGACGGCATCCAGAACAAGATTGACCCCGGCAAACCGCTGGACAAGAACATCTACGGCCTGACCCCCGAGGAGTTGGCCGAGATACCGTCCCTGCCCGGCAGCCTGGAGGAGGCGCTCGATGAGCTTGAGAAGGATCACGACTTCCTGCTCAAAGGCGACGTGTTCACCCAGGACATGATAGACACCTGGATTTCCTACAAGCGTGAACGCGAAGTGGGCGAGATGCGCAAGCGCCCGCACCCCTTCGAGTTCACCCTGTACTACGACATCTAGGCGATCCGCGGTACGGCGCCCGTCAGCATTATGCTGGCGGGCGCTTTTTTAGCGTCCAAACCGGGCGCAGGTGTCCGTAAAAATACACTTGACCAGAACAGGGCGATTGACGATGATTAGTACGTTTTCCTTGCGGCCTTCAGCGGGGGGAACAAGGGGATCCATATAGGTTATGAATGTCGGGTGACATTCTTTTTGGATTACACAGGAGGATATATGAAGAGGGTGTTGGGAATTATGTTGGTTGCCGCGTTTTTGGCGGCGGTCGCCATGACGGGCGCGGCGTCGGCGGCAACGGGGGAGGAGCTTTGGGCGTCCAAGCAGTGCAAGAACTGCCACAACATGACGGAGAAGAAAAAGGTCGGCCCCGGCCTGGCGGGCGTCACCAAGAAGCGCAGCGACGAGTGGATGGCCAAGTGGCTGCAAAGCCCGCAGGCGGTGTGGGAAGAAAACGGCCCGGAGGTGAAAGACCTGCGCGCCATGATGAAGAAGGAAAACGCCCCGAAGACCGCGATGAAGACCCCCGCGATCTCCGCGGACGAGGCGAAGACCATCATCGAGTATCTGAAGGCCAACGGCGGCTAATCCGCGTTTTACGGCTACATAAAGGCTCCCCGGTTCCGCCGGGGGGCCTTTTGTTGTTGCGAGACTCGTATGAGCTACCCTGCATATCTTGATCTTGCGCGAACCGGTGAGCTTGAGCGCCGGGCGGAGGCGCTGGCGGCATTGCAGTCCCCTTGCCGCTTGTGCGCGCGCCAGTGCGGGGCGCGCCGCCGCGAAGGCGAACTGGGCGAGTGCCGCGCGGCTACGGATATGGTGTTGGCCAACGCGTTCCCCCACTTCGGCGAGGAGCCGCCGGTCACCGGTCAGCGCGGTTCAGGGACAATCTTTCTGGCCCACTGCAACCTGCATTGTGTTTTCTGCCAGAACTTCGACATAAGCCACCGTGACCGGGGTGAGAAGACAAGCGTCCGGCAAGTAGCAGACCTTATGCTGGCGCTGAGGCGCGAAGGCTGCCACAACATCAATTTCGTCACCCCCACCCATTTTTCGCCCCAGATCGTGGCCGCCGTGGCGGACGCGGCGGCGCGCGGACTGGAACTGCCGCTGGTGTGGAATTGCGGCGGGTACGAGTCCGTGGAGGCGCTGCGCCTGCTGGACGGGATCGTGGACATCTACATGCCCGACATCAAGTTCATGACGACGGAATCAGCGCAACGCTACTCCCATGCGCCGGATTACCCGGAGGTGGTCCGCGCGGCGGTGTTGGAAATGAAGCGGCAGGTGGGGGATTTGGAAGAGGACGCGTGCGGGATCGCGCGGCGGGGTTTGCTGGTCCGCCATTTGGTGATGCCGGGGGGTGAGCGCGACACGGAAGGCGTCCTGCGGTTCGTGGCGGAGGAGCTTGGTCGCGACACGTATATCAACGTCATGGACCAGTACCGGCCCATGTGGCGGGCGATGGAGTATCCCGAAATCGCGCGTGCGCTTTCCGGCCCGCAATGGGAGCGGGCGGCGTCGCAGGCGCGGTCGTTGGGATTGCACAGGGGGTTTTGATAATAATTAAGTCCGGTTTCTTTTCCTAGCTGGGGGTTCGAATTTTATTTTATCGTTTGCCATTACCGCATTAGCCATGCGTTCAGCATACATGCTCGCCAAGGCTGACTGGTCAATCTGGCGCAATCCAGCGCTATCCGGCATTCCCGCCATCAGTTCAAGCAACCGTTCCTTTGGAGTCTGCCGGTAGGAGTTGTGAAAGAAGTCGTATAAATCCAGCGGGTTTTTTAATTTTGAGGTTCGCTGGCCTACCTCCCCAAAAAAAGTGTCAGGATGCCTACGCCATGCGGTTATTTCAAGGTCCGAAAGCGACATGGTGCAAATTGCAGATGTACCGCTATCAAGGGAAAGAACACAAATAGCCTTTCTCTTATCTTCATCTACAATCGCGCTTGTGAGCAGGCCGATTCTTTCGTTGCCCTCATTGTCTTTTACAAGATAACGATTACCGATCAACAGCCGGTATGATTCATTGCCAAACGCAAATTCCGGTATTTCGCCGTCAAAAGTGGAAGGGATATCGGCATGATCCTTCATGGAGCGCATCAATTCGTGCATCTCTATATGCCGTTCTCTTGCATTTATCGCGGCTCGCAAGCTTGGAAATGCCGCGTCTATCTTGAATTCAGGAATCTGAAACCCTTCTGCCATCGCTAAAGACCTGAATGTTTTAGTTTCCAGGTGATGTTGCCACGGTGTATTAGTGACTACCAGATATGCGGAAGGTAAAGGATTGCTTTTGACGATTCTGCCCTCAAAGGTTCTTAAATCATCAAGAGCCTTTTTTAGATACACAGGCATTTTGTCATCGGTTGTGGCGTCGGGGACATTAATATCAATAAACACAATCCGCTGGTGGTTTGCTTTCTTGGCCAAGGCATTGTTTAACCGACGGCCAAGCCGGAATCTGTTCTCGCCTGACCGATGCTTTGCTTCAACGGAAAACCGTTTGCCAGTTCCGGTAAACGTTGCGGAAAATTCGCAATGTGAAGTGCTAAAATCGTCCTCATTTTCAAATTCAATCGTAAATCCAGCGCGAATCAATGTCGCCGCGACGAATACCTCATAGCGCGCTCCTTGAAAGTTATTCTTGTCTTGGAGGCGTTTAACAAGTTTTTTTTGTAGCTCCGCATTATGGTCAAGAACATAAAGGTCATAGGCCAAGTGCATATAAGCTGCGGCAGCGCCAGTCATTGGAGCGGAACGAATCTTCCCTTCCCCTTCGACGAACTGACGTTGATATTGGCATACATGATGATACCAAACAAGAATGGGGTGACGTTGCTCAAGCGGCTTGGCAAGCTCGGCGTTACCCCACGCCTGCCCCATTGCCATTTTGATATGGTCGCCGAGAAAATCATGGAAAGTTCGCCACTTTTCAGAGTGCATGAGGCGGTTTTTTACAGCAATAAACCGTCTGCCAAAAGCCTCTGTTGAAACAATAGGACGCCCCATTCCCTGTTGACGTTCTCGTTGCACACGTAATGCCTCGGCGCGGGCTACAAAATCATGTATCGGAATTGTTGGTCGGCTTTGTCGGTTCTGTGATCCATGACAGCGCTTATACTTCTTTCCGCTCCCGCAGGGGCAAGGAGAGTTGCGACCGATTTTAGCCATTTGCGGATAACTTATCTGATTCTTGTGAAGGTTGCTGTATATGGCGGGATTATACTATACGCGGTGGCGGCCACGGGGGGCGCCCCTGCCGAAGTGGGCGCATCACCATGCGCCGTTGCCAAGAGGGCGATTCACGAATCGCCCCTACCATGCGCCGCGCGAAACAAAAAATCGCTGTAGATGAATTTTTATGTTTCCCCGTGGTCGCCTGACCACGGATTCCTAATTCTTGAATTTCCCTGTTTGGCTTGTCGAATTGTGATGAATTTCCGGCGTACAAGTCGCAATACACGGAAAGACCGTGGTCAGGCGACCACGGGGAAGCTTCGCTCGGCCTCGCCGCGTGGTCAGCGACCGGGGGAAGCGGTTATCGGGCGGTCACTAGGAAACGAAAAACCCCCGCCGCTCGACCAGAACGGCGGGGGTGGTTGACTCGCTGACTATTACTTCTTGTCCTTGTCGGCGTCCACGAATTCGGCGTCCACCACGTCGTCCTTGGCGCCGGAGGCTGGTTCGCCGCCGCCCGGCTCGCCGTGGGGCGGGGCGCCCGCGCCCGCGGAGGCGTGGCGGTACATCTCCTCGGCCAGTTTGTGGCTGGCGGTCTGCAACTCCTCGGTGGCCTTTTTCATCTGATCCACGTCGCCGGACTCCATCGCCTTTTTCGCTTCGGCGAGGGCGTCCTCGATGCGTTTGCGGTCGGTCTCGGCCAGTTTGGAGCCGTGTTCCTTGAGGGTCTTTTCGGTTTGATAGACCAAGGAGTCGGCCTGGTTGCGCGCTTCGGCGGCTTCGCGGGCCTTGCGGTCGTCTTCCTCGTGGCTGGAGGCTTCGTTGACCATCCGCTTGATCTCGTCCTCGTTAAGGCTGGAGGAGGAGGTGATGGTGATGCGCTGCTCCTTGCCGGTGCCCTTGTCCTTGGCGGAGACGTGGACGATGCCGTTGGCGTCTATGTCGAAGGTGACTTCGATCTGCGGGATGCCGCGGGGGGCGGAGGGGATGCCCTCCAGATGGAAGCGGCCCAGGGTGCGGTTGTCGCGCGCCATCTGGCGTTCGCCCTGCATGACGTGGATTTCCACGCTGGTCTGGTTGTCCGCCGCGGTGGAGAAGACCTCGCGTTTCTTGGTGGGGATGGTGGTGTTGCGCTCGATGAGCCGCGTCATCACGCCGCCCAGGGTTTCGATGCCCAGGGAGAGCGGGGTGACGTCGAGCAGCAGGATGTCCTTGACTTCCCCGGCCAGCACGCCGGCCTGGATCGCGGCGCCCAGGGCCACCACTTCGTCCGGGTTGACGCCCTTGTGCGGCTCCTTGCCGAAGTAGTCCTTGACCAGTTTTTCCACCATTGGCACACGGGTGGAGCCGCCGACGAGGATGGCCTCGTGGATGTCGGAAGGCTGCAAGCCCGCGTCTTTCATGGCGTTTTTCACCGGCCCCATGGTGCGGTTCACCAAATCGCCGATCATCTGCTCGAGCTTGGCGCGGGTCAGCTTGGTCTGCATGTGCTTGGGGCCGGCGGCGTCCGCGGGGAGACAGGGCAGATTGATCTCCGTTTCCGGCATGGAGCTAAGCTCCTTTTTGGCCTTTTCCGCGGCTTCCTTGAGGCGCTGGAGCGCCATGACGTCCTTGGACAGGTCAATGCCCTGTTCCTTGCGGAACTCGTCAATCAGCCAATTGATGACCAGTTGGTCGAAGTTGTCGCCGCCCAGGTGAGTGTCGCCGTTGGTGGCTTTGACCTCCACCACGTTGTCGCCCACCTCCAGCACGGAGATGTCGAACGTGCCGCCGCCCAAGTCGTACACGGCCACGGTTTCGTCCTTTTGTTTGTCCAGCCCGTAGGCCAGCGCGGCGGCGGTGGGTTCGTTGATGATGCGCTTGACCTCCAGACCGGCGATTTTACCCGCGTCCTTGGTGGCCTGGCGCTGGGCGTCGTTAAAGTAGGCGGGGACGGTGATCACCGCTTCGGTGACTTTTTCGCCCAGGTAGGATTCCGCGGCGGATTTGAGTTTCTGCAGGATCAGCGCGGAAATTTCCTCCGGGGAATATTGTTTGCCGCGGATGTCCACCGCCGCCTGGCCCTGGGGGCCTTTTTCCACCTTGAAGGGGACCATCTTGATCTCTTCGGGCACTTCCTCCGGGCGTCGGCCCATGAAGCGCTTGATGGAATAGACGGTGTTCTCGGCGTTGGTGATGGCCTGGTTCTTGGCGGCTTGGCCGACAAGGGTCTTGCCGTCCTTGGTGAACGCCACCACGGACGGGGTGGTGCGGGCGCCCTCCTGGTTGACGATGACCTTCGGCTCGCCACCCTCCATCACGGCCACCACGGAGTTGGTGGTACCAAGGTCAATGCCAATGATTTTACCCATGTCGCTCTCCTGCACCTTATGTTTACAATGCGTTACAGGCTAATCGCCCGCTTTGTTCCGTTGACGCCCATTAGATGAACGTTATTAACTGTTTGGGTATAAGACCCTGGGACGGCGGCGTCAAGCCATGTTGGGCGCCTGACGGTGAATTTTAATCTTTTTTTCTGTTGGGGGATACCTTTTAACATGGAAGGCGGTATGGGTATGATAGGGGTCTGGAGGATCAGCCATGGATCGGGAGCAAAGCTTACAGCCTAACCTGCTTTGGGCCTTGAGGATTGTATGGCTGGCCATGCTCGGTTCCGTGGCGGTGTATATCACCATCAGCCTTTGGTTCGCCGGTGATGGGGCGGTGGAACATCTGGCCGAGGGCCAGATCAGCATGATGGAACTGATGATGATGGCCTTTGGCGCGGGCAACGCCTTCGCCGTGTTCTGGGTGAACAACGCGGCCAAGGATCCCCAGCGCGCCCGTGACCTTGCCGAGCGGCTGGGCAAGGCGTCCGGCGTTAAGCCAGGCAATGAGATGACGCCCGAAAAAATGGCGGCGGCTTATTACTTCCAGGTATGCGTGATCCGGCTGGCGCTTTCCGAAGTGGCGGCGGTGTTTGGGCTGGTGCTGTCGTTCGTGGCGGGGCCGTCCATCGCCGTGGCGGCGTTGTATCTGCTGTCGGCGTGGCTGATGATCCGTTTCCAGCCGGGCCGGGAGGAGTTCGAAGATATCCGGCGGCTGTTCGCGGGTTGATCAGGGTTTTCCCAGAAAAACCTTCAGTTGATGCAGGGCGGTTTCCTTGCGCCCGATGTTGTCCTTGAGCAGGTAGTAGGCGACGCGCTGGGCGCGGTCGGAAGCGCGCTGATCCTCCACCACCTGTTTCTCGCCTTCCATGGTTTCCTCGATGACGCCAAGGGGCTGTTCAACGGCGGGGACGAGGAATTTGCGCAGACTTTCCGCCACGCGTTCCTTTTCCGCCATGCCGGAAGCCAGCGCGTCGCGGGTGGCCCGCAGGTGGGGGCGCGTCATGGCCACGCCGGTAAGGGCGCGGTCGCGCGCGATTTCCGCTTCAAGCAGCGTCATGGCCGCGTTGGCCGCCTCGGTCAAACTTGAATACAATTGTTCCTTGGCGATGGCGGGGGCGGCCAGCAAGATCAGGGACAATAACAGGGCGCCCCCTCGCGCCACGGCGGGCCGGTGAGCTATAATGTATTTCGCGGAGGACATGGAGGTATTGTAACCCAATGCGCTTTGACATCGTCAACAAGCTTGAAACCGAACTGGAAAAGCTAAGCTACGAGCTGCGGGTGGAGCTTCCCCGGGAGCTTAAAACCGCCGCGGCGCACGGCGACCTTTCGGAGAACGCCGAGTACGACGCCGCCAAGGAGCGCAAGCACTTTGTCGAATCGCGCATCGCCCAGCTCCAAAAACGGATCAGCGAAATCCTGTCCATCAACCTCAACGCCATCCCCAAGAACCGTGTGGGGCTGGGATCGCGGGTGTCGCTGGAGGATATGGATTCGGGTGAAGAGGTGGTGTTCACCTTCGTGTTCCCCGAAGAGGTGGATCCGGACTGCGGCAAGATTTCGCTGGCCTCGCCGGTGGGCAAGTCGCTGGTGGGCCGGGAAGTGGGGGACGAGGTGCTGGTGGTCACCCCCAAGGGCCGCAAGAAATTCGAGATCGTGGAGTTGATGACTATCCACGACCAGCGTGACGCCCGCCGCGATAATTAGGTTATAGCATGTACGTCAGCAATAATCTGTCTGACACCATTTCAGTTTCAAGTGTTTTCCCGGCCATCTGGAAGCGACGCAACATCGATCGCCCAACATTGACGAAAATTTCTTCCTCGAAAATATCTTCCGGAGTCGGGAGTTCACAAACCGTTTCCCCCGACTTTTTTGTGCCATCAATGCTCAACGCAACATGCACTCCCCTGGATTTGCATTTGCGAATTTCCTCGAATAATTCTTCAAGCTGAAACTGTTGACCACCATAAAGGATGGATTGGCTATGCCGGTAGGGTGGATCACAATAAACCAGATCGCCCTTCCGGGCTTTTCTCATTGCCTCACGATAATCCATTGTTGAAAATTCGGTGAATTGGATTCGTTTCCTCCATGTATCCACCCGGGACGCGAAACTTTCGGGCGAGATTGGCTCATGGATGCCGCATGGCGTTGACATGTACCCGTCAGCTTGGCGGAAACGAACCACGCCGCCATAGCAGGCGCGGCATAGAAACAATAAATCGGCGCCATTAGGTGACAGATTGTAAGCGGTTTTGATTTTTTGGTATCCCTCCTTTTTCTGCTGTCCGTGAGCGATTTGCCAACGCTCTCGATACCATCCCTTCACACGCTCCGGGTCAGATTTCAATGTGACCCATATTTCCATAAGAGGCTTGAAGATATCAGAGGCAAAGGCTTTCCCATTTGGCGCAAGCGTACCCAAAACTGCGCCGCTTCCGAGAAAAGGTTCATGATAAGAGCCGAATTTTTCCGGAAACGCGCCAACAATTTCATGCGCAAACCTTTGCTTGTTTCCGATCCATTTAAGCATTTGCGCGGTAAACGGAGTGATGTATTTGTGGGGCGTATCTTGAAACAAAACTTGTTGTGTCATCGAGCTGAAACCCGGCTTTTATTGGTCAAGTCAAAGCATATCCTAAAATGGGATATTAGTCAATCAAAGGTATATTAATGCCAATGCGCGTAACTCGTAAAGGCCAAGAAAAAAAAATTCGGGAGCTTCTTCGGAATATCCGTGAAACCGCTGGACTGCGGCAAGTTGATCTCGCCATGCGCCTGAAAAGGCCGCAATCCTACATTAGCAAGTACGAATCAGGGGAGAAAATTTTAGATCTTTTGGAAGCTAGGGAAGTTTGCCTTGCAATGGGCATATCCTTTGGTGATTTCGTGCGGCGCATGGAGGAATCGTTCAATGAAAGCTGATCCTCTTTTTGCGAATTTGCCAAAGCCGTTTTGGGCGGCCGTTAGAAGCGTGAGCCAGGAAACCGGATACACTATACGAAGAAAAAACCAGATCAAAATACCGTCCATAAAAGAGATCCGAAACGCTTTCGACCATTTGCAATTGGACGGGGAGCGCATTGGCAACGAGAAAACTCCCACAGAGTTTGCAAATAATTTGCTACATTATTTTGAGCGGCGCGCCACGATTCTAAATACATTTGTCGAACCCCGTCTTATGGATGTAAAAAGGGCGAAATCGGTCTTTAACTCCCTCAAGAAAGAGTATAAACCTACCTGCCCTTTGCCGATGAATAAACAGAAAAAGGCGAAAAAAACTCCCGCGTATTTTACCGGGATTATCAACATGATCGTTGAAGCCAACGCCAAAGAATATGCTTGTGACTTCGCGCCCGCGAAGTTGACGACCTTCACAAAGGATGGAATTCCTCTGCGGACGCTGGCGCGGAGGATGGATGGCGCGTTTCCTGCCCACATTAATCCTGTAGCCATTTGGGAAGTCAAAGAATACTATTACACCACCACATTTGGCAGCCGTGTCGCCGATGGTGTGTACGAAACGTTACTTGACGGAATGGAATTGGCTGAGTTGCAGGAGCATGAGAAAATAAAGGCGCTCCATTACCTTATGCTTGACGCTCACTACACATGGTGGAAATGCGGTAAATCATACCTTTGCCGAATTTTCGATATGCTGCATATGGGATATACGGATGAAGTGTTATTCGGTTACGAAGTGGTTGAGCGATTACCTGGCATAGTGAAAACTTGGGTTGACATTGCGAATCAACAAGCGAGCCGTTCTTCTTAAACGTGGCCCATTAACACTACAATTGTCCCCCATGAACGAGAAAATCACCTACAAAACTTCCGGGGTGGATATTGACGCGGGGGCGGAAAGCCTGAACCGCATCAAGGCCGCCGCGCGCTCCACCCACAACCCTTCCGTACTCACGGGTCTGGGCACGTTCGGCAGCCTGTTCGATCTGGGGCCGGCGCTAAAAAACTACCGCGAGCCGGTAATGGTGCAAAGCGTGGATGGCGTGGGCACCAAGTTGATGGTGGCCGCCATGGCCGACAAGCACGACACGGTGGGCGCCGACCTGGTCAACCACAGCCTGAACGACATTCTGTGCCAAGGGGCCAAGGGGATAACCTTCCTGGACTACATCGCCGTCGAAAAACTGGCGCCGGAGCATATCGAGCAGCTTGTCACGGGCATGGCTTCCGCCTGCCGCGCCGCGGGCCTTGCGCTGGTCGGCGGGGAAACGGCGGAACTGCCCGGCGTGTATGTGAGGGGCGAGTACGACCTGGCCGGCCTCATCACCGGCGTGGTGGAAAAATCGAAAATCATCACCGGCGCCACTATCGCACCCGGCGACGTGATCCTGGGCCTGGCCTCCAGCGGGCTGCACACCAACGGCTACACCATGGCCCGCAAAGTGTTCTTCGACCGGCTTAAGATGAAAGTGGACACCCACGTTCCCGAACTTGGACGCACGGTGGGCGAGGAACTGCTGGCGCCGCACCGCGACTACTCGCGCGTGTTATGGCCGCTTTTGCAAACGTATCCGGTAAAGGGACTGGCGCACATCACCGGCGGCGGGCTGATAGACAACCTGCCGCGCATCCTGCCCTCGAAGGTGGACGCGAAGATCAATATAAGCGCGTGGGAAGTTCCGCCGGTGTTCCGCATTATCGCGCAGACTTCCGGCGCGCCGGAGCGGGAGATGTTCCGCGCGTTCAACATGGGTATCGGCATGGTGATCGTCATCGAGGGCGCTCACGCAACCGCCTTGACCCATGACCTTTGCGCGGGGGGCGAAAAGGTGTTCGCCCTGGGCGAGATCGTTCCCGGAACGGGAGTTACGCGGCTGGTTTAATCGGCGCGGACGGTTTTTTGGACGGTTCCCTTCATCAAGTCGCGGAAGAACTGGATCATTTCCGGGTCGTCCCATTCCCGCGCGCCGTCCGCCTTGGCTTCCACATACCCCTCCGGCGAGACGACCACGGTGAAGGGGATGCTCGTCACGCCGTAACTGGCGGCCACTTCGCCTTTGCCGTCGAGCAGGACGGGAAAATCCAGCCCCTTGCTCGCGGCGAACTCGCGCACGGCGTCCGGGCCGTTGGTGTCAATACTCACGGCGAGCACCTTGAGGTTTTCTTTTTTCATCAGGCGGTAGAAGTTGTTCAGGGAGGGCATCTCCACCACGCACGGCCCGCACCAAGTAGCCCAGAAGTTGACGAACACCCACGAGCCACGCAGTTTGGACAGCGTGATTTTTTTGCCGTCCGGCGTGGACAGGGTAAAATCGGGCGCCAGAACCTTCGCCTGGCCCGGCGTGGCCGAGGCCTCGCTTTCGGAGTCATGGCTTGTAATATCCGGTCCGGCGACGATGGCGTACAACGCCAGCGCGATGGCCAGCGCGGCGGGCCAGTTGCGACGGACCATGCCGTGCGCGGATTGACGATTCGTATTCATTCTTCCATTTCACCAGTGATTGGAGAAAAACGCAAGTTTTCCGTGCTTACAGTAGTGTCTCAATTTGAAATTTGAACCGCAAGGCCCTTCGCTCCGCTCAGGGCGGCGGTAAAGGCATCTCACGCTTATTGTTGAAGTCCTGAGGCAAAGCCGAAGGACCTTGCCGCACGCTTTTCCAAAAATAATTCAAATCCGAAATATTATACCTAATTAACATATAATTTAATCAAATTAATGTCCAAACAGGTGGTAGGGTGGAAGGGCACTCCCGCGTATTGGGAGAAGCTTGTGGAAATCTACACCGCCCGTTGCGCGCTTGACCGCAATTCTTACTATTACATTCCATTAGCCGACGCCTTGGCGAGCCTTGGCAAAGTGGATGAAGCCATCGAGGCATTGGAACTGGGGGTGGCCTTGACCACGCCCCGGCGCGCGGCGATGGTGCTGTTGGCCCAGTTGTACTACGACAAGGGCGATAAAGATAAAGCGCGGCGTATTTTGATCCCGCTGGTGGAACGCTGGCCGGACGTGTGCGCCGGCGTGGTGTTGTTGTGCAAACTGTACGAGCAGGAAGGGAAGCACATCGAAGCTGACAACCTTGCCCGCCGGTTGGAACACCACTACCCCAATTCGCGCTATGTGCATTCGCTGGTGGAACGTTACGACCGGTTGGCGCGCGAAGCGTTGATCCGCCAGGCGGTCGAGCGCGATGAGCGGCAGCGGGCGCATCACACCCACGCGGCGGCGCGGCGCAACCCGGCGCGGCGCGCCCCCGACGGCAGGCAGGAGCAGCTTTTCGCGCTGGAGTCCATGCTTTCAAATATCGGCAAACTCCGGGACGGGGAGGATTGACGGATGGCGCGTCTTCTGGTGATACACGGGCCTAACATCAACCTGCTGGGCAAGCGGGAACGGGAGGTGTATGGTGACACGGGGTTTGAGGCGCTCAATGACGCCATCGCCCGGCGGGCCGCCGACCGGGGGCTCGCGCTCACCATCCGGCAAAGCAACCACGAGGGCGAACTGGTGGACATCATCCAGGGCGCGGCGGGCGCGGCGGACGTGATCGTGATCAACGCCGGGGCCTTCACCCATACCAGCGTGGCGATCCGGGACGCGCTGGCGGCGGTGGATATCCCCTTCGTGGAAATCCACATGTCCAACGTGTACAAGCGTGAAGAGTTCCGCCATCATTCCTACCTTTCCGCGCTGGCCTCCGGGATCGTGGTGGGCTTCGGGACGGATGGCTACCTGCTGGCCGTGGACGGGGCGGCGATGCTGGCCGCCCGGCGGGGCGAATGATTCTGGGCGATCCCGCCGCCGCGGCGCCCTACCATGCCGCGCGGCGCGCGCGGGTAATGCGCGAGATCGCCTCGCGCCCGTTCGACGCGCTGCTGGTCACTTCCCTGGTCAACACGCGCTACCTTTCCGGCTTTTCGGGCAGTTCCGCGGTGGCGCTGTTGACCGCCGGCGGCGCGTGGTTTCTCACCGATTTCCGTTACCTTGAGCAGGCGGCGCGCGAGGCGCCGGGCATGGCGCTGGAGCGTGTCAATGATCTGGCCGAAGGGCTGGGCGGACTGCTTGCGCGGCTGGAGGTCCGCACGCTGGGGTTCGAGGCGGAGCATGTGAGCGTGGCGAAGCTGGCCAAACTGCGCCAGGGCTGCCCCAATGTTGAATTTGTTCCTACCGAAAAAATAGTCGAAACCCAGCGCCTGATCAAGGACGAGGCGGAAATCGGGACGCTCCGGGCGCTGGTGGCCATGCTTGAAACGGCGATGCCCGCCGCGCGGGAGTTGATCCGGCCCGGCGCCGTGGAGCGCGACGTGGCGGTGGAACTGGAATACCGGCTGCGCGCCTTGGGGGGCGACGGGCCGGCGTTCGACTTCATCGTCGCGTCCGGCGCGCGCGCGGCTTTGCCGCATGGGGTGGCTTCCTCCAAGGCCATCGAACCGGGCGAGGTGGTGACGCTCGATTGGGGCGTCAAAGGCTGGGGCTATTACACTGACACTACCCGGACCTTCACCATCGGCGCGGTGGAACCCCGGATGCAGGAGGTTCTGCGGGTGGTTAACGAGGCCAACCTCGCCGCGCTGGACGCGGTCCGCCCCGGAGCGGAGCTTCGCGCCATTGACGCCGCCGCGCGGGACCTGATAAAGGCGGCGGGCTATGGGGATCAGTTCGGCCACGGCACGGGGCATGGCGTGGGGATGGTGATTCACGAGGAACCCAGGGTGTCGTACATCTCCACGGGGGTGGCGGAGCCGGGCATGGTGTTCACCATCGAGCCAGGTATTTACCTTCCCGGAATTGGCGGGGCGCGGGTGGAGGACATGGCGCTGGTAACTGGCAATGGCCTGGAAATCCTGACCCGTGGCCTGTCCAAGGACCCTTTGTGGCTTGCGCGGTAGGGCCGTCCCCCGCGCCCCGCATAACGCCTATTAATTGAGGGGAAAACGGGCGCCAATATGTTACAATCCGTTTGTTTAAACTGGATGTCAAAACCATAGCCCTCGCTCAACTCTGGGGGAGAACGGCGTGTCACCCAATGGCCGCAAGGAACTGATCGAGACGCTCGGCGAGATCGGGGGCATTCTTTCCGCGCTCTCGCCGGACCTTACTGACAAGAAAGCCATCTCCGACATCATGCTGGCGTTGGAGAAGGTGCTCCCCGAAGTCCGCGCCGCGTTCAACGGCAAATTGGCCTGGATGTGCGAGACCCTGGCGCAGCTCTTCGAAAAGTTGCTGATGGAAATGGTGGAGGACGGCGCCGCGGGCATCGAAAGCGGACGCGAGGGGGTGAAGGTTTTCCAGGAGGCGTTTTCCGGAAAAGGGGACATGGCCGCGCTGGAGGCGCGCGCGGTGGAGGTCGTCCGCGTCATCAAGGACGCCTACCAAGTGTGCGCCGCCGGATTCGATCCGTGCTCGGTCCCCACGCCAGCCTCCGCGGCGGGTAGCGGCGAAGACGACTTTTTCGCCTCGCTGGACGCGCAGCCCCCCCACCAGCCGTACACTGACGAGAATGGCGGCGGCGCCGCTCCGCCCAACCCGGTGGCGGAAAAGCTTTCCCGCATCGCCAACGATGTGACCATGCTCGACGCGGACATGACGGACAAAAAATCCGTCTCCGACATCATGATGGAGTTCGAGCAGGTGCACGGCGCCATGCTGGCGGAAAAAAAGGAGCGCTCCATCGCCGACGTGGCGGGCGCGTTGGGCAAGCTGTACGAAAAAAGCCTGATGGAAGGCCTCGCCGACGGCCAGAGGGCCATTGACCTGACCACCGACGGGATCATGATCCTGTCGGCCTGTTACGAGCCGGTCTATCCGGAAGACCTGGCCGATCAGGCGCGCGGCGTGCTCCGCAAGCTCGCGGAGTTGTTCGGCGCCGCCCCGCCGGAGGCTCCGCAGGTGACCATCGGCGTTCCCGTGCCGGAGAAGGGCCAGGCCGCCGCGCCGCCTCCGGCGCCCCAACCGGCCGCCGCGTCCAAGGGGCCGCGCGCCGCGGTGACGCCAATGGCGCCTGAAATCCTCAAGATCGCCAGCGACGAGGATCTGCTGATCTACACCGAATTTGTCACCGAAGTGGGCGACGCCACGCAGAACATCGAAGCCGACCTTTTGGAGTTGGAAGGCGACCCCACCGACGCGGAGATCATCAACAACCTGTTCCGCGCCTACCATAGCATGAAGGGCGCCGCGGGGTTTTTGGGCGTCAACACCATCAATGTCATCTGCCACGAGGCGGAAACCCTGCTCGACCGGTTCCGCAAAAAGACGCTGGTATGCAACCAGGAGATGATTGACGCCTTGTTGCGCGCGGTGGACGTGGTCAAGGCGGTCAACGAAGGGCTGTCCGTCAACTGCCAGAAGGCCAAGGCGGGAATGCCCAACGCGAACCTGGAAATCCCCAAGTTCGCCATCGAGGGGCTGGTGGCCGTGCTCTCCGATCTGGCGGAACGGCCGCAGGCCGAACCGGGCGAAGAGGAAGAACGCGAACTGCCCGCGCTCGGCGAAATGCTGGTGCGCGAGGGCAAAGTGAGCGAAGAGGACCTGGCGATGGCCCTGCAGGCGCAGGAGAAGCGCAAGCTGGGCGAAATCCTTGTGGACATGGGCGCGGTGGACAAGGACACCGTGGAAGGCGCGCTGGCCCGGCAGGAAGACAAGAAAAAGAAGGTCAGCGCCACCTCGCTGAAGATAGACACGGAGAAGCTTGACACGCTCCTGGAACTGGTAGGCGAACTGGTGATAAGCCAGTCCATCGTCACGCAGGAGTCGTACACGCTCGAAGAGGCCAACCGCGGCCTGTTCAAGAACATCATCAACCTGAGCAAGATCACCAAGAACATCCAGGACCAGGTGCTGACGCTGCGGATGGTGCAGCTTAAGCAGACGTTCCAGAAAATGAGCCGGCTGGTGCGCGACCTGTCCAAGAAGGTGAAAAAGCCGGCCAACCTGCATCTGTCCGGCGAGGACACGGAAATAGACAAAACGCTCATCGAGGAGCTTAACGATCCGCTCGTCCACCTGCTGCGCAACTCCATGGACCATGGCATCGAGCCGCCGGAGGAGCGGGAGGCCAAGGGCAAATCGCGGACCGGCGACATCTGGCTGGTGGCGTACCACCGCGGCGGCAACGTGCATATCGAGGTGCGCGACGACGGCAAGGGGCTTGACCGGGAAAAAGTCCGCAAGAAGGCTCTTGAAAAAGGCCTGATCACCGCCGAGCAGGAATTGACCGATGCGGAGATATACAACCTGATCCTGCTGCCGGGCTTCAGCACGCACGACGTGGCCACGGAAATTTCGGGCCGGGGCGTGGGGATGGATGTGGTCCGGTCCAACATAGACCGCCTGGGCGGAAGGCTGGAGATCAACTCGGTGGCCGGGCGCGGCTCAACGTTCACCATCCGCCTGCCGCTGACCATGGCGATCGTGGACGGCATGATCGTGCGTATCGGGCACGACCGGTTCGTGATCCCCACCATTTCCATCCGCGAATCCATCCGTCCGCGGCGGGAGGAGATTTCCACCTTCCGCAAGCAGGGGGAGATGCTCGACGTGCGCGGCAAGCTGTTGCCGCTGATCCGGCTGCATGAGTTTTTGGGCGTCGAGGACGCCGAACACCACAACCCCTGGGAGGGGCTGGTGATCATCGTGGAGAGCGACGACAAAGAGTTCGGCTTCATGGTGGACGACCTATTGGGCCAGCAGCAAGTGGTGATCAAGAGCCTTGACCGGCGATTCAAGGGGCTGCCGGGCATCTCCGGCGGGACGATACTCGGCGACGGGCACGTGGGGCTGATACTTGACGTAAGCGGCGTGGTGGCCGCCATCTGACGGCCCGGCGGGGAAAAATGATAAGATTGACCACGCCGCCTGAAGCATAAGGAGCGGGGCGATGACCGTGAATATCCTGATCGTGGACGACGAGGAGGGCATCCGCACCTCGCTGGGCGCGTACCTGCGCCTTGAAGGCTACCAGGTGGGAAGCGCCGCCAGCGGCAAGGAGACCATCGAGGCGTTGCGCGAAACGAAATACAACGTCGTGCTGCTCGACATTAATATGCCGGGCATGGACGGGCTTGAAACCTTGCGCGCCATCAAGGCCATAGACTTTTCCATCCAGGTCATCATGATGACGGCCTACTCCACCTTCGACAAGACCATGAAGTCGCTGGAGTACGGCGCCACGGATTACATTCTCAAGCCGTTCGAGGATCTGGCGGAGATATTGCATTTGGTCCGGCTCTCGGAAGAGCGATTGGACCGCTGGAAACGCAACATGAGCGCCTCGATCATCAAGCAAAAGGAAGAAGGGAGCGCGCGTCCATAACCACCTTGCGCGGGGAGAACAACTATGGCGACGGATAACAAGGGCGGTGAAGCCGCCTCCGCCAAGGCCTCGGCCCAGGGCCAGGGGCTGGAGGGCAAATACCTGACCTTTGTACTCGGCGACGAGGAGTACGGGCTGGAAATACTCAAGGTGCGCGAGATCATCGGTTTGATGGACATCACGCCGGTGCCGCAGACGCCCGTGTTCATCAAGGGGGTCATCAACCTGCGCGGCAAGGTGATCCCCGTGATTGACCTGCGGCTGAAGTTCGGCATGGAAGAGGCCGAGCCGACCGAGGAAACCTGCATCATCGTGGTGGATATTGACGACACGCTGATGGGCATCCTGGTGGACACGGTTTCCGAGGTGCTGGACATCTCCCATGAGCAAATCGAACCGGCCCCGGCCTTCGGCAGCCACATCTCCACGGAATTCATTCTGGGGATGGGCAAAATCCAGGGGAAAGTGAAAATGCTGCGCGATGTGGGCCGGGTGCTTTCCCCGGAGGAATTGGTCCACGCCGCGCGCGCGGCGGGCCAATGACCGCGGCGCGAGACTAGGAGCCACGCAGGATGAACGGCGCCGGAACACAAACCGCGTACACGGGGGGATTCACCCTGTCCGACCGCGAGTTCCAGATGTTCCGTGACCTCATATTCGAGAAAAGCGGCATCAATCTTCACGATGGCAAGAAGGAGCTGTTGCGCACGCGGCTGGGCAAACGGCTCCGCTCGCACGGCATCAACACGTTCCGCGAGTACTATGATCTGGTCCGCGACGACCGTTCGGGCGACGAGCTGGTCAGCCTGCTGGACGCCATCTCCACCAACATCACCAGCTTTTTCCGGGAAATCAACCACTTCAATTTTCTGCGCGAAACGGTGATTCCTGAAACGTTGGAGCGCAAGAAAGCCCCATCCGATCAGGAGCTTCGCGTATGGAGCGCGGGTTGCTCGTCGGGGGAGGAACCGTATTCGCTGGCGTTCACCTTGCTTGAAGACGCGCGCATCCCCTCGTCGAACCAGATCAAGATACTGGCGACGGACATTTCGTTGCGGATGCTGGAGCGCGCCGCCCAAGGCCTCTACCCGGAGGAGCGGGTCGGCACTGTGCCGGCGGCGGCGCGCAAACGTTTTTTTGAAAAGGCGCCGGGCGGCGCGCAAAACTACCGGGTGCGCGAGGAGGCGCGCCGCGTGGTGCACTTCAAGCGGTTCAACCTGATGACGGCGGCCTTTCCGTTCAAGCGGCGGTTCGACCTTATCTTCTGCCGCAATGTGATGATCTACTTTGACAAACCGACGCAGGAGGCGCTGGTGAACAAATTCTACCAGGCGCTGGCCAACGGGGGGTACCTGATGATCGGGCACTCGGAAAGCCTGACGGGCATCCAGCACAAGTTCCGGTATATCCGCCCCACCATCTACAAGCGCATGGATTGACGCCGTCATGGAGGTGAAACTTCTGATCGTTGACGATGAGCAGTCCATCGCCGGCTCGCTGGCGAAGTATTTCCGGCTGCACGAATTCGAGGTGGGCGTGGCCCACAACGCGGAGGAGGCGCTCAAGAAGATTTTCGAGGAGAACTACATGGTGGTGATCTCCGACATCATGATGCCGGGCATGTCCGGCATCGAGCTGCTCAAACGGATCAAGAAGTACAACGGCATGATCCAGGTGCTGATGATGACCGGCGTGGTGACCATCGAAAACGTGCTGGCCTGCCTGCGCAACGGCGCCAACGAGTGCTACCTCAAGCCCCTGGGCGACCTGGAGGTGATCCGGGCGGGGGTGGACGAGGCCGTGGGCAAGCTGACACGGTGGGAAAACCTGATACGAAACATGGTTAAGCGGAAGGACTGATGGCCGAAGAATTCGAGCTGGACCAGGAGATCCTCGTCGAGTTCATCAAGGAGACCCTTGAGGAGCTTGACGGCCTGGATCCAAAGTTCATCGCGCTGGAGAAGAACCCCAAGGACATGGAGGTTCTCAACGCGATTTTCCGCACCATGCACTCCATCAAGGGGTCGTCGGCGTTTTTCAACCTCAACCACATCCGCAATTTCGCGCACAAGCTGGAATTCCTGCTCGACGACCTTCGCAAGGGCGCGCGCACGGCCACCAAGGACATCATCAATGTCCTGCTGCGCGGCAAGGACCGCCTCGACCACATGCTCAACCGGCTCGCCTCCGGCGACATGGAGGTTACCCATACGCCGGACGAAGCGGCGCTGCTCAAACAGGTGGAGAACATCCTCGCCTCCAAGGAGGAGGCGGCGAAGGAAATCAAGCCCCACCAGGTGTTTCTGGAAATTGACAAGCTGCGCCTGGACCTGGCCACCGACGGGCTGATTGACAAGGAGCCGGTTGAACGCCTGCTCGAACAGATCGAGCGGCTGCGCGAGGCGGTGCTTGGCCCCGAAGCCCGGCCCAGCGGTGAGGCCGCGCCCCCGCTGGGGAAGATGCTTATCCAGCAGGGGCTGATCTCCGAGGAAGACGTCGAGGAGGCGCTCACCAAGCAGAAAAAGCTTGGCGAAATCCTGGTGGAGGAGGGCAAAGTCACGCCCGAAGCGGTGGAAAGGGCCGCGTCGGACCAGCGGCAGCAAGCGCGGGAAATCGCGGAAGCCAAAAAGAAAAAGGAGCCAACCCCCATCGCCGGTCTCAAGAAGACCATGCGTATCGAGGAAGAGAAGATAGACAGCTTCATGGATGTCGTCGGCGAACTGATCATCAACGCGGAAGTCTTCAACTACCTCCAGAAAAAACTTGAGGGGGGCATGGATATCGAAAAGTCCGTCATGGAGTTCAAGAACGCCAACGTGGACTTTTCCGAGCTTATCTTCAACCTGCAAAAAGGGCTGGCGGAAGTCCGCAAGGTTTCCATCAAGGGCATTTTCCAGAAGCTGCCGCGCATGGTGCGCGACCTGGCCGAGGCCATCGGCAAAAAGGCCGACATCGAAATCCGCGGCGAGGATCTGCTGCTGGACAAAAGCCTGTTCGAGCAGTTGGAAAGCCCGCTCAACCACATCATCCGCAACGCCGTGGACCACGGGCTGGAAGCGCCGGACGTCCGGCAGGCGGCGGGCAAGAATCCCATGGGCCGCGTGGAGGTCATCGCCGAGGAAACGAAAGGCGAATTTGTCATCCGCATCCGCGACGACGGCAAGGGAATGGACGCGGCCAAGCTGCGCGCCAAGGCCGTTGAAAAGGGCGTCATCACCGCCGCCCAGGCCGACACCATGCCCGACAAGGAGGCCTACAAGCTCATCTTCGCGCCGGGTTTCTCCACCGCCGAAAAGGTCACCGACGTTTCCGGGCGCGGCGTGGGGATGGACGTGGTGATGACCACGCTCAAGGAGAACAAGGGCAAGGTGGACATCAGCACCACGCTGGGCAAGGGGACGGAGTTCACGCTGTCGCTGCCGCTCTCCAACACGCTTATCACCATCTCCGGCCTGGTGGTCGCCGTGGGCAAGGAAAAGTACATTGTGCCTATGGAATGGATCCGCGAATCCATCCATCCCTCGCGCCAGCAGGTTTCCTCCGTGAAGACCAAGGGGGAGATCGTGCAGATTCGCGATCACATCTATCCGCTGATCCGGCTGCACGAGGTGTTCGGCGTCACCCCGAAGCACAAGCACCCCTGGAATTCCGTGGTGATGGTGATAGACCGCGAGGGGCTGCAGTGCTGTCTGATGGTGGACGAGATCATCGAGGAGACGCAGGTGGTGCTCAAGGACCTGGGGAAGATGTTCCACCACATCCCCGGCATCCTGGGCGGGGCGATCCTCGGCGACGGCAACGTGGGCCTGGTGGTGAACATCGAAGGCCTGCTGCGGACCGACGCGCGCTCTTACGCGGACCATTAAGGGGAGACAGCCGCCATGGCGGACGACGCTTTGATGAACGAATTTTTCGCCGACACCCAATCGCACATCGAAGGGGTCGAGGAAGATCTGCTGGCGCTTGAGAAAGCCCCCGGCGACAGCGAGTTGATCGCCGACATCTTCCGGCGGGTTCATAGCGTCAAGGGCAACGCCGGTATGCTGGGGCTAAGCGCCATCCATACCACCGGCCAGGAGTTTGAAACATTTCTGGACGGCGTGCGCGACCGCGGCGCCGCCACCGAGGCTGAGATCGAGCGCATGTTCCACTCGCTCGACCGCCTTAAGCAGGTGGTGGCGGAGCTTCGGGGCGACTCGTCCGTAAAAGGCCCCGCCGTGGAGGAAATCCCCGCGCCCGCGCCGCCCGTGGCGGCCATGCCCGCCGCCGCCAAGCCCGCGCCCCCCATCGCCGCTCCACGGGCCGCCGCGCCCGCCGCCAAACCCGCGGCCACCGCCCCCGCGGGCGCCGCATCCGCCGCCGCTCAGGAGGAAACCTTTACCTTCCTCACCTTTGTCCTTGGCGAGGAGACGTATGGCATAGACATTCTGCGGGTCCGCGAGATCATCACCTCGGAGTCCATCACGCGCGTGCCGAACACTAAAAAATTCCTCGAAGGCGTCATGAACCTTCGCGACCAGATCATCCCCGTTTTCAACCTCAAGGGGCGGCTGGACATTGACCGCGAAAAGATGGCCGTGGGCGGCGAGAAAAACATCATCATTGTGGAAATCTCCAGGGTGGCCACCGGGCTTAAAGTGGACGAGGTGACCGGCATCAAGGTGTTCCCCCGCTCCAAAATATCGCCGCCGGAAACCTTTTACGGCAGTGTCCCCACCGAGTACCTGTACGGCGTTGGCCAGACCGACGCCGGCCCTGTGATCCTCCTCGCCGCCGGTGACCTGTGCAATCCTGACGAACTGCTGTACTAAAGACGATAACGCATGAAAAAGATCAGGGTTCTTATCGTTGACGACTCCGCCATCGCCCGCCAGGTGATCACCAACGCGTTGGCTTCCGATCCGGAAATCGAGGTGGTCGGCTCCGCGCCCGACCCCTACGTGGCGCGGGACAAAATCGTTGAGCTTAAGCCGGACGTAATCACCCTTGACGTGGAAATGCCCCGCATGGACGGGGTGACGTTCCTGCAAAAACTGATGAAGCATCACCCGCTGCCGGTGGTGATGGTCTCCTCGCTGACCCAGAAAGGGGCGGAAACCACCATGGCGGCGCTGGAGGCGGGCGCGGTGGACGTGGTGGCCAAGCCCGTGGCGGAGAAGCACAACCTCTCCGAAATCACCATCGAACTGCTGGACAAGGTCAAGTCCGCCGCCCGGGCGAAAGTGCGTCCGATGCTGGCCAGCGCGGAATTGGCCAAGCGCAAGCCGCTGACCGCCATGGTGGCCACCACGAACAAGGTGGTGGCCATCGGCGCCTCCACGGGCGGCACGGAGGCGCTCAAGGAGGTGCTCTCCCGGATGCCGCCCAACAGCCCCGGCATCCTGGTGGTGCAGCACATGCCGGAAACCTTTACCACCGCGTTTGCCAAGCGGCTGGATTCCGTGTCGCAACTCAAGATCAAGGAGGCGGAGGACGGGGACAGCCTGGTTCCCGGCGTGTGCCTGGTGGCGCCCGGCCACAGCCACATGCTGCTGCGCCGCTCCGGCGCGCGCTACTTCGTCAATGTCAAGGACGGCCCGCTGGTGTGCCGCCACCGCCCTTCGGTGGAGGTGCTGTTCAATTCCGTCGCCAAGGTCGCTGGGAAAAACGCCATCGGCGTGATCATGACCGGCATGGGGGCCGACGGCGCGGAAGGGATGCTCAACATGAAAAAGGAGGGCGCCGCCACCATCGCCCAGGACGAAAAAACATGCGTCGTGTTCGGCATGCCCAAGGAAGCCATCAAGCTCGGCGGCGTGGACAAGGTCGCGCCGCTGTACGACATACCCGAAACCATCCTTTCCTACGTGTAGCGCCATGGGGCCGGAACAGGGAGACGCCGCTTCGCGCCGGTACCGCCTGCGCGTGCCCTTTGAAACCTCCATCACCCTTGAACACGGCGGCAAGTCGCTTACCTATAACCGTACGCACGATGTCAGCATGAACGGGGTGTACGTGCGGACCGCGCAGCCGCTGCCGGCGGGGATCCGCGCCGCCTTCCGGATGATCCTGGCCGTGGGGATGCGGCACGAAACCATTGTGGGCGAATGCGAGGTGGCCCGCTCCGTCTCGCTGGACGATGGGCTTTCCGAGGAGGAGCCAGGGCCGGGCATGGGCCTGAAGTTCGTTTCGCTGGAGCCGGAGTCGTCCGAAACACTGTTCAGCATCATCCGCTACAACCAGCCGCCGGAACAGGCGTAGCGGCGGGTT